>NZ_JBBEUE010000060.1:0-302 GCF_037402435.1 Acinetobacter sp. NS-4 | reverse complement strand
ATTTATGGATTGATTCAACGACTCTGCCTGTCTGTAAAAATCAGCGTATTCAGCGTCATAAATCATTAGCCAAGATCGCATCACGGAGTAAAAGTTCAATGGGGTGGTTTTATGGCTGTAAATTACATATCGTGATGAATCAATTCGGTGAAATCGTGTGTTCTGCATTATCCAATGGGCATGTTGCTGATATTAAAATGGTTGAACAATGAGTTGAAGGTTTACAGGCGAAACTCTATGCGGATCGTGGCTACATCAGTCAAGAATTAAAAAGCAGATTAAAAGAGCAAGGTATTGATTTA
>NZ_JBBEUE010000059.1:0-315 GCF_037402435.1 Acinetobacter sp. NS-4 | reverse complement strand
CTATTATAATAAGTAGAATCTATTACAGTAATTCACCAATATGAATGCTGATTTCATCTGATATCAAGAGATAAAAATTCCAAAGTAGAGTTTTTTTTACAGTCATAAACAAACATGCATATCGGCAGTTGCTGATCAAGAAAACCTGGGGAAAATAGTTTTCCTAAAAATAGATAAAAGTTGAATATTACAGTTTCATAAGGTACCAAATTCGGTACCTTATAAGCATTTTTCATGCGTAAGGTACCGAATTTGGTACTTTACGCCTAGGGCGTGTCCTCATTTGAAGAATTGTTTTTAAATACTTAAAATCCT
>NZ_JBBEUE010000058.1:0-316 GCF_037402435.1 Acinetobacter sp. NS-4 | reverse complement strand
AGGCTATTTGAGCAAAGCAAAAGCCGAAGCTTTAGCAGCAAGAGGACTCAAAATATTGACCCCATCACGTCGGAATATGAAAAATAAATCCATCCAAACTGAAGAAGAAAAACAGTTGCTTTGCAAAAGAGGATTGATCGAAACAGTGAATGATCAATTAAAAAATTTACATCAACTTGAACATTCACGTCATCGTTCGGTGAATAACTTCATGGTGAATATCATGGCTGCTGTAGTGGCATATTGCTTGAATCCCAATAAGCCAACTTTCCAAAATATGCTAAGAGGCTAAGCGAATTTCATCGAACTCAGGTTA
>NZ_JBBEUE010000057.1:0-319 GCF_037402435.1 Acinetobacter sp. NS-4 | reverse complement strand
TAATTAAACTGAATCTCAAACCCAGTCTTTTACCTCTATTTCGGTAACGTTCAGCAATAATTTTAAAGGTCTTCAGGCGACCAAATACATGCTCGATCCCGATTCTTCTTTTGTTGAGTTCAGGATCCAGTTTACAGTACCTTTTGGCTTTTATCGGCAAGGATAAAAGCACCAGAAGGAATCTGCTTTAAATTGCGTTTGAATAGCTCGAAATCATGCACCGTACCGTGATCAGTGCATAAACTCAGAATTTGCTGAGTTTTATAATGGATGATGGCCTGTACTTTAAAGGTATGCGTCTTTTTCTTGCCACTATAGT
>NZ_JBBEUE010000056.1:0-371 GCF_037402435.1 Acinetobacter sp. NS-4 | reverse complement strand
TTGTCTCCAAGTAGAATCCCTTTTAATTCTTGAGTTAAAGAATCCAGTACAGCAACATCATGAACATTCCCTGATGTCAGCTTGAGATTAATCATTTCACCTAAATTATTGATAATAATATGTAATTTAAAACCATAAAACCATAAAACCATAAAACCATAAAACCATAAAACCATAAAACCAACCTGTGCTACTTTTTCCACGACCGGTCAAGCCTTTAAATACACGATGCCTTTTAATTCGAAGATTATGGCTAACTACCAATTTAGTGGAATCAATGATACTGATTCCTGTATCTTTTCCTTTCACTTGATGGAAGAAACTAGGGTGTGTCCTCATTTGAAGAATTGGTTTTAAATACTTAAAATCCT
>NZ_JBBEUE010000055.1:0-436 GCF_037402435.1 Acinetobacter sp. NS-4 | reverse complement strand
TTAATGGTTGAGCAATTGCAGAAGCATGTTCCAGCTAAAGGCAGACCACCTAAGTTAAGTGTGGAGGATCAGGTTCTGCTCTGTCTGAGCTATTGGCGGGAATACCGAACCTTATTTCACATTGCTACAAGTTACGGTATTTCAGAGCCCACAGCCTCAAGAATTGTACGTCATGTTGAAGATTGCCTGATTCAGTCCAATCTGTTTAATTTACCGAAGAATTTGCCCGAAGGCGAAGGGATAGACTGGAATGTGGTGATCGTGGATGCCACAGAAATTCCAATTCAAAGGCCTAAAAAAACAGAAGAAAAGCTATAGCGGCAAGAAAAAGACGCATACCTTTAAAGTACAGGCCATCATCCATTATAAAACTCAGCAAATTCTGAGTTTATGCACTGATCGCGGTACGGTGCATGATTTCGAGCTATTCAAACGC
>NZ_JBBEUE010000054.1:0-546 GCF_037402435.1 Acinetobacter sp. NS-4 | reverse complement strand
ATGGCTGCTACAATAGCACCATCTTTCTCATTTTTAGGTAAATGTTCAATAAAACTGCGATCAAGTTTTATCTCATCAACAGGTAAAGTACGTAAATAACTCAGGCTTGAGTATCCTGTTCCAAAGTCATCGACAGAAACTTTAATGCCCAAATCACGAATCGCCATTAAAATTTCTAAAGAACGGTCAGCACCTGCAATTAACATGGTTTCAGTAACTTCAATTTTTAATAATTCAGGCTGCAACTGTGTATTGGCCAGTGTTTCTTGTAAGTCATGCAAAAAGCCTGTGCGCTTGAACTGTAAGGGAGAAAGATTGACGGCTACACTCAGGCTAGCGCCATTTTTCTTATTCCATTCAACAATATCCTGACAGGCTTGCTGTAAAACCCATTGGCCAATCACTACAATTTGACCAGTTTTTTCGGCGAATGGAATGAAATCTGCTGGAGAGATAAAACCTCTTTGTGGATGCTGCCAACGGATTAAGGCTTCTACACTTTTTAACTGGCCTGAATGAGCATCAATAACCGGTTGATAGACTAAC
>NZ_JBBEUE010000053.1:0-560 GCF_037402435.1 Acinetobacter sp. NS-4 | reverse complement strand
CCTTTTCTAATATATTGCCTGATCAAACCATTGGTATTCTCATTCGTCCCTCTCTGCCATGCACTGTAAGGATCGGCAAAGTAGAATTCTATTCCTAACTCAGCATTGATTTGTTCATGCAAGCTAAACTCTTTGCCATTATCGGCAGTGATCGACTGTAATTTCTCTTTGACTGGATCTAGCAAGTGAACTGTTGCTTCACCCACCTCCTGACTCTTACGAGTGCTACACTTCTTTAACCATAAGTAGCCGGTTTTTCTATCGACGATTGAAACCAGAGACTGATGATGATTCTTGCCGACAATCGTATCTATTTCTAAATCGCCAAACTGTGACCGCTCTTCAATGATCTTCGGTCTGTCATGAATACTTTTACGGTTATTGAGTTTCCCGCGCTTTTCTGGGTGTCCATACTTTCTTTTACGTTGGTTTCTAAAACGTAAATGCAAATACAGGTCACCTCCTTTTATTTTATCCTGTTGGATATAACGGTAGATCGAATGCATGCTGACAGCAACTTGAGAAGCGATCTGTTCAGGACTCCATTGCAAAGCAAGATA
>NZ_JBBEUE010000052.1:0-588 GCF_037402435.1 Acinetobacter sp. NS-4 | reverse complement strand
AATCGCCCGTGATATTACAGAGCGGCATGAAACCGAAGAAATGTTACGGCTACTGAAACGTAGTGTCGATGCGAATCCTCATGGCATCGTGCTGACCAATGCTTCTGCACACCATGTTATTGAATATGTTAATCCTGCTTTTGAAAGCCTGACCGGTTATAAAAAAGAAGAGGTGCTAGGTCAGAACTGTCGTTTTCTGCAAGGTCCTGATACCGATCCGGAGATGATTGATAAAATACACAATGCACTTCAAGAACGGCAAGAAATCCAGATCACCTTAAAAAACTATCGTAAAGATGGGAGCTGGTTCTGGAACCAGCTGATATTAGGACCAGTTTTTGATGACAAAAATTTCTGTACCCATTTTATTGGAATTCAGCAAGATATTACTCAACAGCAGGCAAATAGCGAATATATTGCCCGTCAGCAAACCCACCATAGTTTAACCGGATTAATTAATCATCATACCTTTGAAAAAATACTGGATGTCGCATTCCACATACAACATGAAAGTCAACAGTCCCTGATTGTCATGTATGTGGATTTAGATGGCTTCCAGCCTTTAAATCAAAGTCTGGGGCACCTCAG
>NZ_JBBEUE010000051.1:0-588 GCF_037402435.1 Acinetobacter sp. NS-4 | reverse complement strand
TGTCGCTCGTGATATTACAGAGCGGCGTGAAACTGAAGAAATGCTACGTCTGCTTAAACGTAGTGTCGATGCTAATCCTCTTGGAATCGTGTTAGCGAATGCCGCTCCGGACCAGGCCATTGAATATGTTAATCCTGCGTTTGAAAGCCTGAGCGGATATAAAAAAGAAGAAATTATCGGTAAAAATTGTCGTTTTCTGCAAGGTCCTGATACAGATCCTAAAGCAGTTAATAAAATACATAATGCGCTTAAAGAGCAACAAGAAATCCAGATCACCTTAAAAAACTATCGTAAAGATGGGAGCTGGTTCTGGAACCAACTGATATTAGGCCCGGTTTTTGATGACAAAAATTTCTGCACACATTTTATTGGGATTCAGCAGGATATTACTCAACAGCGGGCAAATAGCGAATATATCGCCCGTCAACAAACCCACGATAGTTTAACCGGATTAATTAATCATCATACCTTTGAAAAAATACTGGATGCCGCATTCCACATACAACATGAGCATCATCACCCTCTGATCGTCATGTATGTTGATTTAGATGGTTTCCAGCCTTTAAATCAAAGTTTGGGACACATCAA
>NZ_JBBEUE010000050.1:0-668 GCF_037402435.1 Acinetobacter sp. NS-4 | reverse complement strand
TAACCTGAGTTCGATATAAAAAAAGAGTAGAAAAAAAGCCCTGTATTTGTAACATATTGGTTCTCAAGACAAAATGTTATAAAACAAGGCTTTTCAATGGATCATATTACCGAATTATTTTGTATATTGGATGATTTCTGCAAAAAATTTAATGAATCTTTAGAGAAAGCCTTAATTTCTGATCAAAAAACCAGAATAAAAAAGTCAGCCTTAAGCTTGTCTGAAGCAATGACCATTGTCATTTTATTTCATCAATCCGGGTTTAGATTCTTCAAATATTTTTATTGCCAAATGGTCCTTCCATTCTGGAAATCTGCTTTTCCTAAACTTCTGAGTTACAACCGATTTATTGAAATCATGCCTCGTTGTTTGCAGGCTTTGAGTAGTTTCTTCCATCAAGTGAAAGGAAAAGATACAGGAATCAGTATCATTGATTCCACTAAACTGGTAGTTAGCCATAATCTTCGAATTAAAAGGCATCGTGTATTTAAAGGCTTGGCTGGTCGTGGGAAAAGTAGTACAGGTTGGTTTTATGGTTTTAAATTACATCTGATTATCAATAATTTAGGTGAAATGATTAATCTCAAGCTGACATCAGGGAATGTTCATGATATTGCTGTACTGGATTCTTTAACTCAAGAATTAAAAGGGATCCTACTTGGAGACAG
>NZ_JBBEUE010000049.1:0-772 GCF_037402435.1 Acinetobacter sp. NS-4 | reverse complement strand
ACTGTTTCGGTATCACGCCCCACCGACACCAGGTCATCCGGCAAATAGGCATGGTCGACCCGCTGCACTTCCTGCTCGATAATCGGACCTTCGTCCAGATCACCGGTGACAAAATGTGCCGTGGCCCCGATCAGTTTGACGCCGCGTTCAAAGGCCTGATGATAAGGCTTGGCCCCTTTAAAGCCGGGCAGGAACGAATGGTGAATATTGATGGCACGTCCTGCCAGCTGGCGGCACAGGTTATCTGACAGGATCTGCATATAGCGCGCCAGAATCACCAGTTCGGTACCGGTTTCATCCACAATTTTTAGCAGTTCCTGTTCCTGCTGTGCTTTGCTGTCTTTGGTCACCGGCAGATAGATAAAGCGCAAGCCTTCACGTTCTGCAATCGGACGCAAGTCCAGATGGTTGGACACCACCGCAGTAATCTGGAAATCCAGTTCGCCTTTATGATGGCGATACAGCAGGTTGAGGAAACAGTGATCAAATTTGCTGACCAGGATCATGACTTTCATCGGTGCATTGCAGTCATAGAAGGTGGCCTGCATCGCGAACTGCTGTTCGACGTCGGCAAAGCTGGCTTTCAGGCTGTCAATATCGCCACTGGCATCATTGAAACGGAAGACAATACGGGTAAAGAAATAGCCGGTGGTCTCGTCATCATACTGTGCCATTTCACTGATATAGCAGCCGTTCTGGGCAAGGCAGCCGCTGATGGCGGCAACGATGCCGGATGCAGCCGGGCAACGGATTTTTAGAATATATTGGGCTG
>NZ_JBBEUE010000048.1:0-830 GCF_037402435.1 Acinetobacter sp. NS-4 | reverse complement strand
GTTGCTGTAAAACGTGTGGTTGATGCCAACGTTAAAGTTCGCGTTAAACCGGACAACAGTGGTGTTGACTTAACCAACGTTAAAATGTCAATTAACCCATTCTGTGAAATCGCAGTGGAAGAAGCGGTTCGTTTAAAAGAAAAAGGAACTGTTTCAGAAATCGTTGTTGTTTCTATTGGTCCTAAAGAAGCGCAAGAACAAATTCGTTCTGCAATGGCACTTGGCGCTGACCGCGGTATTCTGGTTGAAGCTGATGACAGCCAGCTTGGTGCTTTGGAAGTTGCTAAAATCCTGAAAGGTGTTGTTGACGCTGAACAACCACAATTAATCCTTCTTGGTAAACAGGCCATTGATGACGACTCTAACCAGGTTGGTCAGATGCTTGGCGCTCTACTTGGCGCAGGTCAAGGTACATTCGCTTCTGAAGTGAAAGTTGACGGTGACAAAGTACAGGTCACTCGTGAAGTCGACGGTGGTTTACAAACTGTTGAGCTTGCACTTCCAGCAATCATCACCACGGACTTACGTTTGAACGAGCCACGTTATGCTGCTCTTCCAAACATCATGAAAGCGCGTAAAAAACCGCTTGATGCTAAGTCTCCTGCAGATTTCGGTGTTACTACGACAACTAAACTGAAAACAGTGAAAGTTGAAGCTCCTGCTGAACGTAAAGCTGGCGTACAAGTGAAATCTGTAGATGAGCTTGTTGACAAACTTAAAAACGAAGCGAAAGTGATCTAATACAGAAGGATAAAAATCATGAGTATTTTAGTTATCGCTGAGCACGACAACAAAGCACTTAATGGTGCAACTTTAAACGTTGTTGCTGC
>NZ_JBBEUE010000047.1:0-884 GCF_037402435.1 Acinetobacter sp. NS-4 | reverse complement strand
TTAATGGTTGAGCAATTGCAGAAGCATGTTCCAGCTAAAGGCAGACCACCCAAGTTAAGTGTGGAGGATCAGGTTCTGCTCTGTCTGAGCTATTGGCGGGAATACCGAACCTTATTTCACATTGCTACGAGTTACGGGGTTTCAGAGCCTACAGCCTCAAGAATTGTACGTCATGTTGAAGATTGTCTGCTTCAGTCCAAGCTGTTTAATTTACCGAAGAGTTTGCCCGAAGGCGAAGGCATAGACTGGAATGTGGTGATCCTGGATGCCACAGAAATTCCAATTCAAAGGCCTAAAAAAACAGAAGAAAAGCTATAGTGGCAAGAAAAAGACCCATACCTTTAAAGTACAGGCCATCATTCATTATAAAACTCAGCAAATTCTGAGTTTATGCACTGATCGCGGTACGGTGCATGATTTATGAAAGAGATTTAATATAAAAATATTTATCTTTCATATCGATGCTAATTTTCATAGGGAATTAAGATGAAAGGATTATATCTCCTCATACTTCATAAATATAAAATATGGACCATTATAGTGTACGCTTTTTTCGCTTTAGCAGGCATATATGTTCAATATCTAATGAATGTATTGAGTCTGGGCTCCATTTTAGCAATAGCAATGTCTTATTTTCTTTGTATGTATTCTTGGTTTAATGGTACATTCACTTACGTTTTTCCAATAAATGAGAATAGTTATAGAGGAGAAGTTATAAGACGATGGTGGGTAATTATTATGAGTCCATTGTCTTATTTTTATATTATATTTTTAACCATGAATTAGCGTAATAGATTTTTAAATTTATTTATGAATGATTGGTTTTTGTTTATTTTTAAATTAAAAGAAAAAATGGCCTTTAATAAGGCTTATAAAAATATTCA
>NZ_JBBEUE010000046.1:0-919 GCF_037402435.1 Acinetobacter sp. NS-4 | reverse complement strand
TGAGAAATGTAAGCCCTTGGTCTGTTCCTGATTTAATTTTGTGAGGTCTTTAGAAGCAAGATTAACATCCAGAATAATGCCTGCAGGATTATGTTCAAAAATGGCATCGGGATGGTAGGTGAAGAACGAACGGTACTTGTCATTCAGCGCCAGTCTCTGTTGCCGTTCTGTATGCAGGTCTATACTCAAGGCAACTAAAGATGCGGCATGAGAAATCAATTTAATATGAGTAGAGCTTGGACATTTGGGAGAACGGTAATAGGTTGCAAAGGTTCCATAGAGGGTTCCCTGCGCATTAATAATAGGCATCGACCAACACGCATTGAGATTCTCTTCTTGAATCACGTTATGGAAAGCTTCCCAGTTAGGGTCAATCGCTAAATTTTCACAAATCACCAGTTTTCGGTGAAAAGTTGCCGCACCACAAGCACCGACATGTGGACCTATTTTTAGATCAGAGACCGTTTCTATATATCGGTTGGAAAAATGCTGACTACCACTAATTAAGTTTAAAGTTTGTTCTGTCTCAGAGTACAACATAATAGATACCATTGAATCTGGTATCCGGGCTTCTAGCCATTCACTGACCATCTGAAATATGAGGCTTAACTCAGCATGTTGTCCAATTAAATTAAAAATAGATTGGGTATCTAAATAACTCGCTGTTTGACTCATATAGTTTGCTACCCTAGAGTTGTATTGCGCATTTTGGATAGATTCTCAACGAAATTTTGTAAAATTGGATCTAAATGTGAATGATTACCCTTACTTAAATAGTATAACAAAAATGCGACAAATTTCACACATAATTATCTAAGAGTCTTATAGTTATCAATAGATTTCTTTCATAAATCAAAAAACGACCAGCTTTTTGATTAATATTTGTACTCTAACTTTCTTGGCATTCGTGCATAATCTG
>NZ_JBBEUE010000045.1:0-1072 GCF_037402435.1 Acinetobacter sp. NS-4 | reverse complement strand
AGAATTGTAGGCGAGGCAACTTATCTCATTGCTGACAAGGGGTATGATGCTGAGCACATTAGAACATGTGCCAAGAACAAGAATATGATCCCTATTATTTCATTGAGATCAAACAGTAATAGATCGAATAAGGAATTTGATAAATATCTATATAAATTAAGACATTTAGTTGAAAATGCTTTTGCGAGATTAAAACATTTCCGTGCTATTGTAACTCGATTCGATAAACTGGCACGCAATTATAAATCTATGATCCGTATAGCCTGCATATTTATTTGGTGCAAAGCCAAATGAGAACACGCCCTAATAACAATTTTAACTTTGGGTATCACTGGTGGTCTTTATGTATTTTTTTCTTTGAGTCTAAAAAAAAATTCTACGTAATTTAAAAATACAAAGTGCTTTGTTCAAAGGATTATCTCTAATGATGTGTATCTTAGCTTTAAGCATGATATGCAGAGAGTTCTCACCCATTTAATATAATGGCTGCTATGCAGGATAATGATTTAATAGTTATACTTTTTTCCATTAAAAATGTCCAAACATCTTTATAAATATAGGCAAAATATGATTCAGGGTAGTTGTTGTTGTGGTGCTGTTAAATTTGAATTGAATACTGTTCCTGACATGATGGGAACTTGCCATTGTTCACGTTGTCGTAAGCTCGGATCGAGTACGATTCTTTTTGTAAAAAAAGAATCCTTTAATTTGCTTCAAGGTAAAGAGTTTATACAAACATATAAGCCTGAACCGCCATTTAGCTATGTACGAACGTTCTGTAAAAAGTGCGGAACTGCTTTGGGTGAAATCGGTTCAGAGAGTGCATCTTTTCCAATACCAGTTAATTGTTTAGACGATGATCCCGTCTTAAGAAATCAGTTCCATGTTTTTGTTTCATCGAAGCCAGCTTGGTATGAAATAGAGGATGCTGCACCTCAATATCAGGAAAATCCAAACTAATTGATCATTAGAATAACATCAAAAAAAAGCCCAAGATTAACGCTTCTTTAAAAGATGAAAATTCAACTAATCACTGTCCATTTAACATAATGTAGATTATACGAAATGAAAA
>NZ_JBBEUE010000044.1:0-1144 GCF_037402435.1 Acinetobacter sp. NS-4 | reverse complement strand
ATTATGCAGTTACTTTAGCAACTACACCAGCACCAACTGTACGACCACCTTCACGGATCGCAAAACGTAGACCTGGGTCCATTGCGATTGGGTGGATCAATTCTACTGACATTTCTACGTTGTCACCAGGCATAACCATTTCCACGCCTTCTTGTAATTGGATCGCACCAGTTACGTCAGTTGTACGGAAATAGAATTGTGGACGGTAACCGTTAAGGAATGGAGTGTGACGACCACCTTCTTCTTTAGAAAGTACGTATACTTCCGCATCGAATTTAGTGTGCGGTTTGATTGTACCTGGTTTAGCAAGTACTTGACCACGTTGAACGTCTTCACGTTTAGTACCACGTAGAAGAACACCACAGTTCTCGCCTGCACGACCTTCGTCAAGCAATTTACGGAACATTTCTACGCCAGTTACAGTTGTTTTAACTGTGTCTTTGATACCAACGATTTCAACTTCTTCGCCTACTTTCACGATACCAGATTCAACACGGCCAGTTACTACTGTACCACGACCTGAAATTGAGAATACGTCTTCGATTGGCATCAAGAATGCTTTGTCGATAGCACGTTCTGGTTCAGGAATATAAGAATCAAGTGCAGCAACCAATTCGATTACAGCAGATTCGCCATATTGACCTTGGTCACCGTTAAGTGCAGCAAGTGCTGAACCACGGATGATTGGAGTGTCATCACCTGGGAAGTCATAAGTAGAAAGAAGTTCACGAACTTCCATTTCTACCAATTCAAGTAATTCTTCGTCATCAACAAGGTCACACTTGTTAAGGAATACAAGGATGTAAGGTACACCAACCTGACGAGAAAGAAGGATGTGTTCACGAGTCTGTGGCATAGGACCATCAGTCGCAGCACATACAAGGATCGCGCCGTCCATCTGAGCAGCACCAGTGATCATGTTTTTAACATAATCGGCGTGACCCGGGCAGTCTACGTGAGCGTAGTGACGAGATGGAGAATCGTATTCTACGTGTGAAGTATTAATGGTAATACCACGTGCTTTTTCTTCTGGTGCAGAGTCAATTGCTGCGTAATCTTTCGCTTCACCGCCGTAAGTTTTTGCACAAATAGTTGCAATCGCAGCAGTTAAAGTTGTTTTACCATGGTCGACGTGACCAATTGT
>NZ_JBBEUE010000043.1:0-1235 GCF_037402435.1 Acinetobacter sp. NS-4 | reverse complement strand
CCTTTAAGCTCTTTTCATTTCTATATTTTTTCAATGGCACGTACTCTTCGGTAATCCCCTCTAAAAATAAAAGGATGTAAAAGTAGAATTTTCTCTTAAGATACAAGCAGGAGATTCTGCATGAAAACATCTAAATTTACTGAAAGCCAGATCATGTCCATCTTGAAGCAAGCGAAGTCTGGTACACCTGTTGCTGCCCTTTGTCGTGAACATGGCATGAGTAATGCTACTTTTTATAAATGGCGTGCCAAATATGGGGGTATGGATACATCATTGATGGCACGGCTGAAAGAGCTGGAATCAGAAAATTCTAGACTCAAAAAGATGTATGCTGAAGAACGATTAAAAGCAGAAATTATCCAGGAAGTGATGTCAAAAAAGTGGTGAAGCCATCTTGCCGACGTAAGATGGCACAGCAGGCAGTTGCCCAATATGCCATTAGTATTCGTTTGGCTTGCACTGTATTTGGAATCAGTGAAACCTGCTACCGTTATCAGGCTAAACTCAGTGATGACAATGCTCTCATTGCAGAACAGCTCATTGAACTGACTGAAGAAAATACAGATTGGGGCTTTGGTCTATGTTTCTCTTATCTACGTCATGTTGAAAGCCATCACTGGAACCACAAGCGTGTTTACCGTATTTACTGCGAATTGGCACTAAATCTGTGTATTAAGCCGAGAAGACGACTAAAACGGCATGCACCAGAACCACTGAAAGAGCCAATCCGAGCAAATCAGGTCTGGTCACTGGATTTTATGCATGATCAACTTTCTGATGGTCGAAAGTTCCGATTATTAAATGTGATTGATGATTACCGCCGCGAAGGCCTAACCATTGAAGCAGGCTTCTCATTGCCCACAATCAGGGTTATTCGTACGTTGAATCAATTGCTGGAGTGGAGAGAAAAACCGTTAGTGATCCGATGCGACAATGGCCCTGAATTTATAAGTCATGAATTTGTACGTTGGGCAACTGAGCACAATATTCGTATTGAATATATTCAACTAGGTAAACCACAGCAGAATGCATATATTGAACGCTATAATCGGACCATACGTTATAGCTGGCTGAGCAAACATTTATTTGATACTTTGGATGAAGTACAAGATTATGCAACAAATTGGCTATGGCACTACAATCATGAACGGCCACATCAAGCCAACAAAGGAAAGCCTCCTCTAATGGCTGCTTAACCTCTACTTTTAACTTCGGTTATTTATGGGAGGATTACC
>NZ_JBBEUE010000042.1:0-1242 GCF_037402435.1 Acinetobacter sp. NS-4 | reverse complement strand
GAGCGTTCTGGGGCATAGGGGTGCTTCCTATAAATTCTCAATCTTTAAAATGAGTTTCTATGCGATGTTTAATTTTCTCTTTAGGAAAATTATTTTCTCTGTGAGAATTTATATAGGATTTTTTTTCAGCCGTCTACGGCTTTAGGAAAGTTTTTTTATTTTTAGGAAAGTTTTTTAAATTATTGATTTTTATTAAGATGTGCGAAAGCACCAGCAGGAAATTAATCTCCTGCTGGCTAGATTTGGCTTAACATAAAACCTCTACCCGATGAAACTGCTTCAGCTGCAACAATGCCTGAAAAGGCTGGGCAGACTGCATCAAATTATTCATCTGTTCATGAAACTGCTGAACCAGACCGTGATTGCATCGAATCAGCCAGCCTTTCATAAACTTCTTGTTCATATTCAGCATATACACCTCACAGGTGGTCGGTGTTAATAAGCGAATTTTCTTAATCACAAAGTGTTCCGGATAGCTCATCGCATTCTCCTTTTACAAAGTTCAATTGATAAAAAGCAAATACCGCGCCAAGTTTGCCAATAACCGATTTGTCCTGTTTGATGCCGGCTAAATCTGGTATTTATTCCTGTTATGAATATTTTATGCATTAAAATTGCGCATTTGCTTGATGGTCTGCACCAAATTGCAGATCAGGAGGGCTCGGATAATTTCATCAATAGCAGTCCAGCCGTAATCAGAACGGCGGCTAAAATACGCATAAAGGTGGCCTGCTCGCCTAAGATCAAGATGCCCAGCAAAAATGCCCCGACCACACCAATGCCCGACCAAATGGTATAGGCCGTGCCTAAAGGCAGCGTACGCATGGCATAGCTCAACAGCAGAAAACTTAAAATCACGAAAACCACCGTCATGAAGGTGGGGAGCGGCTTGCTAAAACCGGCTGAAAGTTTCATGGAATAGGCCCAGATAATCTCAAAAATACCGGCCAGAACTAAAACCATCCATGCCATCTGTATTGACTCCCTGAATTGAGTTTTATGCCGGATCAGCTCAGCATGCGGCTGATTTTAATACTGCGATGGCTGGCCAATTTTACCTATACCTCTAAAGGCATACTCATAAAAAGTAGCTGAATTTAAACAAGAAATATGGACAACAGCGTGTGTTTTTATATAAATTTTTACAAGAAATTAAATTTACTCTTAAGAATATCCATCTTGAGCACCTGAGTTTTGACTGCCTTAAATACCGGAGCAAATCGACCATGACGCAGTACACTT
>NZ_JBBEUE010000041.1:0-1506 GCF_037402435.1 Acinetobacter sp. NS-4 | reverse complement strand
TGTTAGAAACCATTTAAAGTGTCTGTATTCTCACCAATAAAAATGTCTGGTCTATGGTCTATGATGCGCATCAACATCATGGACTGGATATGAATCGAGATGCTGATCACTATGTCTGACAAGGAAATACAACGTCTTGCTGTCCTGCAAGACGTTCGAGATCAACGTATTACACAAGTCCGTGCTGCAGAAATTCTGAATCTTTCAACCCGTCAAATTACCCGGTTATTGCAGAAGCTCAAGCAAGATGGTATTTCAGGCCTGACACATGCCAGTCGTGGTCAACCGGGCCATCATCGCCATGATGAGTTATTAAAATCGCAATGTCTTTCCATTATTTCTGAACATCTGCTTGGATTTGGACCCACCTTGGCGCATGAAAAGCTCAGCAGCATGTTTGCCCTAGATATTCCGGTAGAAACGGTTCGTCGCTGGATGACGGCCAATGAGCTCTGGATTCCTCGATCCAAGCGACTGAAACGTCCATATCAGCCACGCTATAACCGTGATTGCTTCGGTGAGCTGATCCAGATTGATGGCTCATATCATGACTGGTTTGAAGGACGAGCCGCCAAATGCTGCTTACTGGTTTATATCGATGACGCGACTGGAAAGCTGCTACATCTGCGCTTTTGTGAGGCTGAAACGACCTTTGATTATATGCTTTCAACCCGAGCCTACATTGAACAATACGGCAAGCCTCTGGCCTTTTATAGCGATAAACACTCGGTATTCCGAGTCAATCAGAAATCGAGCCAAGACAGCAAGATCACGCAATTTGGGCGGATTCTGAACGAGTTAAACATTGATATTATCTTCGCCAATTCCCCACAGGCCAAGGGTCGCGTAGAACGTGCCAACCGAACCCTTCAGGACCGTCTGATCAAGGAAATGCGCCTGGAAGGCATCGGTTCGATTGCAGAAGCCAATGCATGGCTACCCTGCTTTATTGAGCATTTCAATCAGAAGTTTGGCAAATGTGCGAGAAATGCAAAGAATTTACATCGGCCATTAACCGAATTTGATCTTGAACTGGATGATATTTTTACCTGGCAGGAACCGCGTAATGTCACCAAGAATCTAACCTTGACGTATGACAAATGTATTTATATGCTTGAACCGACTGAATTGAACCAGAAATTAGTTGGACAATACATTTCATTCTTGGAATATCCGGATGGTACTGTGGCTCTCATGCATGAAGGTCGGAAGATCAACTACAGCATCTTCAATAAATTGGCTGGGCTACAGCAAAATGAGATTGTTGAGAATAAACGGTTGGGTTCAGTTCTGGCGCATATCCAGCAGCAGCATGAAGAATTGGAAAAACAGAATAAACGTTCCCGGGCCAAGAAAAGTATGCCGAGTCGTAAAGCTCAGAAAGCTGTTATTGAACAAAGAAACTTAAATCCTGTTCTTGACTCTTGCAGTTAAAAACAGGACATTTTAAATGGTTTATCGCATAGACATTTTAATTGGTGAATAACAGAGAGCTGTAAGCCCAAA
>NZ_JBBEUE010000040.1:0-2214 GCF_037402435.1 Acinetobacter sp. NS-4 | reverse complement strand
TTCAATTATATCTTTTAATGATCAATAGAAAGCCTAGTTTCAAACACATTCTTCAGACACAAACAAATATGATCAAAATAGAGTGATTACTCTATAAAATAATAAAATCAATTACTTAAATCATATTTTATTTTAAAAAAAATACAAATGTGTATTAAAAACAACCATTACTTACATTTTTTTGATTACAAAATATAATGAGTAAATTACTTCCCATTTCATACATTTTTCATATATAAAAAGTCATACTATTTTTAAGGTTTTTCTAAATCACATTTTATACTTCATAGTTTTTAACATCATTATTAAAGGTGAACCATGCAAAAGAAGAAGCGCACCCCATTAGACGCACAACAGTCCCATCTTTGGATTATTGGTGGTGGTATCGCAGGTATGGCTGCTGCTGCATTTGCAATCCGTGATGCCAAAGTTCCTGCCAAAAATATCCATATTTTAGAAGAACGCGATATTTCAGGTGGCTCGATGGACGGTGGACATACCCCTCATGCCGCACAAGCTTGGGTGACACGTGGCGGACGTATGCTCACCGATGAAACTTATCTATGCCTATGGGATTTATTTTCCAGTATACCATCTTTGGAAAACCCAGACATTTCAGTGCGTGAAGAGTGTCGTGAGTTTAATGAAAAAGTGCAAACCCACGCCAATGCACGTTTGATTGATGTCGAACATGTCATTGCTGATGCAGCAAAACTTGGGCTGAATACGCTACATCGTGCACAAATGCTACGCTTATTGGCTTCAAAAGAAGACAAAATTGGTAGCCGTCGCATAGATGAGTTTTTTGATGAGGCATTTTTTGAAACCAATTTCTGGCGCATGTGGCGCACAACCTTCGCATTTCAAAAATGGCACAGTGCAGCAGAGTTGAGACGCTATTTCTTGCGTTTTATTCAAGAGTTACCACGCATTCATACCTTAGCGGGTGTGAAACGTACCAAGTACAACCAATATGATTCAATGATACTACCCCTACAGCGTTGGCTAGTCGCACAAGGTGTCGATGTACGTTTTGGACACTATGTCACAGATGCGGACTTCATTACCAATGCTGAAACCCAAGAACGCCATGCCTCGCGCCTATATGTGCAATTGCCCGAAGGCTCAGAGCAAATTAATCTGAAAGCCAATGATTTAGCCATTTTCACTTTAGGTTCTATTACCGCAGACTCGCGTTATGGTGGTAATCATGATGTGCCAGCCCTCATTCGTAATCGAGAAGACCATGGTTGGAAGCTTTGGGAAACTCTAGCACAAAAAGCCCCAGACTTTGGCCGCCCAATGACTTTTTATGGCAATGTCGATGAACATAAGTGGGAGTCATTCACCCTGACCATGAAAGATGACGTGCTGCTTAAACGCATTATTGACTATACAGGCAATGAACCAGGGACAGGTGCACTGATGACTTGGTATGAGTCAGGTTGGCATTTATCCATAGTGGTTCCCGCACAGCCACATTTTGCCGACTTACCTGATGGTTTATATACCTTATGGGGCTACGGTTTCCAAATTGACCATATAGGCGATTACATCAAGAAACCAATGTCTGAAGCCACAGGACAAGAAATTCTAACAGAGCTGATTAAACAGCTTGGTTTTAACGACATTTTAGATCATGTTTTGGCAACGACGGATGTTACCACAGCCATGATGCCGTATGCCTCTGCTCTGTTTGCCTGCCGTAAACCCGGAGATCGTCCACAGGTGATTCCGCAAGGCTCACAAAACTTTGCTTTCCTTGGACAGTTTGTGGAAATTGAAGATGACGTGGTCTTTACTGTGGAATATTCAGTTCGTGGGGCGATGCTTGCCATTTATGAATTCTTTGGGGTGGAGCGTGAAATCCCTGAAATTTACAATGGTTTACTTGATCCTAAAGTTGGTTTGAAAGCTTTGGAAACAGTATTCCACTAAGTTTTTAATATAAACTGAAGGGACAGCTTTTTGCTACTATTACATCGTTTAATTTAAAATCATCGAGTGTGACAGAGATGCCATATGTTATCCATCATAACAGGGATGTTTTGTATGGATAACAAAGGCTTTTGTTTACTTTTAGCCTATCAAAAGTAAGGTTATTGTCTACGTAAACATCTTTTATACTTTATTAAAAAGTTGAGGCGGTGTACGTACCTAATTTTAAATCACATAAACAGGAAAATTATATAAAACTTTATACGTCATTAGTAG
>NZ_JBBEUE010000039.1:0-2763 GCF_037402435.1 Acinetobacter sp. NS-4 | reverse complement strand
ATAGAAATGTCCGGTTTCTCCAAAGTAAAAATGTCCTCTTTAGAATATGCGCTTTTGCGATTATCGAAGCGGACTGTTTGATATGTTGGTGTCTATGTCGGATAAAGAACTTAAACGATTGTCGGTCTTGCAAGAAATCTGCGATCAACGCATAACTCAATCCCAGGCTGCTCAGCTACTTCATATTTCAGAACGTCAGATCAGGCGTTTATTGCAAAAATACAAAGCTCAAGGTCCAGCTGCATTAGCCCATGCTGCACGTGGCCAAACCAGCAATTCCAAGATTCCTGAAGAGCTCAGGCTCAAGTGCCTCAACATTGTTGCTGATCAACTGCATGGTTTCGGACCCACTTTAGCGCATGAAAAGCTCACCACTATTCATGGATTCGATGTTTCAGTGGAAACATTACGTTCCTGGATGATTGCAGCAGATCTGTGGATTCCTCGCTCCAAGCGCCTGAAACGCCCGTATCAGCCTCGTTACAACCGGGATTGTTATGGTGAGCTGATCCAAATTGATGGCTCACATCATGACTGGTTTGAAGGACGAGCACCTAAATGCTGTTTGCTGGTGTTTATCGATGATGCCACAGGAAAATTGCAGCATTTACGCTTCTGTGAGTCGGAATCATCCTTTGACTATATGATTTCAACACGCTTGTATAAGGACGTGTTGAACGAGCGAATAGAACACTTCAGGATCATCTGATTAAGGAGATGCGCCTGGCAGGCATTTGTTCGATTGCAGAAGCCAATACCTGGCTGCCCTGCTTTATTGAGCAGTTCAATCTCAAGTTTGCAAAGATGGCCTTTAATCTTAAGAACTTAAACCACTCTGTCACTGAAACAGCCGAGGAGTTAGATGATATTTTTACCTGGCGTGAATCCCGCAGGGTCACGAATAGCCTGATGATTACTTATGATAAATGCGTATATCTCCTAAAGAATACAGCAGAAAATCAGAGGCTAACCGGTAAGTATCTTGAATTTCTAGAATACCCGGATGGTACTGTGGCCCTCATGCATGAAGGCCGGAAGATCAATTACAGTATCTTCGATAAGTTAAGTCAGCTCAACCAGCGCGAGATTGTTGAGAATAAACGGTTGGGTGCTGTTCTCAATCATATTCAACAACAGCATGAAGAACTGGAACAACAAAACAAACGCAATCGTTCCCAAAAGATGCCAAGCAGACGTGCACAGAAAACAGCAATTCAACAACGAAATCTGAATCCTGTGCTTGAATTGGAAATGTCGGTATAGGACATTTCTATTTGGTTTATCGCATAGACATTTTAATTGGTGAATAACAATCGAATTTCGTATAAGCACAATTATGTTAAATATTGTGAGATTAGACTCAAGAAAGGAAATGCTAGAGGTTGCGAATTTGTGAAATTTCCTCTGGTGAAATTCCTAGTGACTCTAAAAATTTCTGATGCTCTTCAGGCTCCATTTCTTCAAATTTTTGATGCCACTTCATCATATCTTCTTTTGATAAACCAGCCGCAGTCATAATTTCTACCCATTTCGCTTTATTCATGAACTTTTCCTTTAATAAAATTGATTTTTTTAACAACTCAATGATGGCTTTTTGCTGAACCCTTAAGTTATTAATCTCTTTCTCCAATGTCCTAAAATGATTTTCCAAGATTTGACCTTGGGATATGCTACACGGTTCTAAAAGCAAGCAGATATCTGAAATTGATAGTCCGTAAGCGCGATAAGAGACTATACTTTTCAGTCGTTCGATTTCACTTTCACCGTACCATCTGTAACCATTTTCAGCTATAAATCTGGGTTTTAATAAACCCTGTTTCTCATAATAAAGAACGGTGCTTCTCGATAAATTGAGACTTTTAGCTAAGCGGGATACAGTAAGCATATTTTTTGTCATTCGTTCATTGTTCAATGAAGGTAAACCCTTTACTTATAGACAGGTCAATCCGGAAAAATGATTTATTTCATAAATTAAGGATACCCAAAGCACAGTCATTTCTATTTTAGGCTGACAGCTCATTATCGCTCCTCAGTTATCGATGAAATAAAATATGTAACTGATTTCAATCCGCTATAAAATAAAATTTTGATTAATTTTAGGAAATGCACATGGTCTGGCTTATTGCTAAGTATGCGCTCACAGCTGGGATAGTGATACTTATTTCAGAAGTGGCCAAACGTAGTGACCGTTTAGGCGGGTTGATCGCAGCCTTACCCATTGTAACGGTACTGGTGCTGATATGGATGAAACTTGAGCATCAAGATCCACAGAAAATTTCAAATCATGCTTGGTACACTTTTTGGTATGTGGTGCCGACCTTACCGATGTTTTTAGCATTTCCCCTGCTGTATCAGCGTTATGGATTTTGGCCAGCTCTAGCCCTTTGTTGTGTAATGACCCTGGTTATTTTCCTGGCATGGGCCGCTATCTTGCACCATTTCGGTATTGATTTAATGTAAAGAATGAAACGATTACTCAGATTGAATCAGGATGAATCCTTTTTACGGAAATGTTCATTTCACTAAAACCAACAACATTAGGGATGATCAAAAACCTTGTAGAGATCAGTAGATTTTTCAATGTGTCCACTCTTTAGGTAATTGAAAGTGTAACGACATGATATGAATAAGCATCATTGGGAAATTGTGTATACCAAACTCGGGCGTTTTTATTCCCTCTTCTATGATTGCCCCCATCAAGTAGGAAAAGCATTCAAAAAATAGTATTGATTAGGGCTTAATTTTCAAACTTGAAGATTAAGC
>NZ_JBBEUE010000038.1:0-2789 GCF_037402435.1 Acinetobacter sp. NS-4 | reverse complement strand
ATTTATAAAAGATATTTCATAAAAATACAAAAATTCAGAACATATATTTTTTTAAATTAGAAAATTTTATAGTCGTTTTTATATCCGATATTGTTTAGATTATATTAATAAAAATAAAATGATTGATTGGTTTTTATTCAAAAATGTGACCTGTATCACTCTAATTAATACCAAATCAAAAGTCATTTATTTTGTAAATAAATCCTTTTAATACATATGGATATCTTTAATATTTTAAGGAAAATTCATAATCTTTAGTCTTATTGTTTATAAAAAATCATATGCGTATATTAGCTGCGATAAATTTTACTTAACAATTGATTGTTAGGTATGTGGACAAGTACTCATGGGAGATGAGAACGATGACAATGGAAACTGTAGATATAAATTCTGTAGTCGACAATGCGAAATTTACGCCTTTTCACTTCAATGTAGTTGCTTGGTGTTTACTGGTAATTTTATTTGATGGTTATGATTTGGCGATTAATGGTGTAACTTTACCACTATTAATGAAGGACTGGGGCCTAAGTGCCGTTCAAGCGGGAATGCTTGCCAGTACAGCTCTTGCAGGCATGATGTTTGGCGCGATGATCTTTGGTTCCTTGGCGGACAAGATTGGTCGTAAGAAAGTCATCATGATCTGTATTGTTTTATTCAGTGGTTTAACCTTTGCAGGTGGTTTTGCTTCTAACCCCACTGAATTTGGTATGTTACGCTTCCTTGCCGGTCTTGGTATTGGTGGTGTGATGCCAAACCTGGTGGCACTGACTTCTGAATATGCCCCACAAAAGATGCGTAGCACACTTGTGACTACCATGTTCAGTGGTTATGCGGTAGGTGGCGTAATGGCTGCTTTACTCGGCTCATGGTTTACCCCGGATTTTGGTTGGCAAATCATGTTCTTTATCGCGGGTATTCCTTTATTTTTACTGCCTGTAATCTGGAAATTCCTACCAGAATCTCTGTCATTCATTGTGAAGGTAAATAAGCAGGCTGAAGCACGTCGTATTGTGCGTCGCTTAGCGCCGAATGTAAAAGTAACAGATACAACAACCTTTACCTTACCTCAGGAAAATGTGCCTGAAGCTGCAAACGTGGTGAGCTTGTTCCGTCGAGGTCGTGCAACCAATACTTTATTGTTTTGGGTAGCATTCTTCACCTGCTTGCTGACTATGTATGCACTCAGCAGCTGGTTACCGAAACTGATGATGGCTGCAGGCTATTCAATGGATAACAGCTTGATGTTCATGATGGTCATGAACATAGGTGCTGTGGTTGGTATTGTCGGTGGTGGTATTCTTGCGGACCGTTTCCATTTAAAACCTGTATTGATGGTTTTAGGTATGATGGGCGCGATTGTGATGAGTCTTATGGGCTTCCAGTCTAACCAGTTCCTGCTTTACATCTTGGTATTCCTGGCGGGTGCAGCTTCGATTGGTTCGCAAATGCTTCTTTATAGTTATGTTGCACAGTTCTATCCTTTGGCAATACGTTCAACAGGTATTGGCTGGTCATCTGCAATTGGTCGTATGGGCGCGATTGTAGGGCCAATTCTGATTGGTGGATTATTGGGTATGAACTTACCTGCGTACTTCAACTTTATGGCAGTGGGTTTACCGGTACTGATTACTGCAATTGCAGTTGCATTGATTATGCATGACGATGAGTCTGAAAAAATCGGTTCAGCTGAACCGGCAGTGTCTAAAGCTTAAAATTTAAGTTTTAAAAAGAAGCCTCCAAAAGGGGGCTTTTTATTTGAAATTATGTATTTAATAATTTTTTAATATTATAAATTTCAACTATAATTTTTAACAATCAGCTTAGTTAGCTGTTTCGGATTTTGAATAATTACATTATTTAGATATTCAGTTAATTTTAGGGGGATGTATGGGTTTTAAAGAGATTAAATATAAAAATAAAAATTTAACTGTTCATAAATCGATTAAAAACCCAAATTTTGATAGTAAAACTGTTTTGGTAACAGACACTTGGGAATTCGTAGATTTATGGTTGAATCGTCATAAAAAGACAGATGCAAGATTTTTTTGGAACCAAGCAAAAAATTTCTATTATGCGACATTGGCGTTACCCTCAACTTCTGCACCATTGACTGCATATTACTGTTTTCTCAATGCCTCAAAAGCATTATTACTAACTAAAGGTATTAGTTTTAGTAATTTTCATGGGGTTAGTGGTTATTCAAAGCAAGGTCATACATCTCTAAGTAATGAAATAATCAAGTTTCAGTGTGGAGGAATATTACCTGCTTTAGCAACTTATCTTGGTGAGCCAAATATCCAATTTGATTATAGCCTCAAAGATATTTTATATAATTTACCTAATATACATAGAGCTTATAATCATACTTACTCTTCACAAGCAGAGTTATTTATCCCAGTTTTTAATCCAAAAATTGTTAAATCCAATACTACTTCTGAAGCATGGCTTTGTGCCGAGTTATCAACCAATTATGCTAATAACTATACTTATAATAAATTAACCGAGAATTTTGAAAAAGAATTGTCAATTGAGGATAAAGCCATAATAAGATTTAAAAGAAGATTTTCTTGGAAATCAAATGTAAAAACTGAGAAGGATAAAAGTCTGAAAAGATATATTAATACATATCATCCAAAGATTAGAAAACACATAGTTTATATAAATGGTATTAATCGTTTATGGTATCTAAAGAGAACGAATGTAGAAGGTTATATTGATAGAGGAAGTATAACTTTAACTTTTGCTGCAATGCATAGATTATCTGAATTAGCTCGTTATAGCCCTGATAA
>NZ_JBBEUE010000037.1:0-3464 GCF_037402435.1 Acinetobacter sp. NS-4 | reverse complement strand
TACACAAGGCTTACAGCTGTCTGACGATACTGCAAAGATTAAGGCTTATCGCAAATTTAATATTAAATTAAAAGAGCGCTCCGGAGAGATCCTTTTTAATCCAAAAAATAAGAATCAAAACCGTGTTTGTGGGTGCGGTAAACGACGAATTGATAAAGAAATGCCTGTAGGCGTTCAGTTTGATGCGTCAAAAGGCATGGCACGTTATAGCAATTTGCAGTACTGCGGATCTGTTTGGGTTTGCCCAGACTGTAGTTATAAAATTAGTCAGGAACGAAAAAAAGAACTAGCGGAAGCCATGAAAGGTTGTCGTGATAAGGGTTTGCATGTAGCTATGCTGACTTTGACTGTACCTCATTACCTGGGCGATGAGCTGAGAATATTACTCAAAAAAATGAGCAAGGCTAAACATTCACTTTGGACGAATCGAAATAGCCGTGAATATTTGGCTGATCAATTTTCTATGGTTGGCCATATCACTGCGACCGAAGTGAAATACAGTGATAACAACGGTTTCCACCCGCATTTTCATATTTTGTGCTTTTTAGATAAGCAGTATGCCAAAGAAGATTTAGAAATTATTGAATCAGAGCTTTATGAGTTTTGGGCTGAAAAGTGTGTGAAGTCTGGACTTGGCAAGCCGAATCGCAGAAATGGTATTGATTTGAAAATGGGATCAAACAATGAAGACATGCTTGCAGACTATATTTCAAAGTGGGGCATGGCTGAGGAAATGACGCAGGCTCACTTGAAAGTGGGCAAGAACAATATGCAGTCTTTGACAATATGGGAAGTTCTTGAACTTGCTCAGATGGAAGCAAGTACCAAAGATAAATATTCATATATTTTCAAAACTTATGCCGATGCTTTTAAAGGCCGTCGCCAACTTTTTTGGTCAAAAGGCCTTAAAAAATTATTGAAAATTGAAGTCAAAGACGATGAAGAAATTGCTAATGCAGAAGATAAAAATGCAGAAGTTCATGATGCTATGTTCTTGAGTAGTCAGGACTGGTGGACAATTTGCTATCACAAAATTCGGGCAGAATTTCTTGAGCTTGTCGAATCCGATTTCAAAGAAAATGGGATTCAGACTGATCTAAAATCCGTGCGGGATTTTTTGATCGGCCTTAAAAATCCAAAGGATTTTTCGGGGGTCGAGGGGGCAGTAGCTCCCCCGCTCATGAACAATTAAGTCAACTTGTTGAACTTAATTGTGTAGTGAGTACACAATTTTGAAAAAGTTGTTAAAGTCAAAAGCAACAACTGCAATTCCTCGTGCTGCTGCTTTGGAGGCTCGCATGGCTTACGCAATTTTAAGAACAGCAAAATTAAAATCATTCGGTGAAATAGGTGGTTCTCTTTCACACAATTATCGAACTCGTCCTACTCCAAATGCGGATCCTGAACTAACAAAAAAAAATTGGCACTCAGTTAAAAATTCATCTGATGCAATGACTGCTATAAAAAATCGATTGCCTGATAATCTGAGAAAAAATGGAGTTTTGTGTATCGAGCACTTGATCACGGCTTCACCTGAATGGGGAGGCTGGGCAACTGATCAAGAAAAAGAGTTCTTTAAAAAGTCTGTTGATTGGCTGAAGAAAAAATATGGCTCTAAGAATGTCATAGCTACTTCAATTCACAGAGATGAAACAACACCCCATCTTGTTGCATATGTTGTTCCTCTTGATGATTCAGGCCGTTTAAATGCACGTAGATGGCTCGGTGGTCGAAAACTAATGTCTGAGATGCAGACTGCTTTTGCCGAACAGGTTAAGAGTTTAGGTTTAGAAAGGGGGGTGGAAGGGTCAAAGGTAGAGCATACAACAGTCAAGAACTATTATGCTGCGATTCAAAAGCCTGTGCCTGCGATAAAAACTAGCAAAATTTTAAAAATAGAAAGACTAAAAGAGCAGCCGAAGTATCATTTTTTAGATGCAAAAAGTTTTCACGGTGAACGTGTCATGAATGCTGTTTACGAAAATGTTGAGCAGCAAATTGATGTTTTTAATAGTGATGTAAAAATAACTTTTTCAGAAATGCAGCTCAATTATGAAAAAAAGCTATCTGCAGAAAAGCATAGAGCAGATAAGTTTGAAAAAGCGCATGAACTCGCTATCTATGAGAATCAAAAATTAAGAAAAGAATATGCATCAGTTGCAGAGTACAAGCGACTTTTTCCTAGAAATTTTGAAAAACTTGAAAATAATATGCGTGAAGAAATTTCAGATTATCAAAACAAAATAGAGCAAGAAAAATATCGACAAAATTATGTTGATGAAATGCGAAGAAAACAGGAAAAAGAAAATGCTCAACGCAAAGAGCAGGACTTTAAAAACAATATTTTTATTAAGCGTAAAAAGCATCTAGAAGCTCAATATAGCGATTTTCTTAGAAACATAAGCAAATGTACATCAGAACCCGAAAAGTTAGCTCTAACGCAAATCTATGATGAACGAAACGCTGTTTTGACATCTAATCCAGTGAGTGTGATGAATGAAATCTTCAAAACAGATAATTCAAATTATTATTCGAAGCTCTGTTTGAGTCTTTTTCAAGTTAAAACAGCAAATGACTTTAAGTATGCACTTGACGATTGTATTCAATTTTTTGAAAGTACAGCTCCACTTTACGCCCAAGGTCAAGGTGTTCTTGATTCAACTGTGACAAGAAAAGTTTGTGCCGCATCAATAAATCACTTAGATAATTTACTTGTTAAATTCGGAGATCCGTTTTCTGCCCAGGTAGAAATTTTACAAAAGCATTTGCAGGATTGTGAAAAAGTCTCAGAACAAAACAGTTTTAAATATTTACTTGATGAAAAAATATTGGAAGAACAACATAAAAATTACGTGGCTGAAAAACCAAATTTTGTAAAAAAAGAATCAGTTCAAGAAAAAAGGAAAGACGATTTTAACTTTGATCGCTAGTTGCAGAGCGAGTGGCTACGAGCGAATTATGAAAAATTGCCTCACAAAGTTTCTTTTCTCTGATTACAAGCTCCCTTTTTTATTTGTAGCGGTAGAAACCGAGCTATGCTCGCCGGTTTATTTGAATAAGTCTTTTTTTTTTGAAGTTTTAACCTTAGAAAATTTTAAAAATCCTTTTTTGGTATGTTTAGGCTTCGCCAATAGTTGCAAAGATTTTGAAACAGTTGTAACTTCAAAAACAGAATTTTTTAATAATCAGATTAGTGCAGGCACAAAAAAACCCCGAATTCTTTGGCGAGAGCATGGGGCTTTTAAGTACACACTGATCTTGTCAGCGAAGTGTCAGTATGCTTAATCATTATAGCAGTCTAAAACGCACTCGCAAGCCATCATTGGGGTTTGTGAGATGCAAAAAACATTAAATAGTCAAAAATCAATCTCTTTAAATAGAGGCGTTTTAGCGCATTCTGAAGTCACGCCTGCAAAAAAAAATCGCGCCCTTGGGACAAATACTAAATCATGTTCCAGCCGCTC
>NZ_JBBEUE010000036.1:0-3889 GCF_037402435.1 Acinetobacter sp. NS-4 | reverse complement strand
CTTATTGAAATAATTGAATTAATACAGTCGATTTCGCATAAGGTGTATTATGTTAATTGTAGAAAATCTTAAAATTACAGTTTTTCAAATTGCATTAATCCAAGAAACAAGTCCGTTATAATGCTCTTTTATAAATTCAATAATAAATTTTTTTTGAGCATCATTAAAAACGTGTTGATCTTTTTCCCATTGTGAGTCCAACCTAAAAATGAACGAATCCATGTAGGTTTTATTTTCATTAGTTAATAGAAAATAATAGAATGCAGCAGGTAAAAAGAACTTAAACCCCTCTGAGTTTAAATAACTACAGTTTTGCCCAAAGTAATACAAGTATTCATAACTTACATCTTTCCATGTTTTGAGCCCCTCATGCGGTCTGCTACGTGAACGAACTGCTTCTAATCCAACTTGCATGTAAAATTCAGGCCAATCAAAACCATATTCAAGAAGTAAGCCTTCTGCTGACACTCCTATTGCAGATAAGTAATCATCATCAATTTGTTCAAAATATCCATAATGTGTATCAAAAAAATCACACTCAAGTAGAGAGCGGTTATCCCCTAACTGGAAAGGAGGGAAAATCTCTTCAAGAAGCTCTTTCGTATTTACTTTCATAATTAATTTTCACATAGACTCAGGGCATTTTGAGCATCAATAAGTGCTATAGCATGGTTTGGATCAGGAGGTGACCAACAAGCATTTTCTTGAGTTCTTGCATTTATTAAGTTTCTAAAAAGAGTTGCATTAGCAGTTTTAATTGCTGTATCTGTTACATCTTTACAGCTTTTTCCTCTTGTAGCCGTCTTAGCATCTCTTGTAGCCCTAGTTATTGGCATAAATTGCGATTTATCACAAATCCAACAACTACCATTTCTAACAATGCCACTTGGACACTTAGTGTTGTTTTCTAATTCATCTTCAATCGGTTTAGCTTTGGCATCATCATTTTCAGCTTCCGACAAAATATTCGTCGCTGCTGCTAAAACAGCAAACTGCGCATCGAGATTATCATTCTCTGCATTTTCAATGACTTTTTGAGCAACGACATCTAAAGAAATACTTTTATCTTTATTTTGTTCAGCATTAGGATCATAAGAAGGATTTGAAACCTTTCCCCAAGTAGTACGGATGGTGCCTGACCCATCATAAACACAACTAAAACTATTAGGATCCCATGCATCAAAATTTTCTAATTTTAAAAATTTCTGACTAGTATTATTAGCAGGAATATAAAACTTACAAATACTTTCAGCATATGTCCTATCCCACTTAAAAGCAGCATAAACACTAGCAAAATCAGAAGACCTAAACATAAACAGATCTTGAGGACAATCTTTACCATTAATCGAACTGGGTGCATTATTTGATATTGTCAATCTCGGACAACACGACCCTGCATCCCTACTTGGACTGTTAAGCAACATCAAAATCGCACCAGATGATCCTAGGTGGACGAATTGGCATAAACAGGGAGTTTCTATACTCCATCAAAGAAAACAGGCTAAAAACGCAAAACAGGAGCAATCAGCGCATGAAAATGACTGAACAAGAAAAAGCAAGGCGATCAGAAAATGCCTTCATAAAAAAAGCGAACCATGAATACTACGATCTTGACTACACCGAAGAACATCAAAAACTTGCTGATCAATACATTTCAGGTCAAATGACCGATCAAGAATTTAGCGAAAATTTCTACCAAATTAATAAAAATAAGTAATCAATCAGCGAGTGTCTACGAGCGTCACAACCAACATTCGCGCATCGACTCCCTGAAAAACCGCTTTTTTAGGCTGTATAGCCTAAAAGAGCATAGATCACATGCTAAAAATTGTGCCTAGACCGAGCGTAGCGAGTAAAAAAACACATGAGCGAAGCGAATTCATAGTCGCTTTTGACTTTGCTTTAGATTTTGCTTTTGCTTTTTCTCAAATTCACGGAAATATGAACCAAAAATTGCTCCTCGAATCGAGCGAAAGCGAGATTCAATAGAGTTTGAGCGTAGCGAAAACATAGGGCAATTTTTCAAATGAAAGGCTTTTAATTATTTTTAAGCTTTTAAATGCTTTTAGCTGGCCTGAAAGCCTTATATATAAAGCTATTTAAGATTTATAAAACTAGGTTTATCGACCCATAAAACTAGGTTTATCGACCCATAAAACTAGGTTTATCGACCCATAAAACTAGGTTTATCGACCTAAAAACTAGGTCTATTTACAACCTAGTTCAATTAGTCTAAAGTACAACCTAGTTTAATTATAAATTTATTACTAAAAATGAGTGAATTAGTCGTTAAAGATAATGCTTTAATTCAAGCTAGTTATACCTTAGATACAGTAGAACAACGCTTAATTCTTCTAGCAATTGCCGAAGCAAGAGGAACAGGTCATGGAATTACTGAAAATAGCTTATTAGAAGTACATGCCAGTAGTTATATAAATACATTTAATGTTGAAAAACATACAGCATACACTGTTCTGCGAGAAGCATCTAAAAGCCTATTTGACCGCTATGTTACCTACCATGATATAAACCCAAAAACAGGTAAAGATCGCAGTTTTCACTGCCGTTGGGTTGATAAAATTGGCTATGAGCAACAATCAGGCATTGTCTTTCTTCGTTTCACACAAGATATTGTTCCTCTCATAACGAGACTAGAAGAAAATTTTACAAAATATGAACTTCAACAAGTCTCCAAATTAACAAGTTCATACGCTATACGCTTATATGAACTATTAATTCAATGGCGTTCTACAGGTCAAACCCCTATTTTTGATTTATCAACATTCAGACAGCAACTTGGTGTTGAACCTCATCAATATAAAACTATGAGTAACTTCAAAACATACGTTTTAGACTTTGCTTTAAAACAAGTTAACGAATTAACAGATATAACTGCTAAATACGACCAACATAAAAAAGGTCGCTCAATTTATGGCTTTAGCTTCTATCTCAAACAAAAAAGTAAAAAGATTAAGCCTAAAAAATTAGATTTAACAGATAAGCAATTAGATCTATTTGCAGACAAGCTAGCTCATGACCCTATATTCGCTAACAAATTTAGCGATGTTGGTGAAAATTATGAAAATTTCAAAAACCGAATAAAACAACAGTTAAAAGATCCTGTAAATTTAGGCAAATATTCAGCCTATTTAGACAATTTAGGTTTAAAAGTTTAGGCTATTGGATATGCCTAATAGACAGCCTATTAGACATATACTTTTTACAAGATTAGGCATGGTTTTACATAATGAAAAGTCTTTCTGTTATTGAGCTTTCTAAGTTATATGGGATAAATAGACAAACCATTTACAATCATATAAATAAAGGAATTTTAAGTAAAAATTCTGATAATAAAATTGATTTATCAGAAGCTATACGTGTATTTGGTGAACCAACAATAAAAATGGATGTAAAAGAGCCTGTAAAAGTAGACAGTCCAAGTTCGGCAGAAGTTTTACTACTTAGACAACAGATAGACATGCTTAAAAATCAGCTTGATGATGCCAAAGATCGTGAATCTTTTTATCAAAATCAAATTGAAACTATGCAACGGTTATTGGAAGCTCCAAAAAACAATATGTCTATGTTTGCCGATCAAAAACCTGAATCTAATATAGCAACAGATCACCAGTTAGAATCTGAACCTAAAGATGACGGATTGACTACTACTGAACCCAAAGAAAACCCACGCATACCAGTACCCGAACATATCGAGCCTGAACTGAAGAAAAGGGGCTTCCTCAGTCGCTTTTTCTTGCCGAATGGGTGAGGGCATTATTGACTGTGGCTAATCAAAAACGTGGAACAACGGTTAAATACTAGGCGTGAAACGTGAAGAATCCACAAAAAAGCCCGACTTGTGCAAGTCAGGCTTTTTCATGGATTACAA
>NZ_JBBEUE010000035.1:0-5545 GCF_037402435.1 Acinetobacter sp. NS-4 | reverse complement strand
AAGAAGATCATTAAGAGATTATGAAGAACAACTTGTGTGGATTTTTACTGGTTGATTGATCGAAATTATTTTCATTGATTGATGGTAGAAATTACTCGAAGTTTATTTGAGAAATATTTGTCAGAAAATTGATGAGCCAAGATTGGTGCCCTTTAAAGGTACTACTGATTTTAAACTGAAGAGTTTGATCATGGCTCAGATTGAACGCTGGCGGCAGGCTTAACACATGCAAGTCGAGCGGAGTTGTGGTGCTTGCACCATAACTTAGCGGCGGACGGGTGAGTAATGCTTAGGAATCTGCCTATTAGTGGGGGACAACATTTCGAAAGGAATGCTAATACCGCATACGCCCTACGGGGGAAAGCAGGGGATCTTCGGACCTTGTGCTAATAGATGAGCCTAAGTCGGATTAGCTAGTTGGTGGGGTAAAGGCCTACCAAGGCGACGATCTGTAGCGGGTCTGAGAGGATGATCCGCCACACTGGGACTGAGACACGGCCCAGACTCCTACGGGAGGCAGCAGTGGGGAATATTGGACAATGGGCGCAAGCCTGATCCAGCCATGCCGCGTGTGTGAAGAAGGCCTTTTGGTTGTAAAGCACTTTAAGCGAGGAGGAGGCTCCTATAGTTAATACCTATAGTGAGTGGACGTTACTCGCAGAATAAGCACCGGCTAACTCTGTGCCAGCAGCCGCGGTAATACAGAGGGTGCAAGCGTTAATCGGATTTACTGGGCGTAAAGCGTGCGTAGGCGGCTTTTTAAGTCGGATGTGAAATCCCTGAGCTTAACTTAGGAATTGCATTCGATACTGGGAAGCTAGAGTATGGGAGAGGATGGTAGAATTCCAGGTGTAGCGGTGAAATGCGTAGAGATCTGGAGGAATACCGATGGCGAAGGCAGCCATCTGGCCTAATACTGACGCTGAGGTACGAAAGCATGGGGAGCAAACAGGATTAGATACCCTGGTAGTCCATGCCGTAAACGATGTCTACTAGCCGTTGGGGCCTTTGAGGCTTTAGTGGCGCAGCTAACGCGATAAGTAGACCGCCTGGGGAGTACGGTCGCAAGACTAAAACTCAAATGAATTGACGGGGGCCCGCACAAGCGGTGGAGCATGTGGTTTAATTCGATGCAACGCGAAGAACCTTACCTGGTCTTGACATAGTAAGAACTTTCCAGAGATGGATTGGTGCCTTCGGGAGCTTACATACAGGTGCTGCATGGCTGTCGTCAGCTCGTGTCGTGAGATGTTGGGTTAAGTCCCGCAACGAGCGCAACCCTTTTCCTTATTTGCCAGCGGGTTAAGCCGGGAACTTTAAGGATACTGCCAGTGACAAACTGGAGGAAGGCGGGGACGACGTCAAGTCATCATGGCCCTTACGACCAGGGCTACACACGTGCTACAATGGTCGGTACAAAGGGTTGCTACCTAGCGATAGGATGCTAATCTCAAAAAGCCGATCGTAGTCCGGATTGGAGTCTGCAACTCGACTCCATGAAGTCGGAATCGCTAGTAATCGCGGATCAGAATGCCGCGGTGAATACGTTCCCGGGCCTTGTACACACCGCCCGTCACACCATGGGAGTTTGTTGCACCAGAAGTAGGTAGTCTAACCGCAAGGAGGACGCTTACCACGGTGTGGCCGATGACTGGGGTGAAGTCGTAACAAGGTAGCCGTAGGGGAACCTGCGGCTGGATCACCTCCTTAACGAAAGATTGACGATTGGTAAGAATCCACAACAAGTTGTTCTTCATGACGATGTATCTGAGGGTCTGTAGCTCAGTTGGTTAGAGCACACGCTTGATAAGCGTGGGGTCACAAGTTCAAGTCTTGTCAGACCCACCACTATCTGACTACAGAAAAAAGATACATTGACTTATTGATAAGCTGGGGACTTAGCTTAGTTGGTAGAGCGCCTGCTTTGCACGCAGGAGGTCAGGAGTTCGACTCTCCTAGTCTCCACCATATATTGAACATCAATATATAAGCTAAGTGATTAGATTATAGAAATTAGTAAGAAGTAGACGTTGGTTTACATTTTATTAACTTCTGTGATTTATCACAGTTTCCTGACCTGACGAAGGCTGGAAAAATCATTAACAGAATATATTTGAGTTGAAATAATTTGTTCATACTCGTTTTAAGATCGACATTAGCAGTCATTTATGACTAGTTGATGAAGATTAAGAAATGAGTTACTAGCGAAATTAACTGAATCAAGCGTTTTGGTATATGAATCTAATTGAAGCTGTACGGTGCTTAAGTGCACAGTGCTCTAAACTGTTATGTTGGTTGATCTACTTGTAGGATCAAACGACTGTTTGGGGTTGTATAGTCAAGTAATTAAGTGCATGTGGTGGATGCCTTGGCAGTCAGAGGCGATGAAAGACGTAATAGCCTGCGATAAGCTCCGGGGAGGCGGCAAATATCCTGTGATCCGGAGATTTCTGAATGGGGAAACCCACTTACCATAAGGTAGGTATCGCAACATGAATACATAGTGTTGCGAGGCGAACGAGGGGAAGTGAAACATCTCAGTACCCTTAGGAAAAGAAATCAATTGAGATTCCCTCAGTAGCGGCGAGCGAACGGGGAAAAGCCCATTAAGTTATCTAAGCTTTAGTGGAACGCTCTGGGAAGTGCGAACGTAGAGGGTGATATTCCCGTACACGAAAGGGCTTAGATAATGATGTCGAGTAGGGCGGGGCACGTGAAACCTTGTCTGAATATGGGGGGACCATCCTCCAAGGCTAAATACTCCTGACTGACCGATAGTGAACCAGTACCGTGAGGGAAAGGCGAAAAGAACCCCTGTGAGGGGAGTGAAATAGATCCTGAAACCGCATGCATACAAGCAGTGGGAGCCGACTTGTTCGGTGACTGCGTACCTTTTGTATAATGGGTCAGCGACTTACATTCAGTAGCGAGGTTAACCGAATAGGGGAGCCGTAGAGAAATCGAGTCTTAATAGGGCGTTTAGTTGCTGGGTGTAGACCCGAAACCGGGTGATCTATCCATGAGCAGGTTGAAGGTTAGGTAACACTGACTGGAGGACCGAACCCACTGTCGTTGAAAAGCCAGGGGATGACTTGTGGATAGGGGTGAAAGGCTAATCAAACTCGGTGATAGCTGGTTCTCCCCGAAAGCTATTTAGGTAGCGCCTCGGACGAATACCATTGGGGGTAGAGCACTGTTTCGGCTAGGGGGTCATCCCGACTTACCAAACCGATGCAAACTCCGAATACCAATGAGTACTATCCGGGAGACAGACTGCGGGTGCTAACGTCCGTAGTCAAGAGGAAAACAATCCAGACCGCCAGCTAAGGCCCCAAAATTATAGTTAAGTGGGAAACGATGTGGGAAGGCATAGACAGCTAGGAGGTTGGCTTAGAAGCAGCCACCCTTTAAAGAAAGCGTAATAGCTCACTAGTCGAGTCGGCCTGCGCGGAAGATGTAACGGGGCTAAAACTATATGCCGAAGCTGCGGATTTGCAATTTATTGCAAGTGGTAGGGGAGCGTTCTGTAAGCCGATGAAGGTGGATTGAGAAGTCTGCTGGAGGTATCAGAAGTGCGAATGCTGACGTGAGTAACGACAATGCGAGTGAAAAACTCGCACGCTGAAAGACCAAGGGTTCCAGTCCAACGTTAATCGGGGCTGGGTGAGTCGACCCCTAAGGCGAGGCCGAGAGGCGTAGTCGATGGGAAATTGGTTAATATTCCAATACTTCTGTGTAATGCGATGAGAGGACGGAGTAAGTTAAGTCAGCCTGGCGTTGGTTGTCCAGGTGGAAGGATGTAGGCATGTATCTTAGGCAAATCCGGGGTACTCTATGCTGAGATCTGATAGCAAGCTGTACTTGTACAGTGAAGTGGCTGATACTATGCTTCCAGGAAAAGTCTCTAAGCTTCAGTTACACAGGAATCGTACCCGAAACCGACACAGGTGGTCAGGTCGAGTAGACCAAAGCGCTTGAGAGAACTCTGCTGAAGGAACTAGGCAAAATGGTACCGTAACTTCGGGAGAAGGTACGCTGCCGGCGGTGATAGGACTTGCTCCTTGAGCTGTTGGCAGCCACAGAAACCAGGCCCCTGCAACTGTTTATTAAAAACATAGCACTCTGCAAACACGAAAGTGGACGTATAGGGTGTGATGCCTGCCCGGTGCTGGAAGGTTAATTGATGGGGTTAGCGTAAGCGAAGCTCTTGATCGAAGCCCCAGTAAACGGCGGCCGTAACTATAACGGTCCTAAGGTAGCGAAATTCCTTGTCGGGTAAGTTCCGACCTGCACGAATGGCATAATGATGGGGGCGCTGTCTCCAGCAGAGACTCAGTGAAATCGAATTCGCCGTGAAGATGCGGTGTACCCGCGGCTAGACGGAAAGACCCCGTGAACCTTTACTGCAGCTTGACATTGAACTTTGATCTTACTTGTGTAGGATAGGTGGGAGGCTTTGAAACCAGGACGCTAGTTCTGGTGGAGCCAATCTTGAAATACCACCCTGGTAATATTGAGGTTCTAACTCTGTCCCGTTATCCGGGACGAGGACCATGTCTGGTGGGTAGTTTGACTGGGGCGGTCTCCTCCTAAAGAGTAACGGAGGAGTACGAAGGTGCGCTCAGCGTGGTCGGAAATCACGCGTAGAGTATAAAGGCAAAAGCGCGCTTAACTGCGAGACCCACAAGTCGAGCAGGTACGAAAGTAGGTCTTAGTGATCCGGTGGTTCTGTATGGAAGGGCCATCGCTCAACGGATAAAAGGTACTCTGGGGATAACAGGCTGATACCGCCCAAGAGTTCATATCGACGGCGGTGTTTGGCACCTCGATGTCGGCTCATCTCATCCTGGGGCTGAAGCAGGTCCCAAGGGTATGGCTGTTCGCCATTTAAAGAGGTACGCGAGCTGGGTTTAGAACGTCGTGAGACAGTTCGGTCCCTATCTACCGTGGGCGTTGGAAATTTGAGAGGATCTGCTCCTAGTACGAGAGGACCAGAGTGGACGAACCTCTGGTGTACCGGTTGTGACGCCAGTCGCATCGCCGGGTAGCTATGTTCGGAAGGGATAACCGCTGAAAGCATCTAAGCGGGAAGCCTACCTCAAGATAAGATTTCCCTAGGACTTTATGTCCTCTAAAGAGCCGTTGAAGACTACGACGTTGATAGGTTGGATGTGGAAGTGCGGTGACGCATGAAGCTGACCAATACTAATTGCTCGTGAGGCTTGACTATACAACACCCAAACAGTTGTTGTATAAAAGCTCAATTGATTCGATATTCAGCAAAACAGCTTGATTCATAAGCTCGTTAGTAAGACAATATTCAACTCAAGTATCTCTGTTAATAACTCATTTGACCAAAGCTAGGCAAAACGAAGCGAAAGCAACGTAAATAAGACCATAGCGAGTAATCATAAACAGTTGTGCTGGCGACAATAGCAAGAGTGAACCACCTGATCCCTTCCCGAACTCAGAAGTGAAACCTCTTAGCGCTGATGGTAGTGTGGGATTACCCATGTGAGAGTAAGTCATCGCCAGCTCATTATTC
>NZ_JBBEUE010000034.1:0-6145 GCF_037402435.1 Acinetobacter sp. NS-4 | reverse complement strand
ATAGATACTTAGAGTTTTTGTACCAGTATTAACTATAAATGGCAGTAATTTACAAACGTTGATGATAAAATTATTTCTAAAATAATTCTTGGGTACATTTTAAAGATGCGGATTTTGGTAACAGGTGGTGCTGGCTTTATTGGTTCAGCCGTAATTCGTCATATCATTCACAATACTAATAATGAAGTATTAAATGTAGATAAACTTACCTATGCTGGTAACTTAGAGTCTCTTATTTCAGTATCTGAAAATCCACGTTATCAGTTCAGTCAAACTGACATTTGTGACCGTTCAGCGCTAGATCAATTATTTAATGAATTCAAACCTGATACAGTAATGCATTTAGCTGCTGAGTCTCATGTAGACCGTTCTATTTCAGGTCCTTATGCTTTTATTGAAACTAATATTATTGGTACTTATCAATTATTAGAAGCTGCTCGACAATATTGGAGTTCATTGGAAGCTCCTTCCAATGAAAATTTCCGTTTTCATCATATCTCGACTGATGAAGTATATGGTGATTTGGAAGGTACCACAGACTTATTTACTGAAACAACACCATACTCACCAAGTTCTCCTTATTCGGCAAGTAAGGCGAGTTCAGACCATTTGGTACGTGCGTGGAATCGTACTTATGGCTTGCCAACTATCGTGACAAATTGTTCAAATAACTATGGCCCATTTCATTTTCCAGAAAAACTTATCCCATTAATGATCTTGAATGCCCTTCAAGCTAAGCCTTTACCTATTTATGGCAATGGACAGCAAATTCGGGACTGGTTATTCGTGGAAGATCATGCTCGTGCCCTTTATAAGGTCGTATCTGAAGGTGTGGTTGGGGAAACTTATAATATTGGCGGACATAATGAAAAAGCCAATATTGAAGTTGTTCAATGTATTTGTGAATTACTCGAAGAATTATCTCCAACTAAGCCAGAAGGTGTAGCGAAATACGAAGACTTGATTACGTATGTAAAAGATCGCCCGGGGCATGATGTTCGTTATGCAATTGATGCAACTAAAATCAAAAATGAACTTAATTGGGTACCTGAAGAATCATTTGAAACAGGTTTAAGAAAAACGGTGGAATGGTACTTAAATAACTCTGAATGGGTTGCTCATGTGCAGAGTGGTGAATACCAGACCTGGGTGAACAAGCAATATCAGGTGCAATCATGAAAATTTTGTTGCTTGGAAAAAATGGCCAAGTGGGATGGGAATTGCAACGTTCTCTTACTCCTTTAGGTGAAGTCATTGCATTAGATCGTCATGGCTATAATGGTTTACAGGGTGATATGTCTCAACCAGAGGCAGTTAAGGAAACTATTCTAAAACTTAATCCAGATATTGTTGTGAATGCAAGTGCTTATACGGCAGTTGACTTGGCAGAAACAGAACAAGATTTAGCAAAACAGATTAATTTTAATGCAGTACAGCGTATTGCAGAAGCCTGTCTGGAAGTAAATGCTTTACTGGTTCATTATTCAACAGATTATGTATTTAGTGGACAGGGAAATTCTGCTTTTTTAGAGTCAAATGAAGTTGATCCAATTAATATTTATGGCAAAACCAAGGCTCAAGGTGAACAAGCTATTGTAATTTCAGGCTGTAAATATCTTATTTTTAGAACTTCATGGGTATACGCAGCAAAAGGTAAAAACTTTTTGAAAACTATGCTGAATTTGGCTCAGCAACGTGAAGAATTATCTATTATTCATGATCAAATTGGAGCACCGACTTCAGCTGAACTTATTGCAGATATAACAGCTCAAGCAATTCCGCAAGCAATAAATGAAAATTCTAAAGTTGGCATTTATCATTTAGTTGCGAGTGGAGAAACATCTTGGTTTGAGTATGCAAACTATGTGTTTGAACAAGCTAAGTTGGCAGGTGTTGAACTTATGGTCAAAAAAGTAAATCCAATCCCTACTACGGCTTATCCAACACCAGCGAAAAGACCCTGTAATTCAAGACTAGATAACCAAAAGCTTCAAAGCACTTTCCAGTTAATCTTGCCAGACTGGAAATTAGGTGTACAAAGAACATTAACGGAGTTATTGAACAAATGAGCTTAAAACGCAAAGGTATTATTCTAGCGGGTGGTTCAGGCACACGTTTACATCCCATTACCAAAGGGGTATCAAAACAGTTACTGCCTATTTATGATAAGCCTATGATTTATTATCCACTTTCTGTGCTCATGTTAGCGGGCATTCGTGAAGTGCTAATTATTTCTACCCCTGAAGATTTACCAAATTTTGAAAAATTATTAGGTGATGGTTCACAATTTGGGATCGAGCTTAGTTATAAGGTTCAACCTTCTCCAGATGGTTTAGCTCAGGCATTCCTTATTGGTGAGGAATTTATTGGTCAGAGTCCTGTCTGTCTTATTTTGGGTGATAATATTTATTATGGTCAAAGCTTTGGTAAACAATTAGAAGCTGCAAATAGTCTTGAGCATGGGGCTATGGTATTTGGCTATCATGTGACTGATCCTGAACGTTTTGGTGTGGTTGAATTTGATGCAGCAGGAAAAGTACTTAGTATTGAGGAAAAACCAGCTCAACCAAAATCACAATATGCAGTAACAGGACTTTATTTCTATGACAACCGAGTAGTTGAATTTGCGAAACAAGTGAAGCCTTCTGCACGTGGTGAACTTGAAATTACAGATATTAATAATGCCTATCTTAAAGATGGTTCATTAAATGTGGAGTTGTTGGGTCGCGGTTTTGCATGGCTAGATACAGGAACTCATGAATCATTATTGGAAGCAGGGCAGTTTGTCTATACGATTGAAAAAAGACAGTCTTTGAAAGTTGCATGCTTAGAAGAAATTGGTTTTCACCAAGGTTGGATTTCTAAAGAGCAACTTGCTGAAAGTGCGGAAGCGTTAAAGAAAACTGAATATGGACAATATCTGTACAAATTACTGGAAGAAGCAAAGTGAAAGTAGAAACCACCAAAATTGAGGGGCTGTTAATCCTTCATCCAAATGTATTTGGAGATGATCGTGGCTGGTTTATGGAAAGTTTTAATCAGCAACGTTTCGAGCAAGTGTTAACTGAACTCAATTTACCAATCCCGACCTTTGTACAAGATAATCATTCATTATCCCAAAAGGGTGTTTTACGTGGCTTGCATTTTCAAAAAGTACCTTATGCACAAGGCAAACTTGTACGTGTAGTTCAAGGAAAGGCGTGGGATGTAGCTGTTGATATTCGCCCTGATTCTAAAACTTATGGTCAATCGGTTGGGGTTGAATTGAGTGCTGAAAACAAAATCATGTTCTGGATTCCAGAAGGTTTTGCACATGGTTTTATTGCACTGGATGATAATACACAATTCCTTTATAAAACAACTAATTACTATAATAGAGACAGTGAAGGCTCAATTCTTTGGAACGACCCTACACTTGCAATTGATTGGCCTTTAGCTGAGGTTGATGACGTTTTAGTAAGTGATAAGGATTTTAAAGCAAAATTATTTAGTGAATTTGATTGAGTTTGAAAAATGAATATTTTTATTTATGCTGACCCTTATGATGAAAATGTAGGGGGCATTATTGCCTTGCATAGATTATGTCACGTTATTAATAGTGCAACTCAGCATAAAGCTTATTTAGTTCCATTTACTTGGAATCATTCTTTTTTCAAACAAGTACGCGATAAGCTTAGAGGAAAGCATATTTTTAAATTTAAGGATGGTTGGAAAACGCCCATTTGGGAAAAAAGGAGTTTTCCTTTAAATGCAGTTGCAATCTATCCTGAAGTTACAGAAGGGAATCCATTAGGAATAAAGAATGTTGTGCGTTGGTTACTTCATCAACCAGGATTTCATACAGGTAAAGTAGAGTATGGTAATAATGAATTATATTTTAAATTTAATTCAGCCATAAATGACTTTCAAAGAAATACATGTAAATTATCTCAATGTGAGTTGAAAGTGATCTATTACCCTATAGATACATATAAAAATCAAGGTTTAGTTAGGGATATTGACTGTTGTTATATGGTGCGAAAAGGGCAAGATAAACCTCACGTGCATCCACAAGGTGCTCTTTGCTTAGATGGTAAATCGCATCGTGAAATCGCTGAGATTTTTAATCATGCGAAGCAGTTTATTTCTTATGATGACTATACTGCTTATTCTTTATTTGCGGTGTTATCGGGCTGTGAATCTATTGTGGTGCCAGCTGATGGGGTGTCATTAGTGGATTGGTATCCCAATGTCTCCGATCGCTATGGTCTTGCCTACGGTTTTTCAGAAGAGCAACGTGAGTGGGCCGCACAGACTAAAGCTGGAGTGCTACAACATATTGTCACTGAGCATAAAAACGTAGAGCAGTGTGTCGTGCAATGTCTTGCTGAAATGAAAGACTTTTTTAAAATAAATGAATTGAGTTAAAGTGAAATGGCCTATTTATTGGAATCTCAACTTGCAGCACTCGGATTTAAATCGCTAGGGAAAAATATCAAAATTAGCGATAAAGCTGCGATTTATAATCCTGAATTGATTGAGATTGGTGATCATTCGCGCATCGACGATTTTTGTATTATTTCTGGCAGAGTGGTGATCGGTCGCTACTGTCATATTACCCCTATGTGTTTAGTCGCCGGTGGGGAACCCGGGATTTACATGGATGACTATGCCACTTGTGCTTATGGGGTCAAAATTTTCTCGCAAAGTGATGACTACTCTGGTGAGACCATGGTGAATTCATTGATTCCGAAACAATTTAAAAAAGAATTTTTTGCTGCAGTGCAGATTGAACGTCATGTGATTATTGGGGCGAATGCTGTCATCTTTCCTGGAGTCACCCTCGCAGAGGGTAGTTCGATTGGCGCAATCTCTTTGGTGACTAAAAGTACGCAACCTTGGTGGATTTATACTGGGATTCCAGCCAAACCCTATAAAGTACGTAGTCAAAATCTTCTGCAATTAGAACAAATTTTTAAGGCGACTGAACATGATTCCATTTAATAAGCCAGCGTTTGTTGGCTCGGAAAAGCAGCATATTCTGGACATCTTAGGCTCAGGAAAAATTTCAGGAGATGGTGCTTTTGGTCATCAGTGTCAAGATTGGTTTGTGAAAACCTTGGGTGCACCAAAGACCTTACTGACACCATCCTGTACACATGCTTTGGAAATGGCGGCTTTACTGATTGATGTGCAAGCTGGCGATGAAATTATTATGCCAAGCTATACCTTTGTGAGTACCGCAAATGCGTTTGTGTTGCGTGGTGCAAAAATTGTATTCGTTGATGTTGATCCAGATACCATGAATATCAATGCCGATCTGATTGAAGCGGCGATTACTGATAAGACTAAAGCGATTGTTCCTGTGCACTATGCTGGAGTAGGCTGCGATATGGATAAAATCATGCAATTGGCCGAACGATATCAACTGTATGTGATTGAAGATGCAGCGCAGGGCATGATGTCGACCTTTAAGCAAAAAATGCTCGGAACAATTGGGCATTTAGGTGCGTATAGTTTTCATGAAACTAAAAACTATACCAGTGGTGGAGAGGGCGGTTTATTAATTATTAATGATACACAATTTATAGAACGTGCTGAGATTATTCGTGAAAAGGGTACCAATCGCAGTCAATTCTTTAGAGGTATGGTTGATAAATATACATGGACAGATATCGGCAGCAGTTATTTACCGAGTGAATTGCAATGTGCATATTTATGGGGACAGTTGGAAAATGCTGAGATAATTAATCAAGATCGATTAAACAGCTGGCAGCATTATGCCCAAAATATGACCCATTTACAAGAACAAGGGCACATTGTGTGTCCACATATTCCTGAGCACAGACAGCATAATGCTCATATGTTCTATATTAAAGTGGCTGATTTGCAGCAACGAACAGCGCTATTGAAGTTCTTAAAGCAAAAAGACATTGGTGCTGTCTTTCATTATGTTCCTTTACACTCGTCACCTTTTGGTCTAAAGCATTGCAGTTTTAATGGTGAAGATAAGTATACTACTGCTGAGAGTGAAAAATTAATACGATTACCATTGTGGTACGGTATTACAGAGGATGAAATTACATATATATGTGAGATGATTTATAAATATTTTGATGAAAATTAAGTTATAGATATGAAAAGTAGTATGAAATATATACTACTT
>NZ_JBBEUE010000033.1:0-6567 GCF_037402435.1 Acinetobacter sp. NS-4 | reverse complement strand
AAGATAATACCTTTAAGAGTGTTATAGGCGGTTGTCTCTCAATCAGGTAAAGGTTATTTTGGAATAAAAAATGCAATATGAATATAGATTTCAGAAGTTAAACCAATCAGCAAGGTTTTTTAACCGCCTTATTTCCATAAAATAAAGCTTTAGAATATGTGATATATAAAAGATCTCTTTCATAAATCAAAAATTAAGCTATTTGTTGTTGATTATTTGTACCGTAGAATTTTTAACATTCATGCATAATTTTTAGATGAAATACATCGACTCAAAACAGCTTTCTGAAACACAGCTTAAGCGATTACGAGCATCTCATGGTCAACGTTTTATTTAATGGTTGAGCAATTGCATAAGCATGTTCTAGCTAAAGGCAGACTACCCAAATTACGCCTGGAGGATCAGATTCTGCTTTGTCTAGGATACTAGGAGTAGTCCAGTCCATTAAAATAGGAGTCAAATCTATGATTTATGAAGTATCTGGAGATCTTTTACTCAGTGATGCACATGCTATTGCTCACGGTGTTGCCCCCAATGATAACTTCGCTACAGGTCTCGCTTTAAGTCTGCATGAGCACTGGCCGGCCTTGTATAAAGACTTCCGTAACTATTGCCATATTTATCATCCTAAGGCCGGAGAGCAATGGACATGGGGAATGCTGAAGGTCAACGTATCGTAAACTTGATGACACAAGAGGAAGCTTATGATAACGGTTCAAAACCCGGCAAGGCGTCTATCGAATATGTAAACCGTAGCCTAAAAAACTTAAAAGATTTAATCGAACAAGAGAAAATTGAAAGTCTGGCATTACCTCGCCTTGCCACAGGGGTTGGCAGTTTAGATTGGGAAGATGTACGCCCACTCATCTATAAACACTTAGAAGATTTAGATATGCCTATTTATATCTATACCTTGTACCAAAAAGGGGTAAAAGCGGATGAATCAGCTACTTAAGTGCTAAGCTGTGGTGCTGAAAGCTTTGTCTAGGCAAAGCTTTCTCGATTAAAGTCAAAATCAGAATTTCTGTAATCCTCATCTATTTTGAACAAAACAATAAGAAGAGTTGAAATGTTTAGGCTTAAGCTATGCTAAAAATCACTGTTTTCATACAGATGTGACATACGCTTCTGCTTTGTTTCTAAATAAGCTTTATTAAAATGATTTAAGCCTACCGTCAAGGGAACGCGGCTAAGCACATTCATTCCTAAATCAGTCAGTGCCTTGATTTTAAGTGGATTATTTGTAATCAACTGGACATCTTTAATTTGTAGGTAATCCAGCATAATGCTACACATGTCATACTGCCGGGCATCTGCAGGTAAGTTTAATAACAGATTGGCATCAAGCGTATCATGACCTTGATCTTGTAGTGCATATGCACGAATTTTGTTGGTCAATCCTATGCCACGACCTTCCTGACGTAGATACAAGATCACCCCTTGCCCTGCATCATTAATCATTTTCATGGTTGCATGTAATTGTGGACCACAATCACATTTTAATGAACCAAAAGCGTCCCCTGTGAGACACTCCGAATGCATTCTGACTAATACGGGTTTTACAGGAACCGTTTCTAATCCTTGAGCAAGAGCAATATGTTCTTCACCCGTTGTTTGATCTTGAAATGCTAGAATCTCAAAATTACCGAAAGCAGTCGGTAATTTAGATTTAGAAACAAATTGTATCGCCACTGATTCATCCAATTAAATTTTAAGAGTCAGTAAAAACACTGTTCATCAAAAAATAAAAGATCTGTCATATCAATTAAATTAAGATTGATTCAGTATTTTCGTATCTTCGAAATATTACATTTCAGTTCTGATCATAGTGATTTCAAAGTGAATTTTATGTGAAACCCTAAAACATTTTGATAACGTTTTTAAACAGCTCTAGACGACAAAGCAAAAACCAAGAATTGAATACTTTCATCCTTTAAAAGGAGGCGGGGCTTCACTTTTTTGCATATTGGTAAATAGTGTCCAGATCTTTCTGTATAGAACCTTAAACTATACCCGGTAGGACTTGATTCACCTTAACGAATATTTTTTCAGGATAGCCGACCTGATAAGACGGGAGATCATTTTGCATGAACTGATAAAGTTCTTTTGCTACAAACTCTGGTTTGTCTATTTTCACTCCTAGCTTAAGATTCATCCCCGTCTCGGTGGCACGTGGCGAGAAATATCTGAATTTAATGGGGGGCTTGCTGTATTCTCGTGCAATGCGCCACGTAAAGCAAACTTACTGGCACAATAGCTACCATAGCCCGGATAACCAATGCTGCCGAAAGTTGAACCCATATTAAGATCTGGTCAAAATTTCAACCTATCATATCCACATCTATACTTTAGTGATGAAGCTCAAGTCTCGCCATTTCGCTTAAACCCAGCAGGTGTAGCAATTTGCTACACCTTTTTTCTATTACTGACTCAGCATTTTTTTCAACAGGTTTTCCAGCTCCTGTAAGTTTTGATCATCAAATTCACTTATTTTTAATGATACTTTTAAAGTATTGTGATCAAACTTGATATTACCGGCGACTTTTCCATCATATTCAATTTTATGCACGATCGATGTTTTAATCGGTTGTTTGGTTTCTTTCGACTTTAGAATTTTTTCTGCCAATACTGCCAGTTTTGTTTGCTCTACTTCTTTTTTCAGTAATTTCGCCCAAGCTTCTAAAAGTGCTTTTTTAGCATTGCTGTAATTTGCTTCGTAATCCGAGAGAAATTTTTTGACAGCCGTGGCTGCGGTCCGCGCCAATAATGCCGGCTGTTGCTCTAAATCTGCAATCAGTTCTTTCGGTAATTTTTCGAAAGATAAATATTTATACATATCCTCACGGTTCATGCCTAAGGACTTTGCCAGTTTTTGCTTGTTCTTTTTTAATTTCTCATCCAGAGAACTCAAACCTACATAAATTTCATAATCGGTTAGGTCTTCGCGTTTTAAATTTTCAGCTAAAGTTAATAGTGCAACCTCTTCATCAGATGCATCGATGACAATCACTTCAATGGTGTTTTTATTGAGAATTTGATGCGCTTTCAAGCGTCGTTCACCAGCGATTAACTCATATTTGTCCTGTATCCGTCGGACTGCAATCGGTTGTAGCAAGCCAATTTCTTCAATCGATGCCGCCAAGTCTTCAATATCTTGTTGATTAAATATTTTTCGTGGCTGATTTGGACTAGGCTGAATATCTGTAATTTGTACATTACGACGCAGTTCTTTCACATCATTGACATGCTCTTGCTGAGCTTGTTGATGCTTTTGAGTATTTTGCTGAAGACGTTGTGCCAGCAATTCTTTTGTACTTACCATAATATTCTCAGAAGACTTTTATTCAACACGATGGATGATTTCTTTCGCTAAATCTTGAAAAGCTTTACGAACTTTAGAGTTTTTATCTACACTAAATAAGGGCTGTTGTAAAATTGCTGCCTGATTCACTTTAGTACTCATTGGAATGGTCGTTTTTAACAATTCACCGACCTGGCTTAAAGCTTCATCTCTAATCAATTTACACACGTTTTGACGTTCATCATGTTTAATCAACAAAGCGCCTAAAAGTTTTAACTCAGGATTAACCCGTCTTATTTTACTTAAATGGTTAATCAAGTCAGTTACACCATACAAACCATATTGAGAACCTGATTCAATCGGTACCATAACATGTGTAGATGCTGCCAATGCATTACTGGTGAGCAGTTTTAGGCTTGGAGGACAGTCAATCAAAATGAAGTCATATAATCCTTTTAATAACTCCAATTTATTAGATAATTCTTCAGATGGTCTTGGGGCATCATCTTTGAGTTGATCTTCAGTTTTACCTAAAGTGAGTGATCCATAAATTAAAGAAACGTTTTTGAAATTTGTTTCTTCTTCTAAAGCATCAGATAATAGGCTTAAATCACCTACCAATAATTCAGCAGACGTGGTTTCCACCTCACTTGGATGTCTTGATCCGATATGTAAACTTGCATTGGCCTGAGGATCTAAATCAATCACCAATACTTTATTACCCAAGTCGGCTAGCTCTGATGCTAGATGAACAACAGTGGTTGTCTTTCCGCAACCACCTTTATGATTTGCCACCGCAATTATTTTAGTTGACTTAATTGTCATAATAAACCTCACTTGAGTTCTTGTAATATAAAGAACTTTGTAGCAAGTTGCTACACCTTCTTTACTTTAGCTTGAAGTTATAATCTGAAGCTCGTTAAAAAACAAATATATTCTTTTTTTTATAAAATATAGCTAGCTAATTATAATTAGTATTAATTAATATAATTAGTTAATTATAATTAGAGCACTTTTTTATTTTTTAAAATCAATATCTTATGAATTTAAAAGTGGAAGGTTTGTCACCGAAAAGTGGAAGGTTTGTCACCGAAAAGTGGAAGGTTTGTCACTGAAAGGTGGAAGACTTGTCACTGAAAGGTGGAAGGTCTGTCACTGAAAGGTGGAAGACTTGTCACTATGGTGGAAAACTTGTCACTGGTTTTTAAAAAAAATTAAATATAAGTAATAAAATTATTTAAATTCAATATTTTAATCTGTTGATAAGTTGAAATATTTGACTTTAAAGGTGGAAAGCTTGTCATTTTGATATTTTTATTCTGTGGATAAGCTGTTTGTTGCTAATTTCATCAAGGATACTGTGCGTTTTCACTTCTGAGTCGGCTAAAAGTGGAAGCTTTGTCACTGTTAAAGTGTATTTTTTATTATACTTTCCACTTTATTGGGGTGCTTAGTGCATTTTTTCTCTTTTTATATGACTTAAAAATGTCTGACAAATATTAAAAGTGGAAGCTTTGTCACTAAATGGTGCATTTTTAATTTTATTTTCCACTCAATGTTTAAAAAGTGTTTTAAATGACAAAACACAGTGACAAGCTTTCCACCATTAGTTTTGGGTTTGATGGCTTCTTGACCAAGGATGGGTTTTGCCTGAGTTAAAATGGTGGATAATTTGCATGAGATTCCACTTTTGTGTATAACATGTAGAAAAGCACTTTTATTTTCCACTTATGAATAAGCTAAATGAAAAAGAAGAAATAGAATATTTACCGTACTGTATTGGGAATATTCGAAATAATGGCGTGGTCAGCACCAGCAACCGCCTGATTCGACCGATTGAATTATCATCCAATGAGTACAAAGCACTGCTTTATGCGATGGCGGTTGCGAATTACGGTGAAAAAAATAATCAAGATCGTGAAATTACCGAGCAAACCTATATTTATTTGCATAAAGATGATTTAGGCGAATTGTTGGGTTTGGATAAAAAGAATTCCATTAATGTCGCGATTGACCGGATCTATAAAGAACTGTCATCTCGGGTGGCCCATTTTGTGATTGAAGAACCTGTAGATGAAACCAAGCGCAAAATAAAAAAAGTTCATTCTGTGGTACCGATTATTCGAGAACTGCGTTGGGAAGATGATGCTAAAAATGCCTTGCAGATCCGTTTTACCAGTGAAGTGTTGCCTTATTTTACCCGTCTTGCAAGTGGCAATTTTACCACTTACCAATTAAAGGATTTATTTGCTTTAGACTCCGTGACCAGTATGAGTCTATATTCCTATTTTATTAAAAATGAGTTCAAGTACGCCAATCAAGATTCGTATGAGGTTGAACTGTCACTGGAAAATATAAAAGCATTAACCGACATTGGTGAGAAGAAATATGATCGTTGGGTCGATTTCAGACGTTATGTGCTGGATAAGATTGTTGAAGAAATTAATGAAAGAACCAGTCTGAAGCTAGAATATGACACCATCAAGAAAGGCCGGCCTGTTGTGGGAGTCCGGTTTAGAATTGTGAGTGGACATACTGAAACTGTTATCCTGCAAGCTAATGAAAAGACTCAAATCTACCTGGATGTAGATTTTGATGATAATGCCATCGTGAAAGAGCTGGGGGCGAAGTTCGATATGACAGTACGCTCCTGGTATATCTATGCCAATGATCCGAATTATAAACAGTTCAGCAAGTGGTTTAAGACTGAAGGCTGCTTAACCGATTCTCAGGCGAACGTGATTGTGAACGATATTATGTTTCAAATGGATTTTGCTGTGGCGGGTGCGTCCATGAATGATTTCAAGAGAGAGATGAAATATAAGCTCAAAAATGATCCTAACTTTGTTCAACAAAATCACGCGCGTTTGAATGAGATTTTTGGTAAAGAAATTATTTAAAAAGTGTAGCAACTTACTACAGGTTTTTTGGCGACACTTTAAATCATATTTTTGGATCATATATTATTTTCAGCGTGTAGCAACTTGCTACAAGTTTTAGCATGTGCCCCCATTTCAATTCAATAGTTGAAAAAATAAATCAAAGCGACAAAAGAGGTCATATAGGGTGAGAAACTTTGGATAATCAAGCTAAACTCTATCTATTGTTAAAAATTAAACTGATGGATTCTGTATGACCTAGGTATAACGGCAACAGCTACAAAAACAACTTTGGAATATTGCCAATACTTTACGCGGCACCATGGGGCAGATGAATTACGTGATTACATTCTGGGTTTTATTTTCTTTAAATATTTGTCGGAAAAG
>NZ_JBBEUE010000032.1:0-9854 GCF_037402435.1 Acinetobacter sp. NS-4 | reverse complement strand
TATTGTCATGGCTCATCAACTAGGATTACAAGTGGTTGCTGAAGGTATAGAAACTCAAGCCCAAGCCAAGTTTCTCAGAGAATATGACTGTGATCATTTTCAAGGCTACTATTTTGCTAAACCGGCTCCCCTTACAGAGCTCAAGCTTAATTATAAGCCGGTAGAATAAGTAGAAAAACAAATACCGTTCCACTCTCTAATAACGAATACAGTTACGTCCGCTATTTTTAGCTTGATAAAGTTTATTATCAGCCATTTTAAAAACTTCGGTCACACTGTCTGAGCTTTTAGGCCAAAATGCCATTCCAATAGATATTGTTATTGGTCCAATAGAATTGATGTTGCTTGATTCCATTGTTTTTCTTAAACGTTCCGCAGCATTGTAAGCTACCTTAGGGTCTGAGGTGATCATTAATACAATAAACTCTTCCCCTCCTATACGACAACAAATGTCTCCGTCTCTGAAGTTATCATTCATAAAACTGGCCAGGGTTTTTAAAACTATATCCCCCTGATCATGGCCATAAGTATCATTCACCTTCTTAAAAAAATCGATATCAATCGCAAGAACGGCAAAACCTCTCTCTAAACTCACCACTTCTTTTAAGAAGATTTGCATCCCCCGTCGATTATATAAACCTGTCAGTGGATCGGTATTTACATGTTGACGCAATTCAGTAATCTTTTCACTAAACGTTTGAGAACTGAGCAGCAATGACGTTCTAAATTTTAAAACTTCAAAATACCAAGGGTCGACTTGTTTAATTTTATCTTGGATGTCAGGCTGATTGAGCATACTGGCCATTTTTGCCAAGCTATTTAAAGGTGAAGAAATAAAGCGCGACATTCTCCAGACAATAAAAAAAATAAATAAATAAAAAAATAAAATTCCGACCGAAACTTTTAAAAGAATCACATTGGCCTGCTTCAACAACTCTTCGGTTGGTTGCTGGGAAACTACAATCCAGTTCGTACTCGGAATGTAGGCAAAACCTGCCAAATTTTCGACTCCCCGACTATTGATTAACCGGACATTTCCCATCCGTTTATGTACCATATAGTCCAGACCCGTATTATTGACAATTTTTTCGCCAATTCTTGTCGGATCGGGATGAAAAATAATTCGATTATCCTGATCCATGACATACATATAACTTTTCTTAAAGTCATACTCGGTTGAAAGCATTTTCTGGATCAGATTATTTTTTTGTAAATAAATCGTGCCACCAATCATGCCCTGATAGTTTTTATTCTGGTCATAAATAGGTTGAGACAGGAGTACCACCAGATTATGTCGAACTGACCAATAAGGAGGAGAAATATAAGTGGTTTTATGCTTTAAGGATTCAATAATTCCCACTGTTTTATATGAAATATGGGTACTCAAATTTAAACTTTGCGGTGCAAAAGAGATGACTCTTCTTTGTTTATCAACAATCAATAAACTATTAAATTTGTTGGATTGATTTTTAAGACGCTTTGCTTCTTCTTGTATTAATTGAGGATTAGAAAAATCTTGTCCTAACAGGTCAGCACTATACTTTAACTCTTTGAGCATATCATCGAAATGTTGATCTGCACTGTTGGCAACCTTTGAAGCATATTTGGCATTCACTAACAGTGAATTTTGAATGAGTTGGTCTTTAATCACATAATTGAGAATAAATACAGAAACAATAAATAAGCACGAAACACTAACGATAGTCGAAATCAGGATCAGTTTACGAAGATTTAATTTAAGTGCCAAAAGAATCTGTTTCAAAAACCTGACCCTAAAATAGTGTGACTATATTTACATTTTATAACATATTTATTGTTAAAATTAACAAAAAATTTAATCATGAATTTTAATTTGAAGCGTGCCTAGACTATGAGTCCCGCACTTTTGTGAGTGAAGATGCTGATGACAGAATCATCATATACGCCAACACTCAAGGAATGCCCTGTGCGCTTACTTTTTAAATCCGAAAAAAGATTATCCTTTTATCTGGACTTCACTGGCTGCTAAATTTGGTTTGGCGATTGAACTTTAAGTTCTCGCTATTTTTGCACATTAAATGTCATCAAGCCCTATCTTCCTGACAAGACTTCTTAGCATTTTTTATACATAATATATCTAAAATAGTGATTTAGTTTTAGATATGTCAGATTTAAATTCTCGCTTAACGATGTTATTACCGGCTTGGCGATGGCTGCGTACATACAATCAAGACAAGTTTAAATCTGACCTTCTTTCTGCCCTGATTGTGATTGCCATGCTGGTTCCGCAAGGCATGGCTTATGCCATGCTGGCTGGACTGCCGCCCATTATGGGACTGTATGCCAGTATTCTGCCCATGATCATTTATGCCATGGTCGGGAGCAGTCCTACGCTTTCTATTGGCCCAGTCGCGATTATTTCCATGATGACCTTCGCGACCCTTAATCCCCTGTTCGAAGTTGGCTCTCCGGTTTATATACAGGCCGCCTGTCTGCTTGCAGTGATGGTCGGTGTCATTTCCTTATTGCTCGGGATTTTTAGATTCGGCTTTCTGATTCAGCTGATTAGCCATCCGGTGATCAAGAGTTTTATTATTGCCTCTGCCTTGCTGATTGCTTTAGGCCAGTTTAAATTTTTAGTCGACCTTCCGTTAAAAGCCAATAATCTTCCTGAATTTTTTCTTAGTGCCTGGCACTACCTGCGTTATAGCCATATCGAAAGCTTCATTTTTGGCGTGCTTGCCCTAGGATTTCTGATTTATCTTCCCAAAGTTTTAAATTCCAATGCCATCCAAAGCCGGGTCGGTTCAACGGCTTTTGTTGTTAAAGCCTTGCCTTTGGCTTTGGTGGTGATTTCGATTGCCGCGGTGTACTTTCTGGATTTAAAAGCCGTAGGCATTAAAACCGTAGGTGAAATTCCTTCAGGTTTTCCACCCATCAGCATGCCCTACTGGAATATGGAACTGGTCATCAGTCTGTTCCCCGGTGCAGCAATGATCGCCATGATTAGCTTTGTTGAGTCTTTATCTATTGCGCAGGCGACGGCATTACAGCAACGCAGTCATTTAAATAGTAACCAGGAACTGATCGCGTTGGGTTTATCCAATTTAAGCGCGGGCTTAAGTTCGGCATTTCCGGTTACCGGTAGCTTATCGCGCACGGTGGTCAATGCGGATGCCGGTGCTAAAACGCCGCTGGCAGGCGTGATGTCATCATTATTTATTGTCATGGTTAGCCTCTATTTCACGGCTTTTTTCCGTGACTTGCCTTTGGCTATTCTGGCTGCGACCATTATTGTTTCAATCTGGAAACTGGTCGATTTCAAGCCCTTTATCGACACCTGGCGCTATTCCAAAGCAGATGGCATTGCCATGTGGATTACCTTCTTTGGCGTGCTCTGTATCGATATCTCAACCGGATTGATACTGGGTATTGTTTCAACCTTTATCCTGCTGCTGTGGCGGATCAGCCGTCCACATATTGCCGTGATTGGCCTGGTGGAAGGCACTCAGCATTTTAGAAATGTACAACGCCATCAAGTGCTGACTTCAAACAAAGTCCTGTCTATGCGAATTGATGAAAACCTGACTTTTTTAAATGCCAATACCTTTAAAGGCTTTTTAATTAATGCGATCAGTCAGTATATGAATTTGGAACATGTGGTCATTAACTGTTCTAGTATCAGTGCAATTGATCTGAGTGCGCTGGAAATGCTGGAAGATCTCAATGCCGAGTTAAATAAACTGAAGATTAAACTGAATTTCTCTGAAATTAAGGGTCCAGTCATGGATAAATTACAGCATTCAAAACTGCTGAATCAGTTAAGTGGCCAGATTTATCTGACTCATTTTCAGGCCATGCAAGAACTTTCACCAGAAGTTTTTTAAGATGATTGAGATACTTATTGCAACACTCTATTTCTCGTGGAGATATCTAAAATAGTCCCGGATATCTGCCTGGTGTGTTCATATAGAATTTAAAATTGATTGAAATTGAATGATTAAACATAATGCAGCACAGCAGAATGATCAGAAGCATTTGTATTATTTGAATATTTAAAAATCGGCAAAAATTTTATTAAAAAGTAAAAATATCAACTTTAAAAATAGACAGTTAGTTTTTATATGGCAATTATTTTTTAGCAAGATCATTTTTTAGGTATAAAATGCCACCCATCTATGTGATTTTTTTAGTCCTCGTATTTGTAACAAGGCACTTGTATGTTCTCTGCTTTAATGCGTTTGAGTTTAGTCTCCCGAATTATTATCGCCATTATTTTAGGTATTGGCGTAGCTGTTTTGTGCCCAAATGTGGCTCCTTATTTAAGCCTGTTGGGTGACTTATTTATTAAAGCACTTAAATCTGTTGCGCCTATTTTAGTTTTTGTCCTGGTTTTATCTTCCATTGCCAATTTCAAAGTAGGTCATAGTGCCAAAATCAAGCCAATCATGCTGATGTATGCTGTGGGTATGTTCCTGGCTGCATTAAGTGCCGTGGTTGCCAGCATGATGTTTCCAAGTACATTATTTTTGGATGTTCCTGCGCAAACTGACCTTCAGGCACCAGGTAGCCTGGTTCAGATTTTAAAAAATCTGCTGCTCAGTTTTATCGCAAACCCGGTGGTTGCCATTAGCGAAGCAAACTTTATTGGTATTCTAGCCTGGGCAGTTGCTTTAGGTGCTGCTTTCCGTCATTCATCTGACAGTACGAAAACCTTTTTAACCGATGCTGCAACTGCTGTGAACCAGGTGATTCGTCTGGTGATTAACTTTGCTCCAGTCGGTATTTTTGGTCTGGTTGCAGTGACCTTTGCTGAAGCCGGTTTAAGTACTTTTGAAAGCTATGCACAATTGTTGGCGGTATTGATTGGTACCATGTTCTTTGTGGCATTGGTGGTCAATCCTATTATGGTGGCCTTTGTTACCCGTGCGAACCCTTATCCATTGGTGCTTCAATGTGTGCGCGAAAGTGGCATTACCGCGTTCTTTACCCGTAGTTCAGCGGCCAATATTCCGGTAAACCTGGATTTGGCAAAACGCTTAGGCGTGAATGAATCTACAGCAAGTGTTGCAATTCCTCTAGGTGCTACAATTAACATGGCTGGTGCTTCAGTAACGATTACTGTACTTACCTTAGCGACTGTACATACTTTGGGCATTTCGGTCGATTTCACCACCATGCTGGTTTTATCGGTACTTGCGACCATTTCAGCCTGTGGTGCTTCTGGTGTTGCGGGTGGTTCTTTATTGCTGATTCCTGTTGCTTGTGGCCTGTTTGGGATCAGTTCAGATATTGCTATGCAAGTTGTAGCCATCGGTATGGTGATCAGCGTATTACAGGATTCGACCGAAACTGCATTAAATTCTTCAACAGATGTACTATTTACTGCTGCTGTTGATCGCGGTTTAGAGTAAGATAGTCATTATTAAGTATTTTTTTATGACGTTATGCCTTTTCAAACTTTACCGCTCTGGGTTCAATTAGGTGCTTTTTTTCTTGCAGTCAATGCAGGAATGATTAACGTTCTTGGACTGGTGACCGTTCTGCATCAGTCCGTCTCGCATATGACCGGAAATGTCAGCATGTTGGCCATGGCTTTACTGAAATGGCAACCTGAACACATCCTTTACTTATGCCTGGTTATTCTATGTTATGTGACCGGTTCATTTTATAGCGGACTTATCCTTGGAAACAGTCAGTTTAAGTTAGGAAGCCGCTACGGCTTACCTTTAAGCCTGGTGGCTTTTTTTATCCTACTGTGTTGGTTTTTGCTTCCCTACTTCCCGCGTTATGCCTTACTTTGGGCATGTGCTGCCATGGGCGTACAAAATGCTATGGTCAGTCACTATAAAGGTACTATTATCCGGACAACGCATCTATCTGGCGTTTTGACGGATTTGGGTTTAGCTTTAGGCTATATGTTACGTGGCTTAAAGGTAGAGCGTAGACGCATTATTCTTCACTTGCTCATTTTAGTTGGATTTTTCCTGGGCGGTTTGCTTGCCAGCGTGATTTATCCTTATTTAAAATTAAATGCCTACCTTATCCCAGCGATGTTAAGTGGGATCCTTAGCTCAATTTATTGGGTGATTTATTATCGTTATCGGCAGACTCAAGAGTAATATCGGAATTTATTATGGTCAAAAATGCATTACAGGCTCAATTGCTAAAAGCGGGTTTAGTTGATAACAAGAAAGCTAAAAAACTGTCCAAACAGGCAGTCCATGAGCAGCGTACCGGTCAAAGCGATGAAGCGGAATTAAAAGCCAAAATCGCACAGACCCAGCAAGAAAAGCTGGCGAAAGATCAGGCTTTGGATTTAGAAAAAAAACGCCTGTTACAAGGTAAAGAGCTCAAAGCTGCCATTGTGCAAATGATCAATCAGCACAAAATTAAAGAGATCGATGGTGAAGTAGCCTATCAGTTTATCGATGACAATAAAGTCAAAAAGATCTATCTCAACCAGCAGATTTATAATGCCTTGGTATCAGGTTCATTGATCATTGCCAAAGAAGCCGAAAGTTACGCTGTTTTACCCAAAGCCTTGGCAGATCGAATTAATGACAAAATGGAAGGCTTCATTATCGTCAACAATTCTGAACAGAATGAACAAACCACAGATGAAGACGATCCATATGCAGCCTACGTCATTCCAGATGATTTAATGTGGTAAGACCTTCTTGTTAAAAAGCTCCTGATTGGGGCTTTTTTTATTATCAGACCAACTAAATTTATACTGCTGTGACGTAGTAAAGGTGCAAACTTATATATACAAAACAGTATCATAAAATATTGTTTAAAATTAAGACAATGAACTATGCTTAAAGTACATTGAGAAAAACAAGATGAGCATGGTTTTGCAATTTACCTTTATACAAAATATTCAGGACTGGTCAAACCAATATTCCTGGCTAGAAATGTTGACCTCTTTAAGCCTCTTAATTCTGCTGGCAATCGTTGCCAATTTTATTGCCAAGCAGGTGGTGGTTCGTGGAATTCGCAAGCTTATTTCCAAAATAACTTCGGCCAATCATGAAATTTTTGCCCAGCACAGTGTCATCCGCCGTGTTGCCAACATTGTGCCAGCAGTAGTAATCATGAATGGCATTGTTACGGTTCCACATCTTTCAGAAAAAGTCATTGTTTTTGTTCAGATGGCGGCACAGGCGTTTATCTTTCTTACCATTGCTTTGGCTATCAGTGAATTTTTAAGTATTTTCAATCTTGTTTATCAACGTAATCCGAAATCAAAAAACAAGCCGATTAAAGGCTATTTGCAGCTGGTTAAGCTGATTATTTTTATTGTTTGTGGCTTGATGATTTTAGGTATTTTCCTCAAAAAAGATGTCTTTACCTTGTTGGCAGGTTTTGGCGCCATGGCAGCGGTACTCATGCTGATTTTCCAGAACACCATTTTGTCTTTAGTGGCATCGGTGCAAATTTCTTCCTATGACATGGTGCGTATTGGTGACTGGATTGAAATGCCCTCACTGAATGCGGATGGCGATGTCATTGATATGTCATTACATACCATTACCGTGCAGAATTTTGACAAGACCTTAACCACTATTCCAACCAATAAACTGGTGACAGACACTTTTAAAAACTGGCGTGGTATGGCGTATGCGGGAGTTCGACGGATCAAGAGATCAATCTTTATCGATCAAAGCAGCGTGCATTTTATGACGCCAGCGGAACAGCAGAAGCTGAAAGAATTTTTGTTGCTGGATCAATATTTAAACAGCAAGCATCATGAGCTGGAAAACTTCAACCAGCAACTCTCGAACCAATCCTCATATAATCAGCGCCGTTTAACCAATTTAGGCACCTTCCGCGCCTATGTCGAGTTTTACTTAAAACAGCATTCCGGCATCGCGCAAAATCAATCGCTGATTATTCGGCAATTACAGCCCACCAGTGAAGGCTTGCCACTGGAAATCTATGCTTTTGCAAATACCACGGTATGGAAGGATTATGAAGCGATACAATCCGATATCTTTGATCATTTGATTGCCATTATTCCTGAATTTGGCTTGAAAGTTTATCAGGCGCCATCCGGTGCTGATTTCAGGCAATATACGGCAAGCTCCGCAGATCAAGGAAAATCCAGTGATCCTGAAGTTTAGGCTTTTAAAAGTCATGCTATAAAGTGCCATATTTAAAGCATGGTAATTTAAAGCATCGTACTGTTCCTGTTAAACTTGAATGATTCAGCTTGAGATAAGGCATCCCGGTTCATGCAATTAATATGGTTTCGACAGGATTTACGCATACAAGATCATGCTGCGCTTTGGCATGCAACTCAATCTGGAAGCTGTATTGCCTTAGTGATACTCTCTCCTGAGCAATGGCAACAACATGATGACAGTCCTGCCAAGCAAATTTTTTATTTACGCCAACTGGAAACTCTAAAATCCCAGCTCAATCAACTGAACATCCCCCTGCTAATCAAACAGATTCCTTTATGGAAAGATGTCCCCCATGAAATGTTGCAGCTTTGTCTGCGACTGGGTATTGACGCAGTACATGCCAATATCGAAATTGGGGTCAATGAATTAAAGCGTGATGCCCAGACCCAAAAAAATCTGGAAAAACATCAGATCCCGCTTGAGCTTTATCATGACCAGACGATTTTTCCTGTGGGTTCAATCTGCAATAAATCTCAACAGCCTTATCAGGTCTTTAGTGCTTTTAAAAAGCGCTGCTATGAACTTCTTAGCATCAGCCTGCCGCAATGTTATCCGACAGTCGCACAGCAGGAAAAAATACAGCTGGACTTTGATTTGGGTCATGCGCTCATCAGCGCATCCACATATATGCAAAGTCCTGCAGCAGATCAGTTACAGCAACTTTGGCCTGTGACTGAAGACTATGCACTGGATCGTTTGGATGACTTTATCGACGCTAAAATAGAACACTATCAACAGGAGCGGGATTTTCCTCATCTCAATTCCACCAGCCAGCTATCGCCTTATTTGAATATTGGTGCGGTTTCAATCCGGCAGTGTTTACAGGCCATATTTAGAAAGCAATCAGGCTATTTCCATATAGACAATGTGGGACAACAAACCTGGCTGGATGAATTGCTGTGGCGAGAATTTTATCAACATATTCTGTATCAATTTCCTGCCGTTTCCAAACATCAACCGTTTAAGGCCAATACTCAGAAACTCCCATGGCGTAGCTGCGAAGAAGATCTGATTGCCTGGCAGCAAGGTCAAACCGGCATACCCATTGTAGATGCCGGCATGCGGCAATTACTGCAAACTGGCTGGATGCATAATCGGGTACGGATGATTACGGCAATGTTTTTGACCAAGAACCTGCTGATTGACTGGCGTCTGGGTGAAAAATGGTTTATGCAGCATTTAATTGATGGTAATTTGGCAGCCAATAATGGCGGCTGGCAATGGTGTGCTTCAACGGGAACAGATTCGGTGCCCTATTTTCGAATTTTCAACCCGGTGAATCAATCGCAAAAATTTGATAAAAATGGCGATTATATCCGTACATGGGTACCGGAACTGGCGCATCTGGACGCAAAAAAAATACATGAGCCTTATGCTTTTGCCCACATTCAAGCATTACATTACCCACGTGCTATTGTGGATTTAAGTTCATCGCGCAAACGCGCCATAGAGGCTTTTAAGGCGATATAACTAGATATCGCTAAACAGTTATCCCTTCTCAAGCTGGGCGAAGTCAAAAGTCATTGAAATCTATCCAGCTTTTTGACTTGGCTCATTTCATCTATATATCGCTTGAATAAGACCAAGCAAATTCAAAATCAATATTCTAGTCGTGATTGTTTTTATTCTTGAACAAATTGACTGAAACACATCATTCAATAAATTTAACTCTTTTTTATTAGGGCG
>NZ_JBBEUE010000031.1:0-9874 GCF_037402435.1 Acinetobacter sp. NS-4 | reverse complement strand
TGAAAAGGTAAAAAAACTAAATCAATAAAATGAGGACGTGCTGATTTAAAAAAATCTAATATTGAACATTTTTTGATTTATGAAAGAGATCTAGTATCAATGGGATATACGACTTATCAGGCTTATGACCACCATTATTATTGTGGATTGTTATAATTATTTAAGATCAGTCAGAAGGCTATATCGATGTTTAAATATTATCCGATTATATGAGAAAAGTGTAGTAATATAAGAATAAATTGCAATAAATAATTTAAATAGTGATTTTCATTTGATCTAATATCGTCATTTGATATTTTTATTAAAAATCATTTAAAAATAAAAAAAATCAGCCTCTAAGGCTGATTTTTTTATCTAAAACAGAATTATAAACCTGCTTCGTATTCACTGCTTGAAAGTAACTTTTCTACATCTACCATATTGTTTGGCTTAATTTTATAAATCCAACCCTTGCCATAAGGGTCATCATTGACAAAATCAGGATCATCTTCAAGTGCCGAGTTCACTTCAACCACTTCACCTGAAACAGGCGCATGAATATCAGAGGCCGTTTTCACCGACTCGACTACACCCGCCTGTTCACCGGCAGTGATTTGTTGACCCACTTCTGGTGCTTCTACATAGACCAGATCACCTAAAGCATCCTGTGCATGATCGGAAATACCAGTAATAACCAGATCACCTTCAACTTTGACCCATTCGTGAGTAGTGGCGTACTTTAATTCTGAAGGGTGATTCATGGATGACTCCTTTAAAATATTCAAATCATTTTTGCCATGTTTTATACATGTTTTTTGATAAAAACAAAAGTTTATAAATAAGGATCTTTACGCCAATTGCTTGGACTACGTCCACTCCAGCGTTTAAATGCACGGCTGAAATTGGCGACATCGCTATAGCCAATTTCATCGGCAATCTGCTCCAGAGTGTAATCGGTACGTGAAAGCAGGGAAGTTGCATGACGATAACGCACTTCATCCACCAAAGTGGAAAATGATGTGCCTTCAGCCGCCAGTTGACGCTTTAAAGTACGATCAGACATATGCAGCCGATCTGCAACATTTTCGATGCTTAAATAATGCTGCTCCGACTTGGTCAAAATATCACGTACCCGCATAGCCAAGCGGCGGCGTTCACCCAGCGCTGACAGTTCTGCTTCACATTGGTTAATCGCAATCTGGCTGGCAATCGGGTCTGCATTGACCATCTTTAAACCCAGATATTTTTTATCAAAACTGCTTAACAGGTGCGGCTGTTCAAAACGGAACTGATGCGACGGGAATTTTGCCATATAGCGTTCAAAACCGGCAGGTTTCGGAAAATCAAAATCAATTTCCCCAGACAGGTCTTCACAACCGGTCAGGGCTTTGGCCATGGTGATAATACCAAAGGTCAGGGCAATGGCGATTTCAGTTCGTAAAGGCTCAATGTCAAAGTCACATTGCAATTGCAGCGTGGCTTTTTCACCAAAAGTGGAAAAATAAAGCTGTAAAAAAGGCAGACGTAGCTGAATAAATCGGTTGGCCAGGATCAGGGCATCGGTAATATCATGCGCCGTCATAATGGCATAGCCAATAAAGCCATGAATCGAGATACGCATTTGGGTACCCAAATGGAAACCCAGGGTCGGTTCACCGGTTAAACGTAGCGCATGTTTGACCAGTTCATTGGCAATTGGGGTCGGAATACGAAAGTTGGGATCTGCCAATTGTTCACTATTTAAGTGAAAAGGTGTAAATAGTGCTTCAGCAGTGTAGCCCCAGCGGGACACTACATCTAATAGCAGCAGGCCATATACACCCGGTATTCCTTGATCCTGTCTTGGAGAAATCGTTTTCATGCGCCATCCATTGCATTCATTCGTTTTTCTATTTGTAACTGCCATATTGGCACGAATTGGAAGACTATCCTATTAAAATTGTTCGACAATATTTTTAAAGCCTGCACATTAGTCAGGCTGATAGTCTTTTTTGAAGACCAAAATTTTAGTGGTGGAAATAAGTAACACATCATGATTCTGATTGAATGCCTGAGTCACATAACTCACTATAGCGCGGTCAGTTTTACTTTTTGATGGCGTAATTGCCACAATTTCGACTTCGACATGAATTTTATCGCCAGGACGGGTCGGGCGTGGCCAACGCAGACTGGATTCCGAACCAATCAGGCCATAAGCCACTGGAAAACATTCGGTCCATAAACGCATGGTCACTGCACAGGTGTGCCAGCCGCTGGCAGCAATGCCCTGAAAAACAGGATGCTCTTTGGCCTGAGTTTCATCGGTATGAAAAACTTGAGGATCATAAGCATGGGCAAACTGTTTAATTTCTTCTAAAGTCATTTCATATTCACGGCTAATGAAACGATCACCCACTTTTATATCTTCTAAATACAGCATTAATGCAATTCCTTTTTCTTCAATGCCTGTTGTTCTATCAAAAAACTGCCGCTTTGTCTTTGCCATAAATGTGCATAAATACCGCCCAGTGCGACCAGTTCATCATGCGTACCTTGCTCTACAATGCTGCCTTCATCCAGTACAATCAAACGATCCATTTGGGCAATGGTAGATAATCGGTGCGCAATGGCAATCACGGTTTTACCTTCCATCAAGTCATCCAGACTGGATTGAATGGCGGCTTCAACTTCAGAATCTAAGGCACTGGTGGCTTCATCTAAAATCAGGATCGGTGCATCTTTTAAAAACACCCGGGCAATTGCAATACGCTGGCGTTGACCGCCTGACAGTTTGACGCCGCGTTCACCGACATACGCTTCATAACCGGATTTGCCGCGCAAGTCGGTGAGCTGTGGAATAAAATCTTCTGCCTTGGCTTTCCGCACAGCTTCAAACATTTCTTCATCGGTGGCATTTGGGCGACCATATTTAATGTTTTCAGCTACGGTACGGTGTAACAAGGAGGTATCCTGAGTCACAAAAGCAATGCTTTTACGCAAGCTGTCCTGAGTCACATCTTGAATGTTTTGACCATCGATCGAAATACGACCTTGGTTGATATCATAAAAGTGCAATAACAGTTGAATCAGGGTCGACTTTCCCGCACCAGAGCGACCGACAATACCAATTTTTTCACCCGGTTTAATGGTTAAATTAAAATGATCAATCACATTTTTATTCTGATAAGCAAAGCTGACATCTTCAAATTTGATTTCCCCATGCCGTAACTGCAAGGGTTGCGCATCAGGTTTGTCCTGAATGTGAATCGGACGCCCCATGGTTTTCATCCCATCTTGTATGGTTCCGACATTTTCAAACAGTGCGGATGACTGCCACATCATAAATTCGGCAATACTGTTGAGTTTTAAGATCATGGCTGTAGTTGCAGCAATAATACCGAGTTCAGCTTGACCGTTAATCCAGAGCCAGATGGCGGTACCTAAAACTCCGACGTATAAAACCACACTAAGCAAATTAATGCTGATTTCATACTGTACGCCCAGGCGCATTTGCTTATATACCGTGACCATGAAGCCTTGCATCGACTCTTTGGCATAGTGGCTTTCACGGCCAGCATGGGCGAATAGCTTGACGGTTTGAATATTGGTATAGGCATCGGTAACACGACCGGTCATGACTGCACGGGCATCGGCTTGCTTACTCGAAATCTGGCTTAAACGTGGAATAAAAAAGCAGGCCGCAGCAATAAATAGCACCAGCCAAAGCAGCAGCGGCACAATCAGCATCGGGGAAATTGCCCCCAGCACCACACTAATGGTGACAAAGTAGATCAGCACATAGGCCAGCATATCGCCTAAAATGACCCAAAATTCACGTACTGCCAGTGAGGTTTGCATAACTTTAGCAGACAGACGCCCGGCAAAGTCGTTATGGAAAAAATCCAGGCTTTGCTGTAACAGTAAATTATGGAAACGCCAGCGTAAACGCATTGGAAAAGTACTGTATAAAATCTGATGTTTAATAATCGATTGCATACTGGCAAATAGAATATTAGCCAGTAAAATGCAGCTCAGGATTGTAAGATTCTGGCTATGTTGAGCCAAAAAAGTGTCAGGCTGACTTTTACTTAACCAGTTGACCAAATCGCCGATTTTGGAATAAAGGAAGGCTTCAAAACTTGCAGCCCCTGCGGTAAACAGTACCAGCAACAATAAGTAAGGGCGTACACCTTGGGCAGCTTGCCAGACGAAAGGGAAAAAGCGGGTAGGAAGTGGTTCGTTTAAACCTTTGGATGGATAAGGATCGACAAGTTTTTCAAACCACTGCAGCATGCGAACTTCCTTGAGTGAATGTCAATTAGGCTTAATTTTATTGGAACTTTAATATTATAAATAATAATTAAACAGATATCTAAAAACTTGTTTTATTCAGTAAAACATACAATTCGATAGCTGAAGCTATTGATGTCAAACAATAAACAATAAACCTCTTTCATAAATCATTTTTCACTCAACTCCAAGTTATAGATTCCAGTAATTAAACTGAATCTCAAACCCAGTCTTTTACCTCTATTTCGGTAACGTCCAGCAAGGATTTTAAAGGTCTTCAGGCGACCAAATACATGCTCGATCCCGATTCTTCTTTTGTTGATTTCCTGATTATAGATTTTGAGTTCAGGATCCAGTTTACAGCGTCTTTTGGCTTTTTAACGGCAATAGGCTATTAGGATACACAGCATAAATTCCCTAGTAGCCTTTATCTGCAAGGATAAAAGCTCCTGAAGGAATCTGCTTTAAATTGCGTTTGAATAGCTCGAAATCATGCACCGTACCGTGATCAGTGCATAAACTCAGAATTTGCTGAGTTTTATAATGAATGATGGCCTGTACTTTAAAGGTATGGGTCTTTTTCTTGCCGCTATAGCTTTTCTTCTGTTTTTTTAGGCCTTTGTATTGGAATTTCTGTGGCATCCACGATCACCACATTCCAGTCTATGCCTTCGCCCTCGGGTAAATCTTTGGGTAAATTAAACAGATTGGACCGAATCAGGCAGTCTTCAACATGACGGAAATTCTTGAGGCTGTGGGCTCTGAAACCCCGTAACTCGTCGCAACGTGAAATAAGGTTCGGTATTCCCGCCAATAGCTCAGACAGAGCAGAACCTGATCCTCCAGGCTTAACTTGGGCGGTCTGCCTTTGGCAGGGACATGTATTTTCAATTGCTCAACCATTAAATAGAAGGTTGACCATGAGATGCCAGTGTATCGCTTGAACTGAGGATCAGAAAGCTTGTTTGAAGCGATGTATTTCATCCGCAGATTATGCACGAATGCTAAGAAATCCGGAGTGCAAATATTAACCAAAAAGAAGATCATTTTTTGATTTATGAAAGAAATCTACTGATTTAGGTAAATTATGTCTACTGCAACTGTACCCCAGTTATGGAATAAGTCCTTTATTCTATGTCTGGCAAATAACTTATTCTTATTTATATTTTATTTTGCTCAAACCACCATCTTGCCGATTTATATCATTAACGAGTTGCATGGCACTTTGGCACAAGCAGGTTTAGCCATGACCCTGTTTATGGCATCTGCCATTGCGGTAAGACCTTTTAGTGGTTTGATTATTGAAAAAATTGGAGCAAAAAAAGCCCTTTATATCTCTGAAGCCTTGTTTTGTCTATTTTGTCTGACCTATATGCTGGCAGACAATTTAACTTTATTGCTGTGCATTCGTTTTTTACACGGGATCTGGTTTAGTATTTTAACTACGGTCATTGTTCCTATTGTCAATGACTTTATCCCGGCTGAACGTAAAGGCGAAGGTATGGGATATTTCCTCACGTCGATCAATTTAGGCATTGTTCTTGGGCCGCTTATTGGTTTAAGCCTTATCCAAACCCTGCCCTATATGATGATCTCCGGAATTTTAGCGGCATTTGTGCTCTTGGGCTTTTCTTCTGTTTTATGATTCCACTCAAACATAAAGTCAGCCCGGTCGAAAAACCAGAAAAACGCAAACTGAGTCTTCAGGATTTTATCGAGAAAAAAGCGGTTCCTGTCTCACTTATGGCATTAATGGTTTCCTTTGCCTATGCCAGTATTATGTCGTTTATTTCAACCTTTGCCGAATCGAAACATATGTTGTCTTATGCTAGCCTGTTTTTTGTGGTATTTGCCATTTCGATGATGAGTCTGCGCCCGATCACGGGAAAAATCTTTGACCGTAAAGGCGCAAACTACGTGGTTTACCCAGCCTTGGCCCTGTTTGCACTAGGTTTACTGGTGCTTAGCCAGATTGATAGTGTGCCCGGATTTATGCTTGCCGCTGTACTGATTGGGATGGGATTTGGTTCTGCCCAACCTTGTCTGCAAACCATTTCAATTCAACGATCTGCGAAACATAGAATTGGCCATGCAACTTCAACCTACTTCACCTGTTATGACATTGGTATTGCGCTGGGATCATTGATTTTGGGTATTGTGATTGCTTATTTTGACTATAGCATTGCTTATATGCTGTGTGCAGTGATTATTATTTTAAGCCTACTTTTCTATAAACTGGTGGTCGACAAACCTGCAGTGACAGACTAATGATTCTAACTATAATTAAAAAAGCATGCTTTTAAACATGCTTTTTTAATTCATGACTCAGCAGCATGGTTATTCAGGAGCAGCTCCTTCTTTTTTTTCTTGACTTGCTTCTTGCACCATACTGAATCCACTAGTTTCAGCTGGACTGACAGTATTTTGCCGGGTGCTTTTTAATTTAATCTGCAAGCGTAATTCATTCATGGAATCGGCATTACGCAAGGCTTCCTCATAACTGATCGAACCTTCATTATATAAATCATATAAAGCCTGATCGAAAGTTTGCATGCCCAATTCACGGGATTTTTTCATGATTTCTTTTAATTCATGAAACTGACCTTTAAGAATATTATCGCCAATCAATGGGGTATTCAGCAGAATTTCAATGGCTGCACGACGCCCCCGTCCATCCTCGGTACGTACCAAGCGCTGTGAAATAATAGCTTTCATGTTGGAAGATAAGTCCATTAATAATTGATTGCGACGTTCTTCCGGGAAAAAGTTAATGATTCGATCCAGCGCCTGATTGGCGTTATTGGCATGCAAGGTACCCAAACATAAATGCCCGGTTTCGGCAAAGGCAATGGCATGTTCCATGGTTTCGGTATCCCGGATTTCACCAATTAAAATCACGTCGGGTGCCTGACGTAAGGTGTTTTTCAAGGCATTGTGCCAGGAATGGCTATCCACCCCAACTTCACGATGCGTGATCATGGATTTCTTATGCTTATGTACATATTCAACCGGATCTTCCACCGTAATAATATGCCCGGCAGAATTTTCATTACGATGATCAATCATGGCGGCCAAAGAGGTCGATTTACCCGAGCCTGTGGCTCCTACGACCAGGACCAGTCCACGTTTTGCCATCATCACATGTTTTAAGGATTCAGGCAGCTTTAACTGGTCAAAATTTGGAATTTCTGCGGTAATGGTTCGTATCACCATCCCCACCTGTAACTGCTGCTGAAAAACATTGATACGAAAACGCGAAACATTGGGAACGCTAATCGCGAAATTACATTCCAGCTCGCTTTCAAATTCAAGCCGCTGTTTCTCATTCATTAAACTATAGGCAAACAGTTTGGTCTTTTCTGCCGTTAATGCCTGCTGACCAATTGCTTTCATTAAACCCTGATGTTTAATACTAGGCGGAAAATCTGCTGAAATAAATAAATCCGAGCCCCCATATTCCACGACCTTGGTCAGCATATGGAACATCATTTTACGTGCTTCTTCCAGTAATTCCGTACTATACATATATTCCCCGATGAGAATTGTTTCTATGATGCACGCATACTGAAATTGGTTTAATTTGTTTAAATGCTTATCTCAGTCGTGAAGAAACAATTCATGTTTTATTGATTACTATTTTTCCCTATTGTGCATAAACATAGTAAAGTACTCAACTTTGTTATTTTTAACTGGTTAAAAATATGAATAGAAATTGCATACAGCATCACTAAACGCATGGTTTAAAATTAACCAGATAACAAAAATAGATCTGTAGCAAGAAAAAAGCCCCTGAAGTTCAGGGGCTTTATCGTAACGTTATGTATAAATCTTTGATGGTCTATGACTTTTTCTTAGAAAATCAGGCACTACGTTTTAATCGAGATACACGCAGTGAATCTGCCACCTCCAGCAAAATTTGCCGGGTTTTGTCCCAACCTAAACAACCATCTGTCACAGATTGGCCATAAGTCATCTCACAAGAAATCTTTTGCTGGCCATCAACCAGATGACTTTCCAGCATTACCCCACGCACATTGGTCTGCAGGCGTTCTGCCACGATCTGTTGCAGCACTTCAGGTTGCAGCATTGGATTTTTCGAGCTGTTGCCATGACTGCAATCAATCACCAGTGCCGGCAATTCAGCAGCATGCTTGGCTTTGATTTTTTCAATTTCTGACAACTGATAGTTCGGGCCGCTATTTGAGCCACGCAGAATCAGATGCGCTTTTGGATTACCCTTAGACTCTAAAATACACGGTAAGCCAGACTGGCTCATGCCCAGGAATTGATGGGGATGCGATGCAGATTGAATGGCATCTAGAGCAATTTGAATCGAGCCATCGGTACCATTTTTGAAACCGATGCTGTATGGCATATGGCTTGAGATTTCACGGTGAATCTGCGATTCGCTGGTACGTGCACCAATGGCACCCCATGCCAGTAAATCGTCGAAATAGGCTGTCGCCATTGGACTTAAAATTTCCGATGCAATCGGCAAGCCCATTTCAATAATTTTCAGATATAACTCACGTGATTTTTCCAAGCCCAATTGCATGTTAGATGAACCATCTAAATTTGGGTCATATAAAAAACCTTTCCAACCAATGGTGGTACGTGGTTTTTCAATATAGGTACGCATGACCAGGAAAATTTGATCTGCGACTTGGCTTTGTAATTGTTGTAATTTCTGTGCATATTCAAGTACAGCAACGGGATCATGAATCGAACATGGCCCAGTCACAACCATCAAACGATGGTCTTTGCCTGCCAAGATATTTTCAATGGTTTGACGCTGATCGGCAATTTGTTGCACCATCTTGTTCGATAAAGGCAATTGTGCCTTTAATTGATGAGGCAAAGTTAAAATGGTTTCTTTTGCAGTTGTTTGAGTTTGTTGTAAAGCAGTATTCAAAGCATTCATTGGTCTTTCCTGGGGACTGTTTTAGTCCAATCTTTTATTTGAGCGTCATGGGTCTAATGGATTGCGTGTGCAGAGTCATCAATTGACTAAAGTAAGACCAATAAAAGTTGCTAAAGTATGAATAATTTAATGTTTTCATGAGTAAACTCCAAAAAGTGTAAGAAAAATAAGATATAAAAAAACCTGATCAGGTTTGCCGATCAGGTTATAAACTTGGTGGGCAACCATTTCTTGCCCGAACACGTTCAGGCAATTATCTAAATTGCCAAAAATAATAATTTGCGTTTGAGATGACTGGTTGCTTTAACATCTTTATTTCTTCAAAAAAGTATGTGTCTTGAAATTAAAATACGCTGTATTGCCTTATTTGACAATAGTTTTATTCAAAATAAAAATACATAAATAAGTAAACTTTTACTTATCATTTGTTTATAAAAAAGCCAATGAGATAAAATTTAAATTATTTATAAAAATCATTTAGATAGCTTACATATTCTTGCTTATATTGAGTTCTACACGTCAGATCTCAACAAAAATTCCAATCACCGATTCCGCTCTACTTTATCGACAGGCCTAGACTGTATTTTTAAAATTATGCTCTACCCCACTTCCAGGCCTGAATTCAGCCAGACGATTATTTTATAATATCTTAGACTAGCATTTGAAGTGCAACACCATGTTCTTGGAATAATACCTGACTCGGAC
>NZ_JBBEUE010000030.1:0-14855 GCF_037402435.1 Acinetobacter sp. NS-4 | reverse complement strand
AAGGAAGTCGTGTATGGAAAACAAAAGGTTTTTGTCTACTTTTGACCTTTCAAAAGTAGAGAGATTGCCTACGAAAAGGTAAAAAAATTAAATCAATTAAATGAGGCCGTGCTGATTTAAAAAAATCTAATATTGAACATTTTTTAATTTATGAAAGAGACCTATTATCTGAATCTTAATTTGATTGCCAGTGAACGAAATACCAATGATATCAAGCCTGAATATGGATGCAGTCCTGGATTGATGGGTATTTAAAGCAGTTATTCAAAATGGTAAGAATTAGGTATGGATAGGGATTATATTCGCTATTGTCTCGCTCAATTAAGGTTTCGTCATCCTATATTGACTATAATCATGTGGATAACAGCAAGAGAGTTTATTGTGCGCCATTCTTATCATATCGAAAAACATTATATTGAACGTGCTGGATGGTTACGTGCAGCGGTGCTGGGGGCAAATGACGGGATTATTTCAGTCACCAGTCTCGTGGTCGGAATTGCAGCCAGTGGCGCATCTACACATACCCTACTGGTGACCTGTATTGCCGGATTGATCTCTGGGGCTGCATCAATGGCTGCGGGTGAATATATTTCGGTTAAATCTCAGCAAGACATTGAACAGAATGATCTGGAGATGGAACAACGTGAACTGCAACTCCATCCCGAACATGAATTGAATGAGTTAAAAAATATTTATATACAACGCGGATTACAACCCACTTTAGCTGAAGAAGTCGCCCGCCAGCTGACCGCACATAATGCTTTAGATGCCCATGCTCGTGATGAAATTGGTATTTTAGATCATACCTCTGCCCAGCCCTTTCGCGCTGCATTTTCTTCAGCCACTGCATTTACAATCGGTTCACTCTTTCCTTTAATTTCCATTATGCTGCTGCCTGACCAATACTTAGAGAAAGGCGTCATGCTGATTGGGGTATTAAGTCTTGGCGTTATGGGTGCACTGGCCAGTTATGTGGGCGGAGTCAGTATCTGGAGAGGCTCAATTCGGGTGATGCTTTGGGGCATTATCGCGATGTTATTCAGCTCCTGGATCGGATCATTATTTAATGTGAGCATGGCATAAGAGCGCTTTTTATATGTTCCGCACTCTCTCCATGATGAATTTGAAATCCTCACCGCCCTTTAAGGACGGTGATTCCTACTGCTAGATTATGCCCAAGCATAAGTATGTTCTTAGCACTGTTCAAGTCCATCAGCGATGGATAGAACTCCATAACCCATTAATAAAGGCTTATCTCTTTTAAAATATCGCCTTCACTACAGCATATATGATTATGCAGTAGCCTAATGAATCTACTTGCGATTATGCTGTGAAGACATCACGCTTTTTTTGACTGGATAAACCGTTAAGTGAATAATAATGATTGATAAAAATATCCCGCTCACCGATTTACACCGCCACCTAGATGGCAATATCCGTCCGCAAACCATTTTAGAACTGGGGCAGCAATTTCAGATTCAACTACCTGCCAACACCCTGCCCGAACTACTGCCGCATGTTCAGGTCATGAACAATCAGCCCGACCTACTGAGTTTCTTAAACAAACTGGATTGGGGCGTGAAAGTCTTGGGTGATTTGGAAGCCTGCCGCCGTGTCGCATGGGAAAATATGCAAGATGCAGCACAGCAAGGTTTGGACTATGTCGAACTGCGCTTTTCACCCTTTTATATGGCGATGAGCCATCAACTTCCACTGGCTAGCGTAGTCGAAGCCGTGATTGATGGCGTTCAGCAAGGCAGCCGTGACTTTGATCTTCCTGCTAAGCTCATCGGTATTATGAGTCGTACCTTTGGGCAAGCTCACTGTCAGCAAGAACTGGATGCCTTACTGACTCATCGTGACCAGATTACCGCACTAGATTTGGCAGGTGACGAACTGGGCTTTCCAGGGAAACTGTTTATTGATCATTTCAAGCAAGCTCGTGATGCAGGCTGGAACATCAGTATCCATGCAGGCGAAGCCGCAGGTGCAAGCAGTATTTGGCAAGCGATTCAAACCCTCGGTGCAACCCGTATCGGTCATGGGGTGAAAGCTGTGGAAGATGCAAAATTACTGGATTATTTAGTTGAACATCAGATCGGGATTGAGTCCTGCATTACCTCAAATCTGCAAACCTGTACCGTTGCCGATATTGCTCAACATCCGCTTAAAACCTTTCTTGAACATGGCATTTTAGCTACGATTAACAGTGACGACCCTGCGGTTGAAGGCATTGATATTCAACATGAATATTTACACGCAGCAGCACAGGCAGGCTTGTCCGAAACACAAATCCGACAAGCGCAGCAAAACGGTTTGAGCATCGCCTTTTTATCTGCTCAGGAAAAACAGCAGCTTCAAGAGAAAGTATCGCAGCGTAACGCCTTTTCAGGAATCTATTAACCACGTGCTCTACTTTAATCACTACATGTGCTTTGCATCCATTAACTCATTCACTTTATTGCGATAATGACCAGCGATACAAAGACTGATCAATCCAAATGATCAATTCGCTGACCAATCTGTGATGAATCCTGATGAAAATGATTTGATTGATTTACTCAACAAGCAGTTGGTAGAACTGGAGCAACTCGATTTAAATGCTCTAGAGCTGGCTGAAACACATCATCACTGAGATGCATATTTGAGAATGACCTAAAGAATAGGGATCCTGTTCTTTAGGTCATAAGTGCTCTATTGATGATCATGAAGAAAAAATTATTTACCGGTTCAAAAATTAAGATTTCTCTTTTAGAACCTGTGCGAATTTCTTTACTTTTTCTAATGTCGCATCCACACCTTGCTTAAAGAAAGTATCAACCAGTGCTGAGCCGATCACAACCAGATCAACTTTCTTGGCCAAAGCTTTCATATGACTTTCATTTTTAATCCCAAAGCCAATGGCGATCGGGATATTAAAAATGGGTTTGATTTCAGCGATCTTTTTTTCAAGATTGGGTAGATTAAAATTGCCTCCGGTGAGGCCATTTTCCGCAACATGATATAAAAATCCTGTCGCACTTACTGAGATTTGTTCCAATCGCTCAACAGGAGTAGTGGGTGCAGTCATTGCGATTAAATGCATATTTTTTTCAGTTAATCGCAGTTTAAATTGTTCCCGATATTCATAGGGCGCATCCAGAATCATGATCCCATCAATCAGATTTTCGGTATCCTCAACCAGTTTCTCGAAACCATATTGCATGATCGGATTTAAATAGGTCATAAAAATAATCGGAGTTGTGTCATCCTGTAGACGGACTGCTTTAACCAACTCAATTGTCTGATGTACGGTTTGTCCAGCACTGAGCGCCCTGAGATGGGCTGCTTGGATGGTCTCTCCATCTGCAACAGGATCAGAAAATGGAATGCCAACTTCGATGATATCAGCTCCGGCTTGTCCTAATTGACTAAACAGACGACAACTTTCATTAAAGTCAGGATCTCCAGCCGTAAAATAACAGACCAGACCGCTTCTATGTTCCTGTTTTAATTGCGCTAGTTTTTGATCTAAACGGTTCATGCGGTTGCTCCTGCAAGATATTTTTTGACTGTGTCTAAGTCTTTGTCACCTCGACCACTTAAATTGACGATCATGGTCTGCTCCGGCTGCATTTCTTTTGCGAGCTTGATGGCATATGCGATGGCATGAGAACTTTCCAATGCCGGGATAATGCCTTCCTGCTGACTCAACAACTGGAAGGCCTGCACGGCCTCTTCATCATTGACCGCTGCATAAGTCACGCGACCTGTTTCAAACAGAATGCCATGCTCTGGACCAACCCCAGGATAATCCAGTCCTGCAGAGATAGAATGTCCTTCTAAAATTTGTCCATCTGAATCTTGTAGTAAGTAAGTCAAATTACCATGCAGGACACCGACTCGACCTTTTGAAATCGAGGCAGCATGCTCACTACTATCTGTCCCTTTTCCACCGGCTTCAATCCCAAACATTTTGACATTAGTATCTTGTAGAAAGGAATGCATGAGTCCTAATGCGTTTGATCCACCACCCACACAGGCAACCAAAGCATCAGGGAGTTTATTCTCTTTGAGGAGGATTTGATTTCTCGCTTCTATACCAATAATTTTTTGGAACTCTCTCACGATGGTTGGATAAGGATGGGGACCTGCACCTGTTCCCAACAGGTAGTAAGTCGTGTCTACGTTACTGATCCAATCACGCAAAGCTTCATTCATGGCATCTTTCAAGGTTCCACGGCCTTTTTTTACGCCTTTGAGTTCAGCACCCAGTAATTTCATGCGGTCAACATTGGGCTGCTGACGCTGAATATCAGTTTCACCCATATAAATCGTGCACTTCATCTTAAACAGCGCACAGACCGTTGCTGTGGCAACGCCATGTTGTCCAGCACCAGTTTCTGCAATAATTCTGGTTTTACCCATGAATTTAGCCAGCAAGATTTGTCCCACACAGTTATTGATCTTGTGGGCACCGGTATGGTTCAAATCCTCTCGCTTGAGATATATTTTGGCTCCCCCTGCATACGCTGTTAGATTTTTTGCATAAAACAGAGGGCTAGGACGACCTACGAAGTCCGTCAAAATTTGTCGATAGTCAGTCCAAAATTCAGGTTGATGCCGGATGATATTAAATGCGTGTTCTAAATCTTGTAGGGCAGGCATCAGGCTCTCTGTCATATAGCAGCCGCCAAATTTCCCAAAAAAACCAGATTTATCAGGACCCTGACCGGTATAAGGAGTTGTCATTCCATCTCTCTTCAAGCATAAAAATTTACTGAATCTTAAAATATTTCCATTTTTCTTATAATTGATATATTTTTAGCTCATGATGTTAGAAAAATTTACAGCATGAAACGTAGAACCTTACCACCCTTAAATTCTCTGAAAGCATTTGAAGCAGTCGCGCGACATAAAAGTTTCAGCTTGGCTGCAGAAGAATTATGTGTAACTCATAGTGCGGTTAGCCATCAAATCAAACAGTTGGAAGAGTGGTTGAATAAAAAACTCTTTATCCGGCATTCATCAACGATCTCTCTCACCAGAGAGGCAGAAGACTTATCCCTTCTTTGTACTCATTTTTTCAATGAGTTAGAACAATGTGTCTTTGAGTTAAGTAACAAAACTTCAGAAATGGAAATTGTGATCGGAGCATCTCATAGTTTTATGGCGAATTGGCTGATTCCACGCTTAGAGGAACTCGAAATCGTTTATCCCAATATCCATATTAAATTAATGACCTGTAACGACTTAAAGCTACTGGAAAAAGAACAAATTGATATTTTTATCAATAGCTTAAGTTTAAATCAGATGCTACCTGACTCTTTGGATAAATACCTTTTATTTCCGGATCACATGGGGCCTGTTTGTAATGGTGAAACCTATCATTTGAATACAATCAATGATCTCTTGAAGTACCCATTACTGCATACCCATTCTAATAAGAATGCCTGGCCTATCTGGTTTGAACGATCCAATCTGAACGTTCAGACTAAATGGAATGATCGCTATTTTGATCGTCTCAATTTAATGATAGAGGCTGCTGTTTCCGGATTGGGGATTGCGATAGCGCCTCAAATTTTAGTAGAAAAAGAAATCTTGAATGGAAGGATTATTGCGCCTTTTGGGTTCATAGAATGCGACTATAACTTCTACGCGATAGTAAGAAAAAATAGTGCGAACAGTGATGTTATGAATATTGTGAATTGGTTACAGAATGAGATCAGATGAGATCTTTAGAGATTAGCTACGATTAGGGAGATTTCATTACTGTAGGATGGATTTAAGTGCCATTTAATATAATGGTGATTAGACCTCTTTCATAAATCATTTTTGACTCAACTCCAAGTTATAGATTCCAGTAATTAAACTGAATCTCAAACTCAGTCGTTTAGCTCTATTTCGGTAACGTCCAGCAAGGATTTTAAAGGTCTTCAGGTGACCAAATACATGCTCGATCCCGATTCTTCTTTTGTTGAGTTCAGGATCCAGTTTACAGTACCTTTTGGCTTTTATCGGCAAGGATAAAAGCACAAGAAAGAATCTGGTTTGAATAGCTCGAAGTCATGCACCATACCGTGATCAGTGCATAAACTCAGAATTTGCTGAGTTTTATAATGGATGATGGCCTGTACTTTAAAGGTATGCGTCTTTTTCTTGCCACTATAGTTTTTCTTCTGTTTTTTTAGGCCTTTGAATTGGAATTTCTGTGGCATCCACGATCACCACATTCCAGTCTATGCCTTCGCCTTCGGGCAAATTCTTCGGTAAATTAAACAGCTTGGACTGAATCAGGCAATCTTCAACATGACGTACAATTCTTGAGGCTGTAGGCTCTGAAACCCCATAACTCGTAGCAACGTGAAATAAGGTTCGGTATTCCCGCCAATAGCTCAGACAGAGCAGAACCTGATCCTCCACACTTAACTTGGGTGGTCTGCCTTTAGCTGGAACATGCTTCTGCAATTGCTCAACCATTAAATAAAAGGTTGACCATGAGATGCCTATATATCGCTTAAACTGTGTTTCAGAAAGCTTCTTTGAATCAATGTATTTCATCCGCAGATTATGCACGAATACTAAAAAAGTTAGAGTACAAATATCAATCAAAAAGCTGCTCGTTTTTTAATTTATGAAAGAGATCTAATGATCTAAGTAAGATGATTTAAATTTATAATACTAGAAAGAACATCTCGGATTGTCTGATGAATTTTTCTATCAATTAATTTTGCAGACATACCTAATTGTAATGGTTTCTCTACATCTAAATAAGGATGATCGCCTATAAATAGCACATCACTCATTTGACATCCTAATCTTTCAATCAAAATATTGTATATCTGAGTGTTAGGTTTAATTTCACCAACCTTATAACTCAATATACTTACATCAAAATATGGGAGTAAAGGACTTAGCGCTTTACCATATGGTTTAGCTAAGTTAGAACACAAAGCTAATTTAAATCCTAATCTCTTTAGTTCCATTAATGTAGGTATTACATCTTCATAAACTTTAATTGTTTGTAGTTCAAATTCGAGATCCTCGTGAAGTTCTTGAAGTAGATCTTCTGGAATTCTTTTTCCAAAAATTTGTGCTAGTTGAGCGAGGTCAACATAATTTGACATAATCACTGAAGCATCATTCGATTTAGGCTTTCGACCATTATCTTTGAGCCATTTCATTAATTTTAGATAAGGTGATCTACTTTGCCCAATTTGCATAAGTGTACCAAAGGCATCAAAAGCAATAACTTTAGGAAGATTATTTCTGGAAGTCATAGAATCAATTTAATAAAAACATACTTAATTGTAATCATCATAAACAAATTTAGCAGTAGCTAGGGCGTGTCCTCATTTCATTTAACGAAGCAAATTGCTTTGTATCTTGTTTAATAAATCAGCAATTTCTTCATTAAACATTCAATTTTAAACATCTAAATAGTCATTTTTTTGAGCTATTTATCAAATGAGGACAACCCCTAATAATTTTAAAGAAATCTAAAAATAATCTAATTATTGTTGTTAACTATTGTACCGTCGAATTTTTAACATTCATGCATAATCTGCATATGAAATAAATCGACTCAAAGAAGCCTTCTGATCCTCAGTTCATCCAGTCAGCAAAACTGAATGGGTTGGGTATATCATTGGGCTTCTTTCATAAATCATTTTAGAAACTAAAAATTGTTCGTAAAGCCAAAATTGAAAATAGATTATAGTCGATATTAGATTCATGAGTGTGGCATGGATGCTACACGTTTCCCATCACGACAAGGAAGTCGTGTATGGGAAACAAAAGGTTTTTGTCTACTTTTGACCTTTCAAAAGTAGAGAGATTGCCTACGAAAAGGAAAAAAAATTAAATCAATCAAATGAGGCCGTACTGATTTAAAAAAATCTAATATTGAACATTTTTTAATTTATGAAAGAGATCTATTGTCCACTCATAATGTTCTCCCCTATGCAAAAAGAATAGACTAAATTTGTCTAGGAGAGTGGTGGCAGTCCAAGAATAGACTAAATTTGTCTAGGAGAATGGTGGCTATTCAAAAAGCATCTTTATTTTCAGTACATTCAGTCCCAGTGAAATCTTGCTAGTATCACATCAGTTTGATGACGTCCCAAGCACAGCTATCTTTACGGGAAACTTAACAATATTTAAAAATACTGATATTTACTCGCCCTTGGTTATGCTCAGGTCATGGTATGAATCGTGTCTTTAAAGCGTTTCCAGGCCACATAGAAAAACAGCACGGCAATTCCAACCAGCCAGAGAAACGACGGCCAAACGATATTCAGCCCGGCATTTCGATATAGAATAGCCTGGGCCAGCTCGACAAAATGCGTGGTCGGTGCAATCAGCATAAAATACTGTAAATACTCTGGCATACTTTCACGTGGAGTCATCCCGCCTGAGAGCATTTCCATCGGAATCAGAATCAGCATCATCAATAGACCGAACTGTGGCATCGATTTCGACATGGTGGCCAGATAGATTCCCATCGAAGTTGTGGCAAACAGCGTCAATAACGCACCAAAGAAGAAGAGTAACAAGCTGCCTTCGATCGGAACCTGTAGAGCGAACTGCACCACCAATTTTAGTCCGACAAAAGCCGCAAGCAATACCACCAGGCTCATGGACCAGACCTTGGACATCATAATTTCAAACACCGTCACTGGCATCACCATCAGGTGCTCCACCGTACCGTGTTCACGTTCCCGGATTAAAGCTGCTCCAGTCAGAATGATAGAGAGCATCGCCACGTTATTGATGATTTCCATGATACTACCGAACCATTTTTGGTCCAGCGTCGGGTTAAAGCGGGCACGCATCTCCAGCTCAACTGGCATACTGTTGACCTCCCTGCTATGCAGCAGATATTCACTGACTTCGGCCTGTACAATCTGCTGAATATAACCTGCCCCGATCATCGCCTGGGACATGCGTGTGGCATCCACATTGACCTGAATCACAGCTTCATTTCCTGCCAGCACATCTTCCTGAAAATTAACCGGAATATTTAAGGCAAAAGTAAACTCACCGGCATCCATTCCGGCATCCATATAATTCAGTTCAGTACTTTGTGGAATAAAATAAGGCGGATACATTGCCGAAGTGATTCGCTCGGACAAGGTCGAATGATCTTCATCCACAATCGCAATCGGGGCCATATTGAGGCTATCGGTCATAGCGGTAGCCGCTGTATAAATCGCCACAGTAAAGGTGTAGATGATCAGGATCAGCATGACCGGATCACGCCATAAGCTCCACAATTCCTTGCAACCGAGCTGGTAGATATTCTGTATTTTCTGGCTGAACATCCTAGGACTCCTGTTTTTTTAGCGCAAGGATTGCTGCACACATAATGACAGGCACCGACAGCAGAATGATCCAAAGAGACTGATGCAAGTCCTCAAAACCTAAAGCTTTGTTAAACACGCCACGGCTGATATTCACCATATGCGTAGCAGGATAAATCCCACCAAACCAGCGACCAAAGCCTTCCAGAGCAGAGACAGGATTGATAATACCGGCAAACTGCATCACCGGAATCAGCGTGCCAAGCATCACCAGAAACATCGAAGCAATCTGGCTCTTGGTCAGCGCGGAGGCCAATAGACCCGTAGCCGTAGAAAAAATAATAAATAATAATGAAGCCAAGGTCAGGGTCAGAAAACTGCCTTTAATCGGCACATCAAATATCACCACAATAATCAGGCACATCAGGAAATAATTCAGCATGGCCAGCACCACGTAGGGAATCTGCTTGCCGATCAGGAACTCACTGCGGGTGACCGGGGTGACATATAAATTGACAATGGAACCTAGCTCTTTTTCACGCACCACAGAAAGCGCTGTCAACATTGCTGGAATCAGCAGGATGAGCAGCGGAAATAAGGCTGGTGCCATCGCCGGCAGACTCTTGATATCCGGATTATAGCGGAATCGGGTTTCCACATTGACCGTACTCGAGATTTTATAGCCGCTTTGCTGCAGGGCCTGCTGCATCAACCAGTGTGCATGTATGCCCTGTACATAACCCTGAACCGTTTCGGCACGCTGTGGCATGGCTCCATCAATCCAGGCACCAATCTTGACCTCTTCACCCCGGGCCACATCGCGGGCAAAACCGGGCGGAATCTCGATGGCTAAAGAAATATCGCCGCGGCGCATGCGCTGATCCAAATCGTCATAGTCTTGCAAAGGAGGCTTTTCGACAAAATAACGCGAACCGGCAATACTCATGCTGTAATTCTGGCTTAGCCCTGTCTGGTCACGATCCAGCACCGCAAAAGTCAGATCATCCACATCCATGGTAATGCCGTAGCCCATCACAAACAGCAGGATAATCGAGCCGACCAGCGCCATGGTGGCACGAATCGGATCACGGGCCAGTTCCAGCAATTCGCGCCAGGCATAACTAAACAGGCGTTGCAGGCTGAATCGGCTGGATTTTCTTTGCGGCATCTTGGCGGGCGGTTGATCGGCTGAACGACTCTCCAGCTTTTCTTCTGCGGGAGGCTGGCTGCCTGCACCAGCATCCAGCAGATAGCCAATAAAGGCCTGTTCCAGTGTCGTAGCCTGCCGGTTTTTCATCAATTGTGCCGGTGCGGCACTGTCCAGCACCCGTCCGGCATGCATCAGCGACATGCGGTCACAGCGCTCGGCTTCATTCATAAAGTGGGTGGAAATAAAGATGGTGACCCCATCTTTGCGCGATAGAGTGATCAGATCATGCCAGAACTTATCCCGGGCAATCGGGTCTACACCGGAAGTTGGCTCATCCAAAATCAGAATTTCCGGATTATGCACCAGTGCTACCGCCAGTGACAAACGCTGCCTGATCCCTAACGGCAAATCGTCAGGCAATTTGTCTTTCAGCTCCATCAGGTCAAAACGCTGCAACATCTGCTGCACACGTGATGCGATCTGCTCTGCCGGCACATGAAATAACTTGGCATGCAACACCAGATTCTGAATAATGGTCAGTTCACTATAGAGTGAAAAGGATTGCGACATATAACCGACACGCCTGCGCGTGGCAATATCACTGCCTTGCACCGTTTGCCCGAACAGCCAAGCCTGTCCTTCCGAAGCTTCCAGCAATCCGGTTAAGACCTTCATGGTGGTCGATTTACCACAACCATTGGAGCCTAAGAATCCAAATATTTCGCCGCGGCGAATCTGGAAATTGACATGATCCACTGCGGTAAAATCACCAAATTTGACCGTCAGATCCTTGGCTTCCAAGGCATAGCCATCTGAACCATCATCCGCTAAAGGTGGAATCACCACCGGTTCATAACCCTGTTTCTTTTCCTCCGGTAAAAGCTTGATGTAAGCTTCTTCCAGGCTATGGCTGTCCGTCTGGGCCAGCAACTGTTGCGGTGTACCCGTTTGCAGGATGCTGCCTGCATCCATCATCGCCAGCCAGTCAAAGCCCTGCGCTTCATCCATATACGCCGTGGCAACAATGACACTCATCTGTGGCCGCACGTTACGAATACGGTTGATCAATTCCCAAAATTGCGCACGTGCCAAGGGGTCAACCCCAGTGGTGGGCTCATCCAGGATCAAAAAGTCCGGATCATGAATCAGGGAGCAGCACAGGCCCAGTTTCTGCTTCATACCGCCGGACAGTTTCCCAGCCGGACGATCAAGGAAGTCATACAGTCCCGTGCTTTTGGTCAGTGCATCAATACGTTTTCGGCTTTCTGCAGCATTGTGCCCAAACAGACGGGCAACAAACTGTAGATTTTCTTCAACCGAGAGGGTTTTGGACAGGTTTTTACCAAGTCCTTGTGGCATATAGGCGATATGTGGACAGACTTCTCTGCGGTGCTTTCGGTCAGCAATATCGCCACCAAGCACCATCAAGCGGCCTTGCTGAACCACCTTGGCACCAGCCAGCAATGCCAGCAGGCTGGATTTTCCCACGCCATCCGGACCGATCAGACCAATCATGCAAGCCGCAGGCAATGACAGGGAAATGTCCTTTAAGGCCTGGGTTTTGCCGTATTTCAGACTGACCTGCTGAATGTCGGCAACAATCGTGTCCTGTACAGATGAGGCTGTCATGATTTAACCAGATTGCTGAGAAAATCGGGCCAGGCAGCATTGTCATCGATTTTGATATAGGCTACGCCTGGAAGACCGGTTTTGACTTGCTGAATATGTTTCTGTAGCAAGGCGGGATCTATTTTTGCCTTGATCCGGAACATGAGTTTTTGACGTTCACTTTCAGTTTCTACGGTCTTTGGTGTGAACTGTGCAGTATCTGCGACAAACGATACTCGAGCAGGAATGACCACATTTTTGGCTGCATCCAGCACAATACGGACTTCGCTGCCTATCGCGATACGGCCAGCCACAGTTTCCGGCAGGAAGAAGGTCATATAAACATCCGACAGATCGATCAGGTTCATGACCCGTCCGCCTGCGGCAATCATTTCACCCGGCTGTGCCACCAGAAACTGGACACGTGCCTTCAAGGGTGCCTTGAGCTGGGCATCTTCAATATCGAAATTGATCCGCTCTATGGTGGCCTTGATGGCATCGACTTGCGAACGTGCGCTCGACACCTGACTGCGCGCTGCCACTATCGCACTTTGTGCACTGTCCACTTGTGCTCTTGCCGCACTCAGCACGGCTGCAACACTTTTGACATCGGCGCGCTCATCATCCAACTGCTGTTTAGAGACTGCCCCGTCTTTGGCCAAAATTTCGGTTCGTGCCAGACGGTTTTTGGCAGCGACCAGTTCGGTTTCACGCTGCTCGACCATGGCTGCGGCTGCAGCTTTTTCACTGATACGCATGGCCACCTGGGCTTCTGCAGTCGCAATACCATCCTGTGCCTGACGTTGCTGGGCCTGAACTTCACGCAGCTGTGCTTCCAAGGCAGAAACCTTAATTTGTGCCAAAACCTGGCCTGATTCGACAAAATCTCCTTCCTGCACCAAAATTTCTTCCAGCTGTCCGGACAACTTACTGGAGATATTGATTTCAGTCGCTTCAATCCGCCCATTACCACTGACTAAAGCCTGTGTATCCGGCTGGGTCATATTTTTCCAGACCAGATAGACCACCAGCCCCAGAATCACAATTGCACCGACAACAGCGAGTTTCTTTATATTCATGTGCCTGCTTACCCAAATTTTATTCTAAAGACATTTTTGAAAATTATTTTATAGCAGTCGTGTCACCCTCATTATGCAGCACAAGGTGACAGTGGAGCAGATGAAGCGACTTTTCACTGTCAATCCACTGTGGTTTAATGCCCAGTTACTTAAGTTGTGTACCCCATAGCCTCGAGATAAATTAAACAGGATCTATATGGGTGATGACATCAATCACCTGATGCTTCTTCATCACCAGATTTCTCGCATTCACTGAAATATCATGTCCTTGACGCACACTCAAATTGCCATCGACCTCAATATGCGCATCCACAATAATCATATCGCCCATTTTACGGGTCCGAATATTATGAACACCCTGAATACCTGCAGTGGAGAGAAAAGTCTGTTCTATTGCTTTGATTTCATGTTCATCCGCTGCCCTGTCCATGAGATCACTTAATGCTTGCCAACCAAATTCCCAGCCCATTTTTATAATCATCAAACCGACCACCAAGGCAGCAATTGGATCAAGAATAGGATAACCCAACAGGTTTCCGGCAATGCCGACCAGCACCACCAGAGATGAAGCGGCATCAGAACGGGCATGCCACGCATTCGCCACCAACATACTGGATTTGACTTTTTTGGCCACTTTCAGCATGTAACGAAACAAAAACTCTTTTCCTACTAAAGCCAGCATAGCGATATACAATGCAACGGCCTGTACTTTGGGAATTTGTTCTGGATTGAGAATTTTGTTCGTCGCCATAATCAGCATCCCCATCCCGACCCCAAATAACAGCAGGCCTAGAATAAAAGATGCTGCTGTCTCAAAACGGTAATGGCCAAAAGGGTGATCCTCATCGGCTTCTTTCTTACTGTGATGGTTGGCAAACAGAACAATAAAGTCCGCCACCAAATCGCTGAGGGTATGAATACCGTCTGCAATCAGGCCTTGGGACTTGGCAAAAATGCCGACCACAATCTGAAAGATGGATAAAAACAGGTTGACAAATACACTCACCCACGTGGTTTTACTTGCTGCCTGCGCACGCTGTTCTGGATGAATTAAATCATCTTCATGGGTATCATCATCGAAATGCTGTACAGACATCGCTGCTCCAGTCGCTCAGTTTACTTGATTGTAATCGATTATATATCAGTATGATGGGTTATAAATTTTATCAAGTGTTTATTATTCTTCTACAAGACATCCTAGGTGGACCTGCAGGGAGCCTTAAACTTCCTCCCCTACATAGTTAACCAATTCTATTCTGTATGGTGGGCGGGCTCACGGTGTAGCTGTGAAGCTGCATGAGAACTAAGCTGATTGAGGCGCTTTAAAAAATGCGTGGTATGTTACCGGCAACCGCACATGATACGTGCTGAGCCAGATTGAAGAGCCTGATCGGCTGATGCGGCGCCCAAGTCAACCTGGTTGGCTGGTTTCAACCCGGTAAATCCTTCACCAGCGAAGTGAACGCGTACAGGAAATCTTAAAAAATAATCATTAGCGATTCACTTGGCTTCTTTCCCCCCTTTTCCTCATATTGAGATTGTTTGTTTGAAAACATTTGGGCAATATTTTAAACATTTAAATACTTAGGCTATTTACTATACAAAAGCAAGGATACATCATGGAAATATGATCCATTTCTTTTTACTTTTTTTCGGTGGCATAAGTCAATCAGTTAATTTTTTAGACCCTATATATCATCTAAGCTGAGCCAGTTAAAACATGGCATAATTCAATAT
>NZ_JBBEUE010000029.1:0-16911 GCF_037402435.1 Acinetobacter sp. NS-4 | reverse complement strand
GTTAAAATGCAGAAATAAAAAAGATCACTCAAACCGAGTGATCTTTTTTTTCCTATAAAAAATCACATTATGCTTTTTGATCTTCTAAATGCTTAGCCCAATGCCGTACAAACCACGTTTTACCTTCACCCCAACATGCATCTAACGCTAACACAGCACCACATTGCAAACGATCAACATAGTTTGTGAGTTGAATACCAAGACGTTTTCTATCCCAAAGATCATCCTCCCAAGCATCTTTAATATTTTCAAAATTATCTTTTGGCCAATTTAACTGATCTATTTCATTCATTTTTTCATGCATTATTAATAAGTTACTACATTTATGATATGACAATTTTAAAGAACTGTTCACATCTATTTTTACAAATGGTTGCAAATAAAAAATCTGCTTACAATTTCCTCAGACTTTAGTTTTAAGCCCGCTAGTTTTTAAACAAAATCATGATAGATTAAATTATAAAATTGTTTTAGGGAATAAATTATCCCCATGAAATTACTAGGTTTTATTTTAATAGAAATACAGCTAGTATCAAATTTCAAACGTTTTTATTGAACAAGAAGTTCTAATCTTAATACGATACATTTTAGTAAGGATTATAAGGAGAAATACACATGGCTTATCAAAATATTTTAGTACCCGTTGACGGTTCAGAAACAGCTTATGCAGCTGTAACAAAAGCAATTGAATTTGCTAAAGCATTCGGCAGTAAAGTCACTGTAGTTCAAGTGTTAGCGCTGGATCCCTATATTGCAGCAGAATATATTTCTGCCAATCAAACCAATGACTTGATTGAACGTGCTCGTACGGCGATTGTAGAATCTCTTGAGGCAGCAAAAGCAAAATTCCATGAACAAGGTCTTGAAGTTGAAACCAAACTTATTGAAGGACAAGTAATTCATCGTGAAATTGTCAATGCAGCTAACGAAACCCATGCCGATCTGATTGTTATTGGATCACATGGCCGTACAGGTCTGAAAAAATTGTTCCTGGGCAGTGTTGCACAAAGTCTGCTAAGCGAATCGCATGTTCCGGTACTGATTGTCCGTCAATAATAGGCCATGGGCTTTCCCATCTTTTGCTAAAGGTGGGAAAAGCTTGATTCACACACATTTTTTATAAAGCATTCATCCACTGATATTGTTTTAAATTAATTTTATCTCCAATCACCATTACCCCTTCTGCCAATAACTTTAATCGCTGGATATTTTCTCCCTGATCATTCAATTTGCTTAGGCTAATTTTTCCTTGAGCATTGATGACCCTATGCCAGGGAATTTCCGCTTCTGAATCCAGATGTTTTAAAATATACCCCACTAAACGTGCATGTTTAGGTAAGCCCGCCATGTTGGCAATCTGTCCATAGCAAGCGACTTTGCCGTAGGGAATTAAAGCCACCACTTGCAGGATTTGCCGTGCCAATTCATCACTGGACGTGTTGGAATGTTGAGGCATATATTGTCCTTAAATCATCCTTATTAAACCTTGAGATTTCGTGATTTTTGCATTCAAGCTGGTCGCTTTAAAAGACTTCCAACTCATCATCAAGATGGCTCATCTCTAAGAATATCCCATAGATCATTGATATCTCTCTACTCTAGCATTCACAAGAAATAAAATATAAGAAAGCCCGCTAAGGGGCTTTTTTACTTACGATGATTAGAAATTATCTGGGCTTTCCAGACGTTTCACTACCTGTACCTTCTCTGGGTTATGCATCACTGCTACACCATCTTCGGCTTTCTCATCAATTAACGCATCCGGGTTGTAAACGGTAATGGTTTCATTGCCATTGGCATCTTCACCGACAATGTACTGGAAGCCTTTCTTATTCATTTTATGGCACATGCGTTGATACCAGCCTTTAAAACCCGTAGTTTCTTCATTCGGATTGTAATAAAAGGCATTCATGACCGCAGGCAAACCGAGTCCGCAGACCAAGCCTGAAAGCAGTACCGAAATAAAGGTATAGCCAATTAAAATACTGCTGTATTCAGTTAGTCGTGGAACATTCGCCACGGCAAGTATCAATGCTAATGAGATGCCGCCACGTACCCCACCCCATGACAGAATTGCCAGACTTCCGTTATAGCTTTTATTTCTAAAGTTCGGGAAAAATGCGAATGACAAATAGTTTGCGGCAAAGCGTGAAGCATGCAGAATAAAGAATGCGATGATACCGCCCAGAATCAAGCTAATACTTAAATCCAGAATAAAGAGTTCAAGGCCAATCAGGGTAAATAAGAATGAATTGATGATGCCTTCAACGGTATGCCAGAAATGATTGACCTCGCGGATTTCACGTTCCTGTAAAATCTCTTTCCATTTATTGCCTACTACCAAGCCACCAATAACACAGGCAATAGGTGCAGATGCATGAGCAAATAAGGCCACCAGATAGGAACCGCAAGCCAACAGCGCTGTTGTGAGAATTAAAGATTCCATTTCGTGCTTGCCACGCAGTAATCTTAAAATCCCCAGACCAAAGCCCCAACCAATGATGATCGCAACCACAATCTCATAGAGCAAGGTTTCCAAAGTGCCAATAATGGTAAAGTGTTCACCTTGCAATACATTTAACAAGGTCATGAATACGGCAATACACATGGCATCATTAAACAGTGATTCGCCTTCCAGCTTTACAATCAGATGATGCGGTGCACGTACCGAACTTAACACCCCTTTTACCCCAATCGGGTCAGTTGCACCCAAGGCAGCACCTAACAGTAACAGCACCAGTAAATCGACATGCTTGCCAATCAGAAATTGATAGCCATATAAGGTGACACCAAAAAACACTGCACACAGCACCAGTGCAATACTGGCCAAGATGCTGATCGGCTTCCAGTGACTTTTTAAATCTGAAACTTTAAATTTCAAAGCGGAAGATGTCAGGATAAAACAAATCACCCCATTAATTAAAAAGTCATAAAAATCAATATGACGAACCGCTTCTTCAATATTATGAATATTAATGGTAATAAACTGGTTGCCACTGAGCAGGCTGGCACCCCACTGTAAAATAAAGACAAAAATTGCCGAAACAATGGGTACACCAATCGCCTGAGGGAAACCTAAAATACGCTTATTAAAAATAGTCGTTGCAATTGAAAGCGCAAAAATAACTGTAAAGACTTGAAGAAAAAAGAAATTTCCCATTAAAGTTCCAATTCGAGCGATTCATTGAAATAAAGCGAACGCATCCCAACATTTCCATGTAAATATTTAATTAAATAACATTTATTAACCGAATCAGTTTAACCATTTTTTGCTATGGCATACAAAATAGTTAAGTTTTTTTACATATTTTTGGCAATCATTTAACATAGTCTGAGATCCGCACATTTCGTGTAGCCAGCCTTTCCTTAATTTTTACCTTAAGTTGAATTTATTCATGCATCAAACAGTTAAAACCCTATTTCGGCTTTTTTTTGCAGGAGTAATTTTTCTGATTACCGTGGCTTTATTTTTGAGTATTTTTTCAAAAAGCCAAGAAATTCTAAATGCAGATCAACAGTTCCAGCAAGCCAAGCAGATTTCACTCAAATCGACACCGCAAGAACAACTAGTTTTGGTTTCCAACAATCAACGACCAGATCAGGCGATTTATATTGTCATCGCGAATAATGGTTATATTGCCAAACTCAGCTGTGAGCATTATCTGCAAGATATTTGTACCGATGCCTATAACCAGCAGCATACCCGGCAAATCAAGCAATTAGAGTTATTAAAAATTGGTCAGCAGCATTATATTCAGCAGGTCAGTTATCAAGATAGCCGCACTCAAAAGCAGCAACAATGGTCTTATTCCAAACCACAAATACAGCAATTCTATCAGGCTGATATTTCAAGTTTAAAATACAGCCTGTTAAGCATTGCGTTGTTTGCATGCGCAGCACTTTATGTGTCGATTCGAATTATTCGAAACTTTAAAAAATTTATCCATGGTTAATAAAAAAGAGGATTTTAAATCCTCTTTTTCAATCTTAGCCTGGCATTTTAAGCTGTTTAAATAGCTTGGTTAAAAGTATCACAATCGTTGATATTTCCTGACTTCAACCCGGTTTGAAACCATTTCATGCGCTGCTGACTGCTGCCATGGGTAAAGCTGTCAGGAACCACCTGTCCAGTCGCACGTTTCTGCAAATAGTCGTCACCAATTTTATGCGCTGCATCCATAGCTTCTTCAATATCCCCCTGCTCCAGGAACTGAGTACGTTGCTGATTGTGGTTAGCCCAAATACCGGCAAAGCAGTCTGCTTGCAATTCCTGACGTACGGAAAGTTGATTGCCTTGTACTTCAGTCGACTGGGCACGGGCTTTTTGCACTTGCGCTGAAATACCCAACAAGGTCTGAAGATGATGTCCGACTTCATGTGCCACCACATAGGCTTGAGCAAAATCTCCGGCCTGGTCCTGGCGTGAAAGTTCGGTGGTGTTTTGCTCACCGGAAATACCCATTTGCTGACGCATATCTTTAAAGAAAGTGGTATCGATATACACTTTCTGATCGGATGGGCAATAGAAAGGTCCCATTGCAGATTGCGCCGTACCGCAGCCGGAATTAACCACACCGCTAAACATCACCAGTTTAGGAGGAACATACTGGGCATTCAATTGCTGCTGGAACACTTGAGTCCAGGTATCTTCAGTATCCGCCAATACTGTACCAACGAAATCCATGGCTTCCTGCTGCTCCGGTGTTGGATTATCCAGTCCCTTGGTTTCAGCCGGTTGCGATTGTGAAGTGACCTGCTTGGTGGCTTGATAAGCTTGCTGTGGATCGACTCCAAAAAACTTCCAGGCCACAAATGCAACTATAAGCCCTAAAATACTAATACCACCTGCTTTAGCTCCGGCTCCACCACGACGGTCTTCCACATTGGTACTGATACGACGTCCTTTCCAGCGCATAGTGATATTCCTTCTAGTTTGCTTTCAGCTTATTTAGCCAGCCTTTGGATTATGCCTGCTTTGATTTCGGCTTCATCTTCTGAATCATTGCAATCACGATTAAGACCAACAATCCGGCGACAAAACCAATTGTCAGATTAATTAAAGTCGGGGTAACTGCACCAATAATATTGCCTACTGTGGGCATGTGCTGCACATAATCTACCGAATCTTCAGTGAAATGATGAAACCATGGAATGGTATGAGTAATAATCCCGCCACCAACCAGGAACATGGCAATAGTCCCAACAATGGTCAAAGTCTTCATCAGTTTAGGTGCAAAAGCCAGTAAACCACGTCCCACAGTTTGTTTGAAACTCGATGCCTGCTCGGCTAAATACAATCCCAGATCATCTATTTTGACAATCATGGCGACAAAGCCATAAACACCCACCGTCATGACAACGGCAATAGCTGAAAGCACCATGACTTTAGTAGCAAAAGCAGCAGTTGCTACTGTACCCAATGAAATCACCACAATTTCAGCAGATAAAATAAAGTCGGTACGAATTGCACCTTTAATTTTTTCTTTTTCAAATGTGGCTAAATCAGTTTCGATTGCTGTTAACTCGGCTTCAGCCGCTTCTTCAGTTGTGGCTTTTTTATGTTTAAGACTATGCAGAACCTTTTCCACACCTTCATAACATAGAAACAAACCGCCAATCATCAATAAGGGATTGATTAACCAAGGCGCAACCACACTAATCAACAAGGCCAGAGGCACAAGAATGAGCTTATTCACAAAAGAGCCTTTGGCAACACCCCAAACTACAGGAAGTTCACGCTCAGCACGCACACCACTGACTTGTTGGGCATTGAGTGCCAGATCATCGCCCAATACGCCTGCGGTTTTTTTTGCCGCCATTTTACTCATGACAGCAACGTCGTCTAAAACAGTTGCAATATCATCTAATAATATTAATAAACTACTCGCCATTCTTGTTATCCCTAAAGGTTCTATCGGCTATTTTAAAGAGAAAGATTCAAAAAAACTGTATCAACATCATTAAATTGTTCTTATTTTTTCAATGATCTGTTTTTATAGTGCCTGCCATTCAAAAACATTATGCCGTACAATAAGGCCATTCATCAGCATATACGTGTAGTGCTAATAACTACTTTGGAATAGAGAGATAATGAGTAATCAAGACAACCGTCCTGTTATTTTGACTGGCGACCGCCCAACCGGACAACTTCACTTAGGTCATTTTGTAGGTTCTTTACGTTCACGTGTAGGATTACAGGATTCTCATCATCAACATCTTCTTCTTGCTGATGCCCAAGCTTTAACCGATAACGCCGATAACTTTGAAAAAGTACGCCGCAATATTATTGAAGTGGCAACGGATTATTTGGCCGTGGGTATTGACCCAACTAAAACCACGATTTGTGTTCAGTCATGCTTACCAGCTTTGAATGAACTGACCATGCTGTATTTAAACTTTGTGACTGTGTCCCGTTTAGAGCGCAACCCGACCATTAAGTCTGAAATTCAGATGCGTGGTTTTGAGCGTGATATTCCGGCAGGTTTCCTTTGCTACCCTGTGGCACAAGCAGCCGATATTACTGCGTTTAAAGCAACCGTAGTGCCAGTAGGCGAAGACCAGATTCCAATGATCGAACAGACCAACGAAATCGTGCGTCGTTTGAACCGTCAGATTGGTCATGAGATTTTGCCTGAATGTAAAGCGCTGCTTTCCAATGTCAGCCGTTTACCGGGCTTTGATGGCAAGGCCAAAATGTCTAAATCACTAGGCAATACCATTGTGTTGGATGCGTCTGATAAAGATATCAAAAAAGCAGTCAATGCCATGTATACCGATCCAAATCATCTTCGTATCGAAGATCCAGGTCAGGTTGAAGGTAACGTGGTATTTACTTACTTAGATGCGTTCGATACCAACAAAGAAGAGCTTGAAGAGTTAAAAGCACATTATCGTCGTGGCGGTTTAGGCGATGGTACGGTTAAAAAACGTCTTGAAGGCATTTTAAAGGAAATGATCGGCCCTATTCGTGAACGTCGTATGGAATTACAGAAAGATCCAGACTACATCATGGACATTCTGAAAACCGGTACTGATAAATGCCGTGACATTACTCAGCAAACCCTGGATGAAATCAAATCAGGTTTGGGTGTGTTCCATTTCTAAACCCTTATAAATAAAAAAGCCCTTGTTTCATCAAGGGCTTTTTTATAGTCAAAAAATGAGCAATTAATCGCGCTAACCTATGGTTATTAACCTGAATTAACACAACTTAACTGAAAGCCTCATGAAATGACTCACCATTCATTTTATGATTTCTTCAATGCTTAGAGCTACCCCTAGTTCTAACATTCTCCTTAACCGAACTGTGCAAACAGATTCGTTGTTCTACGCGATGATCACCCCAATCATTGCGTATTTTTTTGCCTGAAATATGTATAGTCTGAAAGACTCAACTATTTATAAGTATTGCTTGTTTGATCAACATTGCATCACAATTAAAAATATAAAACCCTCGACTTGGCGAGAGTTTTATATTCATGGCTCAAAAACTTGATGATTTAAAAAATTTAGTAACTAAAAAGATGTTTATCCAGCGGGAATTCAATTCCAATAGATGCACCACCATCACTACCCTTCACATCAGAATCACTGACCCAACCATTGATTTTTAATGGGATATCCGGTTTAAGGTAATGTGACCAAGTTAAATCTAAAGCTTTAATTTCATCTTTTTCAGGAAAAGCCACATTGGTCAATCGTGCAGACTGATTTACTTTTGCCAGCAAAACTCGACCATTCAAGCGATTCATGAGGTCAAAACGAATACTTCCGCCAGCAGAGATCATTTCACCATCTCCACCCATCGCATGACCTAGTGGGAAACCATGCTGGTAATAACCATCCTTATAGGTAGAATGATTATAAGAGATCCCAAGTGCATCGCCATTGGTACGTGTATCTGCCCATTCCGTATAGAGTTGATAAGGCATATTTCTAAAACTAGAAGAGTAATCCACACCAGCTAGATACATTTTTTTGGAGGGTAAACCACCTGCTTCATCTTCACCCACATACTGGCCATATACACTCATAGGGATAGAGAGCAGTGGCTGTAAATTCAAACGTGCATCAAACCCGGCAATTTGGTTAGAAGGATCGGGCTCACCAGTTCCCCCATTATCTTTATTGCCAACAAAAGCATCCCAAAGTGAACTTAGACTTTCAGGACGTCCTTCGCCCCCCCACTGAATTGCACGCGAAGCCCCCAGTTCAAAATACGCTAAGGGTTGAGCCGTTAATCGCAACCCGACTAACTTGGCATCTGGCACGGCAGTATAGTGATCAAGCTGACCTGCAAAAGCTTGATATTGCCAAGGGCCCACCCAAGACAGCCATTTATTTTCAAATGCTTTCTGTTCTGCACGTTGTGCGGTAAAACCATACACCGGACGACTTGCATCACCACGGATTAGACTGCCATCCTGTCCTGGCCCCCAATAGGTCGGTATTTGACCCGCAATCAGCCATTGATTCCATAATTTTCCGGCAATGTATGAACCCTCTACATTGACGTCTTGATCATTATTAATTTGTTGATCTTGTTCTGCATTAACACGAATTTTTGCATCCCAGTTGTCACCGCCGGCATTAAACTCCAAAGCAGCCTGAAATTGCGATTTTGTTTTATCAGCAAAATTTTGAGGAATATTCTTTGCATCAGATTCAGCATATAGGCCCGCTTTTAACTTATTATTATCTGCTTTTAACGCAGCTTGAACGGAATCAATCACTTTCTGCTGGGTCTTATTGATAACCTTGGCTGAGGCAAGCACACGTTGAATTTCATCCCCGCTCATTGGCCAAGTTGATGTACTAATTTGAACCACACCCTGCTGATTCAGCCAGTTCAAATCCGTTCTCAAATTCTCATCATTTAAAATCAAACCTTGAGCAAAAATGCTAGAAGATGCACTTATCAGCGTCGTTACAAATAGTGTTTTTTTCGCGAACATTAGCTTTACATTCTGATGACTTAATTATACAAGTACCTTATTTACTTTAAGCATTTTTTGCAATGATCAAATTTATTATTGTTGTAATTATCTATAAAAAAACCCGCACTTAAGCGGGTTCTTTTCATTCACAATTTATGCATGTTTGTGACGCATATGCGGGAATAAAATCACATCACGGATACTTGGTGCATTAGCAAATAACATCACTAAACGGTCGATACCAATACCTTGACCTGCTGTTGGAGGAAGACCATATTCAAGTGCTTCAATGAAGTCAGCATCAAAATGCATCGCTTCATCATCACCCGCGTCTTTTTCAGCAACCTGTGCCTGGAAACGTTCAGCTTGGTCAATCGGGTCATTCAATTCCGAGAAACCGTTCGCCAATTCACGACCACCGATGAAGAATTCAAAACGGTCAGTGATATGCGGATTGGTATCATTACGACGAGCCAATGGAGAAGTTTCCGCTGGGTATTCGGTAATGAAGGTTGGTTGACGAAGCTTCGTTTCAACAGTTTCTTCAAATACGATGGTTTGAAGTTTACCCAAGCCAAAACCAGGTTTCACTTGTTCTTTCAGTTCTTCCTGAATGAATTTCGCCAGGAATTCACGGTCAGATACATTTTCTGGAGTGAATTGCGGGTTATGTTCAAGAATGGCATCAAACATTGAAATTTTCTTGAATGGACCTTTGAAGCTATACACTTCTTCGCCATAAGGAACATCGGTAGAACCCAAGATGTCGATGGCCAATTTCTCAAGCATTTTTTCAGTGAGTTCCATCAAGTCTTTATAGTCTGCATAAGCTTGATAGAATTCAATCATGGTGAATTCCGGGTTATGACGTGTTGAAACACCTTCATTACGGAAGTTACGGTTAATTTCGAATACACGTTCAAAACCACCCACCACTAGGCGTTTCAAGTAAAGCTCAGGTGCAATACGCAAGAACAATGGCATATCCAGAGCATTGTGATGGGTTTCAAATGGACGCGCAGATGCACCACCTGGAATCACATGCATCATCGGCGTTTCCACTTCCATGAAGCGCTCATTAATTAAATAGTTACGAATCCCTGCAACTACTTTGGCACGAATTTCAAAAGTTTTACGTGTTTCTTCGTTTACGATTAAGTCTAAATAACGTTTACGGTATTTAACTTCGGTATCGTTTAAACCGTGGAATTTGTCTGGAAGTGGACGTAAAGATTTGGTCAACAGTTCAAAATGTTCAATATGAACATACAGATCACCCTTACCTGAACGACCAATATAACCTTCAACGGCAATAATATCACCCAGGTCCAGGCTCTTGATGGTTTCCAGTACTTCAGGTGCAAGTTCTTTACGTGCAACATAAAGCTGAATACGTCCAGTCATGTCTTGAATCACGATGAATGAACCACGGTTCAGCATCACGCGACCCGCTACTTTGACATGAACCTGCTCGCCAGCTTCAATTTCTTCTTTAGACTTATCAGCAAATTGTACTTGTAAATCTTGAGCGTAATCTTCGCGCTTAAAGGTGTTTGGCCAAGGGCTAGTTCCCTTTTCCTGAGCATGTTCTTCAATATGCTTTAACTTGGCATGACGCTGTGCAATTAAATCGTTTTCGGAAATGTGTTGTTCAGAAGTCGATTGAGCGTTATGTTGCGTCATCTCTGCCTCGAATATGTGTAAAAAACGGAAGTTACATAGCATAGCAGATTTAGTATAAATTTCGAATGACTTATTGCCACTCAAAAGCATTGATTTGCTAAAAACACTTCCTTTCACTTATATTTTGAGGCACATTTTTAAGCTTCTGCTAATTGTTTAACAATCTCAAAGCCCTTCTTAAATCCGTTACCCATCATTTCCCTATATTCTCTAGGACTTTCCAGTTCCACCCTCAATCTGGTTTTTCCGTGTAAATATTCCAGAAAATACTTTTCCAAACTACCGCTCCATTTTTTAACTTCTGCACCGTCTAAATCTTCAACACCCTTTCGTACGATACCTAAATTTTTAAAGATCAATGTCTTAAATTCCTCCATCTGCTCAATGGTAGACACCATGCCATTCCTGTCAGCATCCAGAAATAGTGTTTTACCATTCACCTTCCAATCCGAATGAATGCTGGAAGTGGGCAAAAATAATAGGTTGATTGGCTATAGTTATCTGGGTTCCATAGCACCTGCCATACTTGTTGTGGTGTGGCTTTAATTAACATTGCATAATTTAATGTTTCCATAGAGTGGCCAACTCTCTAAAACATGCTGTCCATGAAAGTAGAGAAACCATTTTTTACATCATAGCTACATTTTGTTATTGAATACTGAGTTGAATAATCAATAACACTAAGTATTTATTTTTAATAAAAAATTTATTTTATAATTGAATTTATTAGATTGATCTGAAATACACCTTAGACCAAAAGCTAACTTCTTTGTTCAGCCAAGTCACTTACAATAGATTCAAGAAAAATAGTTGAAAAGTAATCTATTCAACTGTGTCTATCTTTGTGAATAAAGAAAGTATGAACTAAAAAAATGAAGACATGCCCTTTAAAAATCCTATTTTTGCATGGACTTGATTCTTCGCGTGAATCAGCCAGATTCCATGCTATTAACGCCGATCATAAATATTGTATCGACGTAGATTATCGTAACCTGAATTTTCAAACCGTCGCTAATTTTTATCGTGACATTATTGCCAAAATCAAACCTGAAATCCTGGTTGGTCATAGCTTGGGCGCTTACTGGGCGCTTAAAATGTCAGCTCTATATAAAATTCCAGCAATTATCGCCAATCCCAACTTAAGTCCAGATTTTCGTGCCGATTATCCACCTATTAATGAAGATGATCTGGAACACGATATTGCGCAAATTGCCTATCTGGAATTAGGTGATGAAGAACTGGATATGTATGCTGTACAACAGCAACTTGAACCTTATATGCAGGTTCAGGCGGTCGAAGGTGGACACCATCGTTTAGCCAGTCCAGAAAATATCAATGGTCTGCTTCAGCATATGCAGACATATTTTCTGAAAAAATAAAAAAGCCTTGGAATAACCAAGGCTTTTTTTACATCCGCTTAATTAAGCAACAGCTTGTTCCGGCTGCGATTTTTCATCTAATACCGACCAAATATCTAAGCCCAGGTCATTATGCAAATCTGGCAAATCCAGAAAAACACTTGCCCCTAAAACTTCATGCTTGCATTTATTCACTAACTGTTTGACTGCTTTTAGCGTACCGCCAGTGGCTAATACATCATCCACAATAATGATTTTTTGCGCTTGAACATCAGCCGACATTTCCAGACGGTCCATGCCATATTCCAGGCTATAACCAACGCCAACCACTGGTGGTGGTAATTTTCCTGCTTTACGAACCAGCAATAAACCTTTACCCAAACGTTGCGCCAATAAACTTGCAAGTACAAAACCGCGTGCTTCAACCGCGACAAAACTGTCGACTTCTGCCAATTTTTCAGCAGGAATACTGGCAACTAAAGCATCAGTTAATAACTCAATGTTTCCCATAAATAATGGAGTCAAGTCATAAAAACAAATACCTGGTTTAGGGAAATCCTGAACAGTACGAATGTTAGACCACAAAGTTGTAGACAGATTGCTCATGGGAGAAAAGTATTTTAAAAGAGAATATATGAATTTTAACGCTTTATTAGGCCTATGACCAGTCAGCGCTTACTTTTAAGCCATAATAAAAATAATCACAAAATTATAACTTACTGATTTATTGAGTTAATTTTTTAAATAAATAATAGGTATAGATTTATTCAATAATATAATAACAAATACAGTATTTTTTTTCTGCACGACCTTAGTCTAAAAAGACTAATCCCTTCACTTTGCACAAACTCCGCTGCACAGCCCTCATTTAGCCATATATTGATCTGGATGAATGACTTATATTGCTAAACTCACGCTTATTTCCTTATTTTAAAGACAAGTTTTGTCCTCCTCAGCAATTCTGCTTTCAAATTCTGCCCTTAAACTCCGATATTCGCTTTACATTAGCAATAGAACTGCGTAAAAATTTGCTTGAATATGTACATCGAAAGTCATATCAATCGGTTCATGCTGTATATAAAATTTTACTGACCGCATATTTTTGAAAAGTCAGTGTTTTGGAGAGTCAAATGAAGAAATATCAATGCATCGTTTGTGGATGGATTTATGACGAAGCGGAAGGTTGGCCACAAGATGGCATTGTCGCGGGTACAAAATGGGAAGATATTCCGGATGACTGGACTTGCCCAGACTGTGGTGTATCAAAAGTTGATTTTGAAATGGTAGAAATCTAATTATTGATACTAAAGACCATAGTGAATGGTCTTTTTTTACGTCTTATTAAAGAAAAACAGTCTGGAGAATAATATGCATCCTATCGTCATCATTGGTTCTGGTATGGCCGGCTATACCGCAGCACGTGAATTTCGCAAGCTTAATCCCGAGCATGAGCTGGTCATGATCTGTGCAGATGATGCGGTAAACTATGCCAAACCGACGCTTTCAAATGCCTTAGTGGGCAACAAGGCACCTGAGCAAATTGCCTTGGGCGATGCAGCTAAAATGGCAACGCAACTGAATATGCGTATTGAAACCAATACCTGGGTAAAAGAAATTCAAGCAGCCCAACATCAGCTTATTTTAGAAAAAGATGGCCAACAAAGTATTCAGCCTTATGCCAAGCTGGTTCTTGCAGTGGGTGCTCATCCGGTTCGCGTAGCCATTGCAGGTGATGGCAGTGATGACATTCATGTGGTCAACAATTTAGATGATTACAAGGCATTCCGTAAGAATCTGGATCAACATCACGACAAACGTGTGGTGATTCTGGGTGCCGGTCTGATTGGCTGCGAATTTGCCAATGACCTGCAAAATACCGACCACAAAGTGATCGTGATTGATTTGGCACCCCTGCCCTTGGGTCGCTTATTGCCAGGCCATGTTGCAACATCCTTCCAGGAAAAACTTGAAGATATTGGTATTCACTTTGAACTGGGTACTACCGTTGAAAAAGTACTGAAAGTTGAAAATGGCGATTATCAAATCACATTAGCCAATGGTCATTCGGTAATTGCCGATATTGTACTTTCTGCGATTGGTTTACACCCGAGTCTGGAATTAGCAAAAACTGCGGATATTCATTGCAGCCGCGGCATTTTGACCAATAGTCATTTGGAAACCAGTCAGCCTGATATCTACGCGATTGGAGACTGTGCTGAAGTGAATGGTTTGTTGCTGCCTTATGTTATGCCCATCATGCAACAAGCCCGCGCTTTAGCTAAAACCTTGAATGGTGAAAAAACCCATGTTCACTATCCAGCGATGCCAGTTGCGGTAAAAACGCCTGCGGCTCCCCTGACTGTACTTCCTGCACCTGTAGACGTTGAGGTCACCTGGGAAACTGAAGAACTTGAAGATGGCATGATTGCCAAAGCCTTGGACAATCAAAATACCTTGCGTGGTTTTGTCTTATTGGGCGCGACTGCAGCAAAACAGCGTTTAGCTTTGACCAAGCAAGTTCCTGACTTGATTCCTGCTGCGGTTTAAGGTTTTAATACCAAGGACATTTTTTCAACAAAATGTCCTTTTTTAGGAAAACAACAATGAATAGCGCACTCAATTTTACCAGCTCTCCCTATACTTCATTTATGCATGAAACCAGAGTCAATCTGGGCAATGGCGTTGAACTGCATGTTGAAATGGGTGGAAATCCTGAACATCCGGCAATTATGCTGATTATGGGTTTAGGTGCGCAAATGTTGTTTTGGCCTGACTTTTTCTGCAAATCACTGATTGATCAGGGTTATCGGGTGATTCGTTTTGATAATAGGGATATTGGACTATCCTCTAAAATCCGTCATTCAGGACCACGACTCAACACCTTGAAATTAATGGGTCGTTTTATCTTAGGTCTGGAAAATCAGGGTGCACCTTATAACTTATATGATATGGCAGAAGATGCCGCGCTACTGATTGATCGTTTGGGACTGGAACAAGTCTCTGTGATTGGTGCTTCCATGGGCGGCATGATTGCACAGATTCTGGCAGCCAAACATCCGCAGAAAGTCAGTAATCTGGGCCTGATGTTTACCAGTAACAACCAACCGCTGTTACCGCCGCCTTTTCCCAAACAGCTGTTTAGCCTGATTGGCAGACCTGAATCGACTGACGAAGAAGGCATTGTGAATCATAGCGTAAAAGTATTTAACATTATTGGTTCCCCTGGATATATCAACCAACTGGAAATTATTCAGACTGCGCGCAAATTATATCAACGAAGTTATTACCCAGCGGGTGTACTTCAACAGTTTTTAGCAATATTATGTACAGGTTCTTTGCTACAATTGAGTAAGCAAATTCAGCAACCTACCCTGGTGGTACATGGCTCTCGTGATCGTTTACTGCCACCGAGTCATGGCAAAGCAGTTGCAAAGGCAATTACTGATGCGAAATTTGAATTAATTGATGGAATGGGGCATGATATCCCACCGCATTTTATTCCATATCTGAGCGGATTATTTGTTGATCACTTTAAATCAAAACATTAGGACACTATGGCTGCATTACCATCTTTAAGACAGCTGTCATACCTCGTTACACTGTCTGAAACGCTGCATTTTACTGAAGCTGCGCGCCGTTCATTTGTGACCCAGTCGACTTTGTCAGGCGGGATCATGGAATTAGAGCGTTTGTTAGGTGGAGTCCTCGTTGAACGCGACCGCCAAAATGTACGTTTAACTCCGCTTGGCGAACAGGTTGTTGCCCGAGCCCGTGTTCTATTGGCAGATGCACAAGACCTGATGCGTTTAAGTCGTGAAATGAGCGAACCTTTAACGGGTGATTTACATTTAGGAATTATCCCCACAATTGCCCCTTTTATTTTGTCGCAACTTCTAGATGAAGTGCATAAGCAGCTTCCTAAAATTCAGCTGCACTTACACGAAGCACAAAGTGAAAAAATTGTCGAAAAACTAGAACACGGCAATTTAGACATGATCGTGTTGGCATTGCCTTTTGACACGCGTGGTTTAAAAGTTGCCGAGATTTCAAAAGAAAGCTTGTATCTGGTTTACCATAAAGCTGACCAAAATGCCCAGAATGCCCGCAGTTTAGATGATCTGGATTTATCCCGCTTAGTATTACTTGAAGAAGGCCATTGCTTGCGCAATCATGTATTAAGTGCCTGCCCAATTGGTGAACGTAAAAATGATCATCGCTTAAAAGCAAGTTCATTACCTACATTGGTAGAAATGGTTTCTTCAGACTTGGGCTTTACCCTGCTTCCTGAAATTGCACTTCATACCAATATGATTAAAGCCAATCCGGATCTAGTGGTGAAACCGATAGAAGCAGCACCAAGTCGTACCCTCGCCTTGCTGACACGTAAGAGTACGCCGCTGCAAAGCGAGTTCGATGTACTGCTGCAGATTTTGCAAAAAATCACGCAAAATCATCATTAAAAGATTCAGTCGATGAAAAGGAGCAATTGCTCCTTTTTTTATGCTCGAATAAAAGTATCCAGACTCATTTTCCTATGTCATGCCTTATTTTTTTCATAAAAAAAGGTTTACCAAAAAATGGTAAACCTGCGAAGTTAAAGATGCCTTTTCATCATACATGGATGTACTGAAAATTAACCTCAAAAAAAGTAATGTTTTTCTTTACTACATGAGGTAATAAAAAGTGAGATGACTTTAAGTCATTATTTATGTGCTTTATATCCCTAAAAATAGGTATTTTTATACTAAAAAATAAAAAATTGAGCAAAATACCATCACAAACAATAAGGAATATATAAAAAAATTAAGAATTCACTTGTTACAGTCAATAAATTAAAGAGAACTTAGAATATTGAAATCTGTCTCATTAGTATTTTTTATTCAATTTAAATATCCTAAATACAATTCAAAATCAAAAAAATCCAAATATAGTAG
>NZ_JBBEUE010000028.1:0-20713 GCF_037402435.1 Acinetobacter sp. NS-4 | reverse complement strand
CATTGTCATGATCCATAAACTAGGATTACAAGTGGTTGCTGAAGGTATAGAAACTCAAGCCCAAGCCCAGTTTCTCAGAGAATATGACTGTAATCATTTTCAAGGCTACTATTTTGCTAAACCGGCTCCCCTTACAGAGCTCAAGCTTAATTATAAGCCGGTAGAAGTCATATGAAAATAAATACAGTTTCACTATCTAGTGAGATGTCTTCATTTGGCTTTACGTCTGATTAAAAGGTGTCTACAAAATCGGTGGCTATTCATAATCATTAAGATGATAGAGTTATTTTTATTCAAGCTATTGTAATAGCAGAGATTTTACTTATAAAAATGAGTACCTTTTGAAAATTTAATTAAAACAAACATATGGTTTTATATATTGATCCCGACTCTCGGAATAAATTTTCATTAATTTTACAAACTACATAAAGTTAAAATTGTAGTTAGTTTGATAGCTAACTACAATGAAGAAACTAAAATAATTATGGGTGTATGGATATATACTCAAAAACTATTTTTCTAAATTCATAGATTTAACAGGTTTGGTTATATATCTACTAAATACTTAGGTCATACTTTCATACAACCACCATTTTGAAAAGCTTTTTCATTATAATCCACCTGTGGTATTGCTAGTAATATTTCTATTTCCAAACAAATTTTCATCAAACTTAAATCTAAAACGCACATATGCACCTTGAAGCGTAGTATCGCTATCTGCAAGGTCATCATCTTTATAGCCAGAAAAATTATATCCACCTGAAACCCATAGATTTACAGCCACCAAATAGCCTACTTCAGCACCCAACAAAATGCGCTTCCCTGAACTCATATCGGACCACAATGCGCCTGTATGCACACCTGCATCCCATCGTTCATTAATGTCATACATCGCACGTGCACTCAACATATGAGTCATTCCGCTGGACTCTAATCCAGAGAAAGTGGTATTCACATTTTTTACCGCATATTGACCAGAAACAGTGAAATCTTGCGTTGGATGATAATTCAGATGATTGGAGAGAATATAAACATGCTTTAAATAAGAATTGTTTAAATCTGTTTGATTATGGTCATAACGATATTCCACTTTCGCCAACGAATCAAAACGATTGCGTTCAGTATCCCGATATGCTAAACCCACTTGGAAGCGATCAACTAAGCGGTCTCCACTATTTTGGCTCTTACTGTCTGTTTGGCTGATTACATTTTTCGCCAATAATGTCACATCATCCGAGTATTTATAAGCCATCCCTAAATTATTCAAAATCGTATCCGCTTGGTCTGCCCACCGTGCTTCAATACGTGCAACAGCTTTCCAATCCGGATTTTTCAAGTATTCCACCCCCAATGATGCTGCTGTGCTGTCTGAACTCAGGTTATTAGCATTTGATAATGCTTTGGTTTGCTCAAAACTGGTGTTGGCATAAAAGCCTTTTTCAAGTTCCCAGCGATTACGCAAACCAATGGCAGCTTCAGCTTCGCGCGCACTGATGCCATCCCGCACACGATATTCACTGAATGCGGTGCCATTGTTATTATACTTACTGTCAACACCAAAAACCGTGACATTACGGCGCTGGCTGCTATTTAAATCATACAAGCCATTAATACTTGAGACCAGTTCATGACGGCCATATGCTCTTAATTTTGCATTAATCTGATAATTTGCACCCAAAGCGAAAACTCGACGATCTGCTTCCGATATATCCTGTTCATATTCAGCAAACACATTGGAACCTTGCCAAGGTAGCTGACCCGTCAATTTTGTGCGGACCGATGTACCATGATAAGGAGCAATTTGCATGGTATTTAGTGTCGCTGGATCAGCTGATTCATCATAATATTTTAAGCCAAGCTCTAGCGCCACAATCCGATTGATCGCCCGTTCAATACTCGCCGAAACGCCTTGATTAACACCGCTCAACTGATCTTCGGTACGAATTGCTTCTAATTTGGCTAAACCAATCTTATCTAACTGAATGCGCCCTTTAATGCCACTTTCTTTACGGCCAGCAGTAATCGATGCAGCCGTATTGTAAAATCCGCTATCTGCTTGGTTATGATAAAGTTTCATCTCCAAGTCTTTATAAGCATAATTTAATTCAATCCGCCCCGCATTGCCTGATAATTTTCCAGATGCATCGGGTTCAGCATTAATCTGGGTTAAGCTATCAAGGCCATTATTCACATTTTCTGAACGGGCAAATTCAGCAATTAATTTACCTTTATCATTGGCAAATTTAACTACCGTATTCACACTGGCCAGTTGATCTTGAGCAAGTGGGTTATCGCTTTTGACATAAGCCCCCCCCACTTTAACATGCCCGTTCATTTTCATTAAACCCGATATGCCACCAACAGTGTATTCTTCGCCACCTTGGTCAGACTCCACGGTAATGTGTAAGTAAACTGGATTTAGATCCGCATCCACACTTGGTACTGGATCTTTTAAATAAATACTGTTGCTAAAAGAATCTACTTCATAATCGGTAAAACGAGTCAGTGTCGTGCGCTTAATGATAAGTCCAGGATTATTACGGTCACGGGTAATTACTTCGACTTTTTCACTATTATCACGAATATCTTGTGCATTCACGCTACCCAGGCTATAGGGGCCAGAAATACCCATTGCACGCTGTTCATTGACAACCTGCTGGGTATTGGTATTTGCTGCAAATGCAGTCACTTTATATTTATCTGTTTCTACTGCACCACGGACACCAGTTAAAGAACGGTTATACTGCCCCAAAGAGAGTCCTTCATCATTTTCAGTACGGGTAACATAATCACCATACATAGCATATGAACGGCCTTTATCAACACGCACATAAAACTTACTGGTCGATTGTGCATCAAAGCCTTTAGCGGCTGAATCACCGTAAACCGGATAATATTCATCAGGGCGAATATCACGGAACAGCCGCTGATTTTTATCTTTGTCAGAATCATAGGCCAGCGTGAGTAAATATTCTCCTTTGACTCTGCCTTTTAAGAACAAAGCTGTCCGTCCAGTGGTACTGTGTTGACCATTATGAGAAGAAGAAATTTCACTGAGCTCTTCTTCAAAACTGTCATTTGAATTGATGCCGCTCAATTGTTTCGGATCAAACTTTTTAAAATTAATTGAGCCTTCAAGCATACCCACTGCAATGATTGGTCGCAAATCAGGTAAGAAACGTACAGGAGTACTGGCATGGAAAATACCGCTCTCAACCGATAATGTCCCCTCACCAGCTTCAATCGGTGCTTGAATAGGCACAACCAATGTACCATCTTCAACAAAGACCTGAATACCAGGTTGTTTTGGATCTAAGTCTAATAAGTCAATTTTACCGATTGAACTATCTAAGGTAATCGGCGTACGGCTTGAAACTAAAGTGCCATGACGATCGACAATTTTTAAAGTCACATTAAAACGGTCATAACCATTGGCTTGTGCTGCAGCCTTGCTCGGTTCAAGCCGCAACTTATCCAATTGATCAGGCGCAATCACTTCAATGCGTTTTGTGTCGCGGGCATTGCCCATCATATCCACTTGACGAACTTCAATCACATTGCGGCCTGCATGAAGATCTACCCCAATAAAATCGAGGCCTGAAACCTGCAAACTAGGTAAAACAGCCCGTTTACCGATACGCTTTTCTGACACTTGCTCGCCATTTACCCATAGCTGTAACTGTGTACCAGCAGCACCTTTCAACTGAACAGAAGTCTGAGCATAAGCCAGAATCTGCCCATCTTTTAAGTTCAGTATCTCTAATTGATTGTTGACCGCACTTTCTAAAGCGGTTTCCAAATTAATCATCTTCACTGCTGAGGGGGAGACATTCGGGATGACTAAAGCTTCAGAGATAGGGAGGGCAATTGCAGGTCTTATTCCTGTTTTATCTGGTTCAAACTGAACTTGTTTTAACTCTTTAATCTGCTCTTTGGAGAAGTCAAGATTACAGTTGGCTTGAACACCTTGCGCAGAAATACAGCCGCTGGCTGGCTGACCGCGCACATCACTCACTTTAGAGAAAATCGGATCTAGTGTTAAATCTGAACGCAGCACTTGCTCCAAATTCGTATTGTCTTGTTCAATCTGTTTTTTCCGATCGGATATGCGCTGCATCAAAGGTTGTGAACACTGTAAAGCATCATCTGTAATGGCAAAATCTGCCCGATGCAGCTCGCCGCGTTTTAAATCCACAAAACGGCTATTGGGATCTCCCGCTTGACGGTTGCTGATCAAGACCAATTCAGAAGCCAAGGGCAAACTGGTACGATCAACTTTTAAAACGTGGGTTTTGGCACTGATGCCATAAAAATCATATTTCCCTTCACTATCGGTAATAACATAACTGCCATCTTCAAGATAAATCCGTACCCCCGGCACGCCAATCTCACCAGGATCCTGTATACCATTGCGGTTACAGTCAGTGAACACCTTGCCAACAATGAAGCCATCAGAAATCATGGCACCCGGTATGACTTCAACTTTTGCAGAAGCCTCATTGGACTCAAGACCTTGAGCATCTTTAGCACGTACACGGTTAATCCCATCGCCATTGAGCGCATTTGGCCCAATATAAACGCGGTATTGAACTTTAACTTCTTTATTTGGTGTAAGTGTACCTAATCCAAGTTTTAAATAAGGTCCCTTACCGCCAAAAGGATCATCCACTTTCATTCCATTTACGCGCATAGAACCTTGCACGTAGATAAATCCTCTAGGTAAAGTATCTGTAATGGCAACATTGGTCGAATCTATAGTGCCACGGTTAGCCACAGTGACCGTATATTCTTCAAATTCGCCAATTTCTGCGGTTTTATTCGATGCCGCCTTTTTCACAAATAATGACGAGCTGCTGTTTGCCGCTTCTGGATCAATCGGAATATCAATATTCAATGCAGGATCACCATTATTTAAGGTGAACTGTCCTGCATATGACCATTTAAAATCAACCGCTTTATCTGCTGGGAAACTTGGATAAATAGATTGATCACTCACAAATGTATAGCGAGAATTTCCTGGAATAGTGCTGGTATCCACCACGAAACTATAGGTGCCTGACTTTACCAACGGATAAATGAACTCACCAGCACTATTGGTTACTTGCTTTGCTGGCAGCGATATTAAATCGCCCGTTTGAGGGTTCACTTCAAAGGCAATATTATCCCCGATTGGCTGACCACTTTGATCTAGAAGCGTCACTGTTGCTCCAGCAACTGGCAAGCCTGTTTTGGCATCAAATACAGTGCCATACGGATCCATCAATACATTGGTATTAATATCTGTAATCGTAGCTGTGGATTGCCCTTTAGCATCTAAACAATCGGTTAGACGAATATCAACTTGGTCTCGCTTAAGCGTTTGGAGAACAGCATCAAATGAAATACCTTTGTCGGAAAATGTAGTCGGCAAGGTATACTGGAATACGCCTGTATTCATCCCTGTTTCCACGCCAATCACTTCTTCAATGTCACCTGTTTTCGTTGACTTAATCTGAATTTTGACCCGATCTGAACTAGAGCGGTCTGCATTGCAGCTGGCATATTGAGCTGCAATATAAAGCGGCTTATTCACACTACCAGTCGCTAAAATATTTTTAAAATCACCCGAATTATTTGTAATATTTGCTGAACCGCCCACGACAGTGGAAGCAGTATTGGACAAAACCGTTTTTTGGCTATCTGTCACCGCATAAGACACTTGATAGGTATTGTTTACTGTTGTTTTTGCAATATTACGGTTCATGCTGACAACAAGATCAACTTGCTCAGATGTATTCGCCGCAATTTGTGGAAAACCAACAGCTAGCTGATTTATCTGTGTAACGTCATTTGGAGCAATAGTGCTATAACTATTATTTGCAAGCTTGTATAGAATTTTAGCTTGAGCATTTTTGGCTTGAGCAGATTTAAATGTTGTATTTGCAGGCAACTCATCGACCAACAACACCATTTTCTGTAATTGGCCATCAACCATCACATCTGTAGGCTTTGCTGCTTTTTGGCCTTGGTTACTGATGCTTAAAGTATAGTTCAAGTCATAATTTGCTGTGGCAGAAGGCTCAAAAGTTTTTTGTTGTACTTCTTTGGTTGCAACTAATTTTGCGCCGTAGCTAATTGCGCTATCTATTGCAGTTGCAGTCGCATTGGTATCGTCAACAACAGTTGCTTGATTGGTAACAACAGTTGCTTTAATTGGTAAGTTAAATTGCTGACCTTCTTTTAAACTTGAGCTTGTAGTCGCAACAACCCACAAATTAACGCTCTGCCCCACTTGTAAAGGCACTGTCGTTATTAATTGCTGGTCATTAGCATCAAATTGACCATTTTTATTGCTATCTATATAAATTTTAATATTACTGAGTTCATTTATCGTTACGGCTTCTAGCTGAACATTGACTGAAGCATTACTATTGTTTGATAGTGTATTCGCCCAAATAACACGAACATTGGGTTCAATATCCTGTACAGGCGGTGACGTTAAGGTAATTGCATATAATGCTGAAACACTGACTTCCACAGCATTTGAAACTGACTGCTGTTGTATACCATTTGGTGCTATATACGTTGCATAAGCAATATTCTGAATAGTACTTCCGACTTCAGGGATATTCGCCGCATGACCATACTGCGCAGACAATATAGATATTGCCAACGTGGATAACATGAAACTCATGTTTTGACATACTTGAAATTGCTTCAGTCGCTGCACAGCGCTTTACCCTTTAACTAAATAGTCGAAATAAAAAAATAAAATTATGTAATGTGAGCACCAGCATTTAGCAAGTGCTCACACTTAATCCATTCATTGCTGACGATTAGAAATCATCAAATGAATTTTAATTATTAACTTTAATAACAAACTCTAATGCAGCATTTTCATTTGGCGCTAAAGAAGGCTGGGTCGCAGACACTGTACCTGTTGCACCATCAGCAGAAATACCGCCAAGCGTTGCATTGCTTGCTTTTGGTGATACCGTATCAATCGCCTTCAATGTAGTATAAGACGGCGTATTATCACTGACCACCACATTGGTAACAGTTGCGTTACCTTCATTGGTTGCCACAATACGATATTTCACACACTCACCTGGTTTTGCATTCACAGTACCCTGTGTATATGCTCCATTGACGGCAGCGCCTGTTGCACAGTTCGCAAGATACTGATCTTTCACCAAACGTACCTGACCTTCAGTCACTGTAGTCAAGTCAGTGTTTGTAAGTACTGGATGTGTAATGGTGTTGTAAACAACTGGTGAGAACGTCAATACCACTGGGTTTTGCGTACCCACAGTTGCATTGGTTGGTGCCTGAACCTTAACGAGTAAGTTGACTGTAGTACCTTTGGCAATACCACCAGAGATCGTAAGAGCAGATCCTGTTACCAAGGTATCAAGTACGTCAATATTGCCATCATTGTTGTTATCAATATACAAACTGGTTGCCCAGCCAGCAACACCTGTTAAAGCAAATGGTATACCAGATTCACCTTCAATCAAGTTACTGTTATTAGTTAAGGTGTGTTTATAAACAATGGTACCGCCTGGTGCAACCTGACCAATACGATCCTGGTTTAAAACCAGTTTACGGTCTGCCTGTACAGTAAGTTTTTCTGAGATGGTATCGCTTAAATTTGTTGCTGGGGAACTTACAGTAAAGCGTACATCTTTATCGCCTGCTGTTTCACCTAATGGCGGTGTCACTACAGCAACAAGTTTAAGCTTATTATCTGTTTGCGCAGGCAAACCAGTCGAAGCATTGATATTACCTGTATTGGTGATTGGTGAACCTGTTGGACCAGTACCTGCCGCATCAGCAATATAAAACTTCACATCCCAGCCCGCTGGCAAATTATGGGATAAATTAAAGTTATCACTGACTGCACCAAGGTTATCGACCTGTAATGGGAACGTTGCTGGCTGGCTTGGTAAGACAGACTTGATATCAACATATTGTCCAGTATCTTTACCTGTACCAACTCCTGTACCTGTGCCTCCTGTTGCAGTCCCATCACCGTTATGTAAGTCCACAGTTGCAGGGGTTACTTTGGCAATAATCAAATCCAAGGTATCAGCAGTCTGAGTTGGGTTTGACTTCGGTTTTACCAATAAAGTTGCTGTAAGGTTTGGATTTGCTGCATTTGCATAGGATGCAGGCAAGGTGATTTTTGCAACCAGTTCATACTTACCACCTTTAGCAATCGTACCTGTTGAAACAAATGGTGTTACTCCATCTGCCTGATACAGGGTAATCACACTGTTAGTAGGCAAGGTACCATTACTGGTTGAAACCGTAAACTCGTCGGCGAAATTACCTGTGTTATGGATTACGATCTTTTCAGTCGCTGCTGTACCAAACACAGCAACCTGACCCTGAAGTAGATCAGGAATGGTAATCTGGTTATCTAAAGAAGCACCTGGATTTGCACCATCAGCATATGGATTGATATCGCTATCGTTAATGGTACCCTTGAAAACCTTTGCTACTTCAACATAGTTGTCGTTAGATGGTGTTTTTGGATCTGTACCAATCTGAACTTCCGCAGTGTTTTTAATTAAGCCTACGTCGGTATCTTGTACTACACGTGCTTTAAAGGTCAAGGTACCTGTGGTATTCGGCGCTAAAGATGGGATATTTAAGGTTAAGGTATTGCTAACAAACTTATAGTTATCGGAATCAGCATCAGCATCGGTTTTTGCAACGCCCATCAATTGTGCCGAACCTGCAACATATGCTAATTTAGCATCTAGTACGTCAGTCACAGCAACATTGGTTGCCACACTGTTCCCTGTGTTTTTATATACCAAGGTATAGGTCACTTCACGATCAGTATCAGCAGACTTGGTTGCATCGATCAGACTTACACTGGCTGATTTGGTCAGGCTAATTACTGCACCATTGATAATGGTCACTGTATCGGTATTGCTTGCAGTGAGTGTTCCACCAGTAGCAACATCAGTCCGACCACTGGTCGCAGTTAACGTCCATTTACCCACTTTACCCGCAGTTGCTGTTGCCTCAGTAGTACCCTCAACAATCAAGTTAACTGCCTGGCCTGCTGCCAAGGTTACGCTGGTAATTGGCGCGCCATCAGGAGTACCATCATTATTAGTATCAAGATAGATTTTACGACCACTAAAGTCATAATCATCACCACTACTACCATTAGCAACGTCAACCAACGTTAAAGCAAAGGTATCGGTATCGTTACCCTTGTTGGTTAAGGTATGTGATAAAGATACCAAGGCATTCGCGTTGGCAGTCGCAGTACGGTTTGCTACCAAAGTGAGACTTCCAACAGGTGAAACTGTTGTTGTAACAATGTTTGAGTTTACTTGCTTACTTGCGCCCGTACTATCGGTATAGGTTGCAGATGCAACGTTACTGATATTTGTTCCAGCTGTTGGAGCTTCTGCATGTGCAGATGAGATGAAAGTAGCGCTACCAGCAACCAATGCAATAGATGCGGCTAGTTGCGTGAACTTTAAACGTTGTGTTTGATTGGACATTTGGAACTTACCCCGATTGAATATTCAATGTCGATTTGTTTAGTTTTTGGTTTTTTCGCTATTAATACGTGTTTGAGCTGAAACCGTGACAGATTTTCCTGCTGGAAGCTCTGCAATGGTCCAACGTAATGCACGATAATCTTTAAGCGGAACATTCACCATTTGATTACCCTCTTTGCGCTTTAAAGGCATTGAGGAAAAATTTATACCGTCTGTACTTGCTTGCGCGCTTTCTGGCTGCGACTTACCCAAAAATTGGGTTTCTACTGGTATTGGTAAAGTCGCCGCAAGATTTTTAATTTTTCCAGCCGTGTTGTTGGTATACGTCGCACGATACTCAATCACATCATTCGGCTTGACTTTGCTAACTAACTTAGCTGTCGGTTTTCCATCTGCACTCGCACTAACGAGATAAGTTTTTAATTCTACTGATACAGGGTCTTTTGATACTTTAGTTCCAGCATTTACATTTACAGCTAAAAATAAAGCCGCCACTGCAAGTAGATCTGTTTTCCATTGACTTTTTAAATACATATTTCTTGCTCCAAATATCACGATCTATTTTTTTTGAACGATAATTTCAGCTTTTCGATACTCTGTTCAAATAAATACTAAATAACTACAATAGAAACTATTTTAATACATTTTTATTGATGTATGTCACACTTTTTTATATTAAATACAACTTAATCCAAACAAAAAAACTTTTATACCAAATCGATCTATTTTTGGTATAAAAGTTTTTTTTGCTTAGTTAATATTTTCTTGCTTTTTTTTCAAATTATTGTGTGACACAGAATCTTAAAGATCCTACTGTAGCAGGATTTAACACTCCCGTTAAATTCCATTGCAATGAACTATCAGAGCTATTTGCACTACACGTGTTTCCGCTAGGCGTTGAGACGCAGCTGATGCTGCCAAGATTTGTACCCGTTGGTAAACTATCTTTGATTTTCACGTTCTGAAGTTTCTTGGTACTATTATTTTTATAGATAATTTCATACTCTAAATTATCTTGCTTTCTGGCTTGATTATTCACAGAAAAAGCATTTTGATCAGCCGCCGAGGATGGGCAACTTGCAACAGCACGGACTTTTTTTGTCAAGGTTAAGCCAGCACTGCCAACAAGTGTCATATCTTGACGTTTAGCAGTCTGCTTAGAAATAGTCTGGGCTGGATTAGCTAGCATAAATTGATAACTGGCTTGAAGCGTTCCAATATGCTGTGCGCCAGCAAAAATATTGGTTGGTGAAAATACGCGCTGCACTAGACAGATATCTGTACTTGGCTGTAATAAAACTGACCCAGATACAGTAGGATCAAATACTGTTTCACCAACATCAACTGTACCGTTACAGTTACTATCTCGGTAAACCAGAGCCTGCCAAGGTTGATCATTATTTGAGTTTGAATAGCCTTGAACGAGCTGGGTTAACTGTACAGGGGCCTGTGCAGTTAAACGGTGCGGATAATCTGTTACCTCACCTGCAGTAATGGTATGTTGTCCATCTTCAGTTAACGTCACATTCAGGTTGGCATCGCCAAAGTTATTGTTTAGATAACTCGTGGCGATGGTTCTTGGTACTGTAATGGTGTCTGTATCTCGGTTATATGTTCCCGTTGAGCTAGAACCACTTACCGAGGTATATTCAGGTAAGTTAGTTTGTACGATACAGAACATTGCTGGCAACTGGCTTTGAGGGATACTGAAATGATACTCACCATTTGCATTGGTTGCTGTAGTCGCTAAGGATGTTGAACTACAATTGGTTAAACTAATCTTGCTATTAGCAATTTCAATTTCACCTGTATCTTGAACAGCATTGTACGCTTTACTAACATCACCTGTAGTACCACTATTATCAGTAAATACTTTACCTGAAACGATCACATCTAGTGTTGTTCTCGTATTTTTATAAGTACACACAGTAATAACTGTATTATTACTAACGGTAATTGTACGCCCAACCAACCCATCATTTAATGGCGTCCCACCATTACAAGCTGTCGTTATCGTATATTGACTTGCATTCCCACTGATGAAACTTTCAGCTGGCAATGAAATTACATCTCCTGAATATACTGTTACCACGCCACCTGATTCAATATTATTTCCGCTAGAAATAGAAACCATACCAGGATTGTTTGTTCCACCTGTGGTAACCACTTTTATCTGGTCATTAATAGCAGCATTTTTCCACTCTTTCACTAATCTAATTTGTTGTGGAATACGACTATTGTTATATGTACAGGTAATTAACTTGCTCATATCACTAGCACCAATCATTAAGGTGTTGCTTTGTTTAGCATTTGTTCCAGATAATAAATTTGCTGTGTCTCCGCCATTCGCGGTACAACTCAGGTTGGCATTATAGTTATCTTTATTCATGGTCACAGCCGCATCATAATTCGGATCACCAGACGCATAATCATTTAGACCAATTTCTGCACCCAATGTTACCGTATCCCCTACATAGACTGTGACAGTATTAGAATCAGTTTGGGTTGGAGCAGTACTCTTAAACTTAGTGGTGTTAGTGCTTAAACCCAACGTCGCAGGAATTGCAACCACATCACCTGTTTTTGCATTTGTCCATGTCTTAGTCAGTTTCAATGTTGCAGTTTTACGTGTGTTGGTATAAGTACATGTAATTCCTGTTGTACCACTAGATGGAATCGCTAAATTATAAGTGCCATCGTTATTGTTGGTCACTGTTCCTGCCGAACAAATCGGTGTTGCGACTGTATAGTTACCATCACCTATATCAATGACTTCTTTTAAAGTCACACTGGTACTATTAGCAACAAGAATATTCGAACTGTCCGTTTGACTCGCCACACCTGTTGCAATTGACTCGAGTTTTGCCAAGCCAGTAGTAGTATCTGCAGTAATCGTTGCCTTGTCATACTGCTTAGCATTTGCCCATGTTTTTTGAACTGTTAAAGTTCGGCCAGCCGCAGAAACAGAATCAGTATCTGCAACACTACATACTCCTGTGCTTGTATTATAGCTACGTACAACACCACCCGAATTACTAGCAGTACAACTCACTCCTGAATTAGTCACCCCCGAAGGTGCTGCGACTGACGCAGTATTATTGGTCGTCGAAATACTGCTTGACGATATGGTTGCCGTTACAATGACTTCATAAAACTCATCAGTATCTAGTCTTGGTAAGGCATATCCACTCTCGATCTGAGTCGTTGTAGGCGTAGAACTTGGCATACATTTATTATTGTTTGCATTACTACAGGTCACACTGGTTTTTGTTTGATTAGTGCCAGCAGCATCAGCCAACGTTGCCCCCATTACAGGGGTACTGCCTTTATTCGTGACACGTACTACATAAGAAGTACTTTGCCCTCTTAGTAAGGCCGTTTCATTATTGGTTTTAGTAATATTTAAATCGGTCTGTGGATTAAGTCTGTTCACAAAAGTACACGTAATATCCGCCCCACCTGTAATTAAATAGGTAGATGGAATGGTCAGCACTCGAGTTGAATTGACTAAGTTACCAAAAGTCCCTGTATTCCCTGTTACAAGGCTATTGTCATCTCTACAACTGGCTTCTGTTAGGACATAGTTCGTGGGTGGTGAACTTTCTGTAATGGTGACATTCGTTCCTTTTACAGTCACGGATAATGCTGTTGGATTCGCTGGAGCAGGAATCCCTGCACTAGATGTACTTATATTATTGAGTGTTTCTGTCAGGTTAGTCTTGCTAAACGAGAATGTTCCTGTTCCACCATAAGATATTTTTTGTACTTTAACAGTAGGTAGCCTTGAATTCATGAGATTACAAGTAATGACTGCACCTGCCGTGATACCACTGCTATTAATGGTCAATGCATTTCCTGAAATGGAGGACGTTATAGTCGTTCCCGCTGCGTTTTTACAGGTGGCTGTCGAAAGCTCCCATCTCTGCCCTGTAGGCAGGGTTTCTGTGATCACCACATTATTAATACTACTAATAATAAAAGGTTGCACTCCCGACTTAGTAGTATCACTATCAACTTGAGTTGAGCTTCCTGGCATATCAACAGCTACAGTTGCCGAACTTTGTAAGGTATTGGTTAAAGAATAACTAAATGTCCCAATACCACTCGTGGTTTCCTTATTTAATATAAGTGTGGCTGCGGCAACTGTCGTTTGTACACTACTGCTGTTATTTGAAGTATCAATATCTGTATTGCCAATAGGTACATTTGTCGATGCCGTATTGGTCAGTATAGCTCCTGTAGAGGGTGCAGTTGCCTGAATAATAACGGTACAGGTTGTGTTTTTAGCTCCACTAAAAGTACCACTAATCGTATTACTTGACTTTGTGGCAGAGCAGTTTTCACCCGCTGTAGAGGATGTTGCAGAAACAATAGATATAGATGAAAAACTAGTTGGCAATGTATCGGTGAATGTTGCCAATGCAGTCTGACTAATTGGATTTTCACCCAAATTTGTCATCACCAATCGATATTGGACAGTACCATTTGTTCCAACAGTTAGAGGATCACTGCTAAATATTCCCGAAGTTCCTGCCCGTTGACTCTTCGCTATTGCAACATTCATCTGGGTGGGCACATCATCATCCAGAATTGTATAGGTGGTTGTACCATTTCCTGCTGAACCACAAACAGATGAAGAATATAAGTAAAAATTACTATCGTCTCTTTGAATGGTGACAGTAAATTGTTCGTCTTCCTCCTTAACATTATCATTTAAAATTTCTACAGGAATACTTAATGTATAGGGTGTGCCCATCCCATAATCACCTGCCGGAATGGTTTTGGTAAACGTTTTATTAGTGCTGCCATTAATTTTGTAATCTAAATTGATTTCAGCATTTTTGGGAGGTGTACCATCATTTACATTAAAAGTTAAATTTAAACCGCCTGCAGGAATAATACCTACAATAATGACTTTAATATCTTGAGGAGTACCATTTTCGGGAATATTATAATTTGCAGAAGCAAACTCAATAATTGGTTTTACCGAAATTTGAATTGCATCTAAAAAATTACCAAGCGAACCTGATGAGCCTGTGTCTGCTTTAAAACCTAAAACCGTTGGCCCTGTTGCGCCTGTATAATTAAATGTTCCACTGTAATCTGCCCAGAATTTATTACCATTATAGGCGACGACACCTGATGACACATTACAGTTACCAGAAGCACAGTTTAAAATAGAACCCTCTCCATTTTTAGATGTTGCTACACTGACAATCGTTTGTGCGCCTGCGCGCAGAGACATCCTATCTGTAGCATCACGACCATTGTGGCTGAGTTTCCATGAAATTGGCTCGCCATTGATTAAACAAATATTTTGCTGCATTTCTGAATATTCTTCAGCATTTAACTCAGCAAATACATTTCCCTGCCTTGCAGGATAGCCACTGAATCCATTCGACCATAACTCAATCAATTTACCAAACTGTGCAGTTGTACTACCACAGCCACCACTACCTTGCTGACTCTTATGAGTCGTATTCCAGCCAGGCACATTTGCCGCATCAACCTGCACATAGCATGCCGTACCTAATGGGGTACTCTCAAAATCAAAATTTAAATAACTACGCTGATAAGCAGCTTGAGCAATACTAATGCTACTGATCAGTGAAAAAAATAAAATCAAAAATTTTAGAACAGCATGATTAGCAAGTTTCATTATCTTGAATTTTTCCATTGAATTACTGACCCACATAGCGCACCCCAAAATTAAATTCATAGCTTTGATTTGCCATCACACTATTTAACGTTCCAGTTAATGCCCCCACCTGACCCATTGTAGGACTCGTGACACTACTGCAAGATGTACACACTGGAGATTGCGATAGAATCGTATAAGCAGGTGTCATATCTCTAAAAGTAAAAACACGATTTAAATCCGCCGCGCTGGTGTTGGTCAAAATCACTTTATACAATACGCACTGACCCTGATTATTTGACTGTTTACCAATATTCAAACTATTCGTGGTATAAGACTCATCTGCGGTGCCATTACAATCAAAATCACGTGCTTGCAATTTATTCAGCTTCAACTGCGCTTGATTGACTGTGGTAACATCAGTTATCGATGCTAAAACCTGACCATCAGCTGAATTGGTTAGATCTACAATGGTATTATTGGCTTGAGCAATATTATTTGCCCCCATATTTTTCACTTCTAATAATAATTTCACTTGCTCGTGTGCAGCTAACTTGCCACTTGGCAAATCAGCAAAACTTCTCATGACTAAATCGCCCGCATCAAATACGCCATTTCCATTCACATCATAAAAAAGTGTGCTATTAAAGGCTTGCTGATCGTCGCTAATAAGAAAACTATAGTTACCTCTAAAATCAGCATTGGTATTATTAATTAATGTATGACTGTAAACGACAGTCCCGAGCGGAGCTACTTGACCGCGGGAGTTCGGCATAAATTCCACTTGTGCAACTGCATTTACACTTTGAATGGTAATCGCATTTTTAATTGTATCTTGGCTTGGATTGCTGCCATTATTTCCACTGACAAAACTGGCTGAAAGAACACGGAAATAAATGGGTGTGGTCACACTGTTATTTATTTTATCTATTTCAACAACGGCACACACAAGCTGACTTTCGCCATCATTCAGGTAACTGGTTTTACCAATTTCAGCTCCCAAAACAGTACAATTTGTACCATTTTGTGCGACATGAAAACGAACTCGATTCACACCATTGGGTAAAGTTAGACTACTAAAATCGCTGCCTGCATTTGCGCTGAGTAAATATTCTGTTCCAACACCGGTATGAGTTACCTTCAATGGAAAAATTGCTTGACCACCAGTGACTGGATTAATACTCGTTGATGTCGTTACCGTCTTCCAGGCATCACCAGCATTATCAACACTGCCATTACCTAAAGCATTATTTTCAGGACTATTGATCAAATCAACCAACTGAGCTGCTGTCGTTGCTAACAAACTGCCTTGGTCTTTGATCATACTTATTTTAGAAGTATCGCCTAAAGACTGAGCCTGAGGAGAGACTTCAAATAACGTGTTACTTGTAACTGCATAGCTACTCGGTAAACGAACTTTGACAATAATGGGCAAATTGGCACTTGATGACAGTAAACCTGTATCAGGAATACCATCACCATTACTATCCAATAACGGTGTTACACCATCAGCACGATAAAATTCAATTTGGCTGCCTGCAGGAAATGTACTTCCGGTTAGAGTTAAATTGAATTTATCGAAACTATTTCCTGTGTTCCAAATATAGTTATTGAAAATCAGCTCGCCACCTTGTGCAGCCGAGCTAGCCACAATCGTATCACTATTATTTACATCAGTAGCACTACCATTAATTTTGACTGCATAAATTGGCGCCACATTGACGACTGCAGTGTTACTGACATCTACAATTGCGGTGGTAGCCGCATTATTATCATGATCGTATTGGAAGCCAACTGTATTATTGATTGGCCCAGCCGCTATTTTATTTATTTTGACCTTAAATTCTATATAACCAATACTGTTTGCTGGAACACTGCTTAGTACAGCGCTAACCACATTAGACGTCACACTATAATTAATCCCTACCGGATCATTACTTCCCGTATTTGGATTAACGGCTGCTCCATTCCAATTTTCACCACTATTTAATTCATAAGTCAAACTAGAATCAAGTATATCGGTTAAAGTCACACTACCAGTCGCCACATTGCTTAGATTTTGATAATCCAAGCGAATAGTCACCACACCACCATTGACTACAGTAGTTTGAGAAAATTTCTTACGCACAGTCAAAGCCGACTGGTTGGTAACCGTGGCTGTATCGATATTGGTTTTATTGCCTGAAGCATTATTTAAAGATGTGATATTTAATGTTAATAAACCATTCTGACTGACAGTCGCGCCACTCGGCACATCCGCCGCAACAATAACACCAACAGACTCACCCGCACTTAAAGCATAAGAGGTCATTGCCGCACCATCTGGCACGCCATCATTATTTTTATCTAAAAATACGGATAAATTACTCAAATCATAACTATCGCCAGTATTATTGCTGACAGTAAAGGTATATTGATCTGTTTCATTGCCAGTATTGGTTAAGGTATGACTAAAATAGACTGTTTGCCCTGCAACCACAGTTTTTGCATTGTTTGCCGTTAAATTGACTGAATAAACAGGCAGAATCGTGGTTTGAACTAAATTCGAGCGGCTGACCTGAACAACCGTAGAGCCTTCTTCAGTATATTCACCAATCGCCATATTACTGATAATTTTCCGAGTCGAAACAGCCGCAAAACTGGACTGTTGCATCACCAGCACAGTACTGACTAAAACAGCCAAAGAAATAATTTTGGTACGAAAATTGTCGAATGTATTCATGATATTCATTTTCTATTATCCGCCCAACTTAAGGTGTTACTTGAATAGAAAAGTACAGTGCTGCCTGCTCTTGTGGTGCAAGTGCTCCAATATTTCCTGAGATTTGATTCCCACTCACCACTACAGCACCTTTGCTCACCGATGGCGCTAAACTGCTGCGCAAAATACTATAAGCGGGTACGACATCATTAATCACAACATTAGCGGCTGGTGTTGAACCATCATTTTTAATGGTTAATCGATAGGTCACACATTGCTTCGGTTTAATCATTAATGGCGTACTGCTGTATGTGGCTGTAGCAACATTCATCAACACACAAGTTTCATCTTTGGTTTGTTCTTTGGTTAAACGGAGTTGTGTCGGGTCGACCGTGGTTAAATCGGTATTTTGGACGGATGCCAACGTCACGCCTTGAATGGTATTGGTCGCTGAAATAACAATATTGGCAGCACTTGCCATACCATTGGTTGCTGTGGTTGGCGCCTGAACTTTTAGCAGCAGCTGAATTGAATTTTGAGGTGCTAAACCGCTGGAAATAAATAAATCCGTGGCAATTGGATCTGTGCCATCCAGCACGCCATTATTATTCGCATCGTAATACAGCGTATAGCTAAAGCCATCATTTGGATTCTGCGGCACAACATTTAAGCTCACTTTGCCATTGATATCACCTTCAACAAATGAACCTACATTTTTTAAGCTATGTAAATAAACCACAGTACCGCCGATATTAATTCGGCCTTGCTGATCATTGGCTAAGGTCAGCTGTCTATACGCAACATCAACTTGGTCTTTGATGCTATCCCCTTGCGCATTCATCGGTGATTTCATCGCAAACCAAATTGGAAAATTCGATAAAGTTGTGTTGGCAGGAACACTGACCACAGCGCAATATTGTTTAACCGCCCAAGCAGCCAAAGTTCCAGTATTGCTGATTTCACCTTGCAGGGCTTGACAAGAGGCATCGCCATTGTAAAACTTCACTTTCCAGTCTGCTGGCAAAGTGGTACTCATGCTATTAATATCAATGCTGGCACTTGAAGCATATAAATTATAATTATTCGCTACCGTACTATTATTTTTAATCACCAGCGGAAAAACTGCATTTGCACCTTTTGCGGCATTTTTGATCAGCAAGGCTTGCCCACCTGAATCCGCAACATTTCCAACACCTAGCCCCGAATTATTACTATTATATAAATCACTGTCACCGATATTTAGCGTATTGATTAATCGGTCACGTGTGCTATTTCTCACCGCCGTATCAGTGATTGATGCAGCTGTAATATCAAAATCCATGCTTGCTGTTGAAGTACAATTCGCAGGGAAATAAATTCCCAGTTTAATGGCTTTGGATAGGCCGGCAGCTAAACCACCCGTATCAACAATCCCATCACCATTGCTATCTGTGAGCAGCGTGCGACCATCCGCATAATAAAAACGAACCACAGCACAACTTGGAACATTACTTTTGATTAAACTTAAATTATAACTATCTGTTGCTTGCCCAGTATTCCAGACATAATGATCAAATTGAATTTCTTTCGCTGTTCCAGCAAAGGTATTATTTTGAGTTTGTAAATTATTCGCACCGCTATTTGGCTCACCATCATCATTGGCATTAGCAGGACTATAGTTTAATACCACACCTAATGTTTGCTGCACATTAAAGATCACGGTATTGGTTGTTGTACTTTTTAAAACTGTATTTGATGCATTATATTGTTGATAATCCGCAGTATTGGGAACTTTTTCTACTGCATTCGGATTAACCGTCACTTTAAAGCTAACCGTTCCCTTACTTAAAGCAGCAATACTCGCTAATTCAACATCAACTTGACCATTACTTACTTTATATTTAATTGCAGTATTTGCACCCGTTTCAACATCATCAGCATCAGTCAGTGAACCAGAACCGTTACCCCAACTACCACTGCCAGATTTATAGCTGATATCTGTCGCTAAAGTATCGCGTAAAACTAATCGGGCTGCTGCTGTACCCGTATTTATATAACTAAAAGTGTAGGTAATTTCTGTGCCAGTTTTCCCGGTACTCACACTTTGTGCTTTAGTGACCTGAACAACGGCATCGTCAACAACTTTTGCGGTATCACTCACCGTCATAACGACCGCATTATCATGCTGACTTGTGGCAGTTAAAGTAAAATTTGCAACATTATTTGCGGAGACATTGGTGGGAATGCTTCCAACCACCACCAATGAAGCAAATTCACCCGCCTCTAATCGAAAGCTCGTAGTTGTATTAAGTAAGTTATTGTTATCATCAGGCTCACCATTTTGATCCTGATCGATATAAACAGCCACATTGTCTAAATTGAATTGATCATTGGTTAGCTGACTGAGACTCAATTTATAATCGTCAACAATATTACCGGTATTTGTTAACACATGTGGGAAATTAACTTTACTTCCAATGGTGCCAATGTTTTGTTGATTGCTTTGTAGATTGAGCGCATAAATGGCCTGAACAGTTAAAACAACAGCGTTGGAATTAATCACTTGCAGATTGCCCTGCTCATCATAAAAATCACCGCTGGCAATATTGGTAATACTGCTTCCGGCTTTAGGTTGAGCAAAAACTAAAGCACTATACAGCCCAATAAATAAACCAATCAAAGCAACTAATGTTGTCCGTAGAACAGCACTTTTTTTTAAGAGGTTTATCATTTCTGATCCTTGCAAGCACGTGATAATCATAAATTTTTTACAATGATTAAAAAATAATACTACAAAAAAGTCACAAAAAATACAAAAAAATACCAAACAAATAACATTTTTAAAAAATACAATCTATTGATATGCATTTTCTAGCAGCATGTTTTTTA
>NZ_JBBEUE010000027.1:0-22787 GCF_037402435.1 Acinetobacter sp. NS-4 | reverse complement strand
CACTACTTTCATTTTACGCTTCCTCAGCTTTTAAATTAAAATTGGTTTTACTCTGTACTTGCGCCATATCTGCACGTCTATGATTAATTAAAGATAAAGCCACAGCGCCAATTAAACCTGCTAAAGCAATCACAAAAAAGTTTTGCTGAATTGGTAAATTTAAAGCCACAATAAAACCAATTAATAGCGGTGCGCCAATCGCGCCTAAACGTCCAACACCTGATGCCATGCCAATTCCTGTTGAACGGATCACGCTTGGATAAAATTGACCGCAGTATGAATATGCAACAATTTGCGCACCTGTTGAACAAGCACCCACAACAGCAATAATGAAATACAGCATGGTAATCGGCATAGGTAAGGTCATTAAATACAGAAAGACACTGCCCAAGGCATACATAATTACCAGCACCCATTTAATGTGGAAGCGATCTGCTAACCAGCCGCCGCCGACTGCGCCAACAATTGCGCCAATATTCAGAGCTATCACAAAAGTAAGTGCTGAACCCAATGAATAGCCTGACATTGCCATTAACTTTGTGAGCCAAGTGCTTAGCGCATAAACCATAAACAAGCAGGTAAAAAATGCCACCCAAAACATCAGAGTACTAAAAGTACGTCCCTCACTGAATAACAGCCCCACCGTTGGTTTTAGATTACTATTTGATGAACCATTAACAAAAACCGCATCCGCAGGGAATTGTGCTTGCGGTGCAATTTTTTCTGCAATCTTACGCAGTTCAGCCTGTTTATTGTGCTTCACCAAATAAACCACAGATTCCGGCATAGATTTTAAGATAAAAGGCAGCAAAATGACCGGTAGGCCTGCAGCATAGAACACCACCTGCCAGCCATGTTGTACAATAAACTGCTTGCCTAAAACTGCCGCTAAAATTCCGCCTACGGCATAACCCGAAAACATCAATGAGGTCATGACATTACGCACTTTCTTTGGTGAATATTCAGTCATTTGCGCAACCACATTCGGCATCACACCACCAATGCCTAATCCCGCAATAAAACGCACGATACTGAATGTCACAGGATCATTGGTTAAACCTGCAATCGCAGTAAAGGCACTGAATAAAAATACACAAATGGCAATGGTTAAACGACGGCCAATTTTATCGGCGAGACCACCAAAAAAAATAGCACCAATCATCATTCCAAACAGCGCTGAACTCGCCATAAATCCAGCAGTTGAAGCACTTACATTCATTTGCTCCATAATCGAAGGTAAAGCTGCACCTGCAACAGAAATATCATATCCATCGAGAATAATAACCAGCATGCACCATATTAAAACTGTGGCATGAAAACCGTTGAATTTAGCTTCACTCGCTAAATTCTGCATATCGACTTGACTCATCAATCAACTCCTTGATTGTTATTGTTGTTTTAGTTCATTACTGTTTTTAGCAATCTATCGGCCATACGCACCCAATTGTATTCTGGATATTTCTGACAGAAACTAAAACTCGAACTTGTTGAATAAACAGCCAGTTCAGATTAGTGAATTATTTTTTTATGTCAATACCATTACATATATATAAATATAAAACCCTAATAAATGGTATTTTTTTAATTAATTTATATTTATATATTGACATAAATAAGATTCAGCCTATGCTTTTTATAAATCTGATTTTCCAAGGAAATGGAACATGCTTGCTGAACTTCACTATGAAAACAATATTGCGGTTATTCGATTGAATCGCCCTGAAGCAAGAAATGCATTAAATGCAGATATGATTGAAAAATTACAGGAAATTGTGTCCAAAATTTCAGCACTGAATCTACGTGCCGCCATTTTCACGGGTGAAGGAAAAGCCTTTTGTGCAGGTGCAGACATTACAGAATTACTGAATAAAAGTCCTGCAGAACATCTGCATAAAATACAAATAGGTCAGGCCTTATTCCAGCAAATACATGAATTAAAATTTCCAACACTGGCCTGTATTCATGGCATGGCTTTGGGTGGCGGACTTGAACTGGCTTTGGCTTGTACATTTAGAATATGCAGCCCTGCTGCAGGTCTTGGACTTCCTGAAATAAAACTCGGTTTAATTCCTGGTTATGGCGGAACACAGCGCTTACCGCGCTTAATTGGGGTATCAAAAGCACTTGAAATGATTGCCAGTGGCAAAATTGTGTCTGTAGAAGAAGCCTATAACATCGGCTTGGTAAATCAGATTATGGAAATGCAAGATCCGATTGAAAGTGGAAAAGCCTATTTAGATTCATTGGCAACACAATTTCCAGCAGCGATTCAGCAAATTATGCAAGCGGTTCAATCCGCAACCGATGTAAATATCTATAAGGGGCTTGAATTGGAAGCCAAACTTTTTGTGGAATGCAGCCAAAGCGCTGATGCTGCTGAAGGCATACAGGCTTTTTTAGAAAAACGGAAAGCGAATTTTTCTCAAAAATAGCTGTACTTATGTTTTGAGCCGATATACTAGCTGCAAATATCAATAGAAAACGTGCTTAATAACTATGTCTGATTCAAAACTTGGAATTTACGATCAATCTTTATATATGATTCATAATCGGCTGTTTTTCCGATTATTTCAGGCAGGCAATAGTCTTGATCGCCAATGTTTAAATGAACTTGGTATTTCACCCGTTCATTGGGCTGTGATGGGCGCACTTTCACGCCCGCACCTTAATAATGCAGGCATGTCATTTTCCGATTTAACCGAATACTTAGGGATTAGCCGGCAAAGTTTAGACAATGTTTTAAAACGATTAGAACGTGAAGGCAGTGTACAGCGTGTCACCTCTCATCAAGACAAACGGGCTAAAAATGTAGCTCTCACGCCATCCGGACAACAAAGCTGGCTCGACTTACAGGAGCAATTTTTTCAGTTCTACCGTCAAGCAATGTCTGGCTTTGCCTTGGATGATTTAGCCAGTTTAATCCACTTACTCAACAAGTTGAATACAGGCCTCAAACAGATCCACCTTGTACAACCTGATGCTGACACGAATTAATACGATTTTTATTTCTAATAATGCTTAAGGTTTGGACTGATAAAATTTATAAAGTTACATAAAATCAAAATATGAAGATTAAAAGGAGTTTCGAATGCAGCAACATACCTTGGTGGATCAAGCCATTACCTCAAGGCATTCTGTACGTGCTTTTAAAAATACCCCACTTGATACACAGACCATCAAAGATATTTTAAACATCGCCTGCCGTGCACCGTCAGGCAACAATATTCAGCCTTGGAAAGTTTATGTTGTGACTGGCCAAAAACGCAAAGAGCTGATTCAGCAGGTCTGTGCAGCGCAAAGGCAGATTTTTGAGCAGCCTGAAATAGCGAGCCGTTATAAAGAAACATTTAAGTATTATCCTGATCAATGGACGTCTCCATTTATCGAGCGCCGACGTGAAAATGGCTGGGGACTCTACGGTTTGCTGGATATTAAAAAAGGTGAACAGCAGAAAATTCAGCAGCAACATCTACGTAATTATCAGTTATTTGATGCTCCCGTAGGCCTATTTTTTACTTTAAGTACGACTTTAGAAACTGGCTCAAAAATGGACATTGCGATGATGATTCAAAATGTCATGATCACAGCTAAAGCACGTGGAATTGATAGCTGCCCTCAGGCCGCATGGAACCCATTTCATCAAATTGTAGCCAAGGTTCTTGATATTCCGGAAAATGAAGAATTAGTTTGCGCTGTAGCGCTGGGATATGCCGATCAAACTCAAGCGGTGAATCAATTACATACACCGCGTGTTCCTGCCGAAGAGTTTGCTATTTTCTGTGATTAAAATCAAAAGGTTAAAAGGCACATAACGTGCCTTTTCCTTTAGCCTTGCTGAATGATATTTTTATGCTTTAAAGCTTTCAATTCATCTTCAGAAACAAAACGGTTTAAAATTTTGTCAGTATCCTCACCCAAATAAGGGGGTGCTTTAACATATTGGACTGGGGTTTTAGACAATTTAATAGGTGAACCAATCGAAAGATAATCGGAACGTAATGGATGATCCATACTGACGAGCATTTTACGCGATATCACCTGCTCTTCTTCTAATGCTTGTTGTAAATCATTAATCATACCGACCGGAACCTTCACCGCATGAATACGTTCGACCCAATACTGTGCGGGTTGAGTCATAAAATGCTGCTGCAATAATGCGGTAATTTCTTCACGATGGGTCACACGGTCCTTATTTTTTACAAATTTTGGATTTTGAGAAAGTTCTGGTAGACCAATACTGTCACATAACATTTGAAACTGCTGGTCATTACCGCAAGCGATAATAAACTCACATTCCTTCGCCTTAAAGACTTGGTACGGGACAATATTGGCATGTGCATTCCCTAAACGGCCCGGTATTTTTTCTGACGTTAAATAATTCATTGCTAATACCGAAAGAGAAGCCACTTGAGTATCTAGGAGCGCCATATCAATATGCTGACCTTCACCAGTACTCACTCGTGAAAGCAATGCGGCCTGAATGGCAATTGCAGCATATAAGCCTGTAGTTAAATCTGCAAATGCCAGACCTGCCTTCTGCGGCCCACCTCCGGGTAAATCATCACGTTCACCTGTGACACTCATCATGCCACCCATGCCTTGTATAATAAAGTCATATCCCGGTTCAGCGGCGCGTGGACCTGTTTGTCCAAAACCTGTGATCGAACAGTAAACTAATTTAGGATTGAGTTGATTAAGGCTTTCATAATCCAGGCCATATTTTTTTAATGAGCCAGCTTTATAATTTTCAATCAGCACATCACAGTCTAAGACCATTTTTTTAATTAGCGTTTGACCTTCTTTTGTTGCAATGTCAATGGCGACTGAATATTTTCCTCGATTCGCAGATAGATAATAAGCAGATTCACCAGTCTCATCACCCTGATCATTTTTTAAAAAAGGAGGTCCCCAAATACGGGTATCATCTCCCTGAAAAGGTCTCTCAACTTTGATCACCTCTGCACCCAGATCTGCTAGTATTTGACTACACCACGGTCCTGCCAGAATTCGACTTAAATCAAGAACTTTAAATCCTGTTAAAGCACCCATAATTTTCCTCAATTTTTCTAGTTAGTTTTTAGACTTCCATTCATTAGGTGTACTGAATCCCTAATTCGCCATTAAAATTATAAAATTGTTTGAAAAAAAACTAACTGGCATAATCACTTAAATTGTGAAAACACATTAATTTATCAGGAATTAGATCAATAGGTAATAAAATATAAGTAGCAATTATTACTGCTAAAATTTTTATAAAATTGGATGTTCGCTTATCTTTTGCAATGAGCCAAACAACTAAAATGTCTTTTTTTAATTGATTTAGCCCATTGTTTGATTGTTTGATTGTTTGATTGTTTGATTGTTTGATACCTACTGGATATTAAAAAGCCATCGAGATCTAATCCTAAGAGAGTTTTCTTAAATTGATATATTTTTTGTTTTTATTAAAAATTTATAAAATTACCACAATAGCTGTTATCTGAAATTCAATGGCTAGAAACCATTTAAAAACAATATATGCAGAATTTCCCACGTTTTAATGTAGGGGTAGCCCATGCGGACCAACGGATTATGAGTTGATTCTGTCACAGCAGCGTACTGCGGTATTGTTGCTGTGGCTTCACCAATCCATAGCAGCAGACAGCGCAGATGGGCTCGGCCTTCAGACCCGTCATGCTACGAACGATCAATGGTCAAACAGGGTATATAAAAGAATAATCAGGCCCATCAAAATGTACGGACATAAGTACAATGCCAAAGCAGCAGGCCAAGTCCAGTCCCATCCATAATGTACCCCAAGCACACCCACAGTCGTGCCAACAACAGGAATCCCCGCTGTAATAATCGCCACGATTATTCCCACTATACCATGCCAATCAAGTACCTGATTGAAATAGGTATAAACTCCAAAAAACTGAATAATGCTGATTATCCAATAGGCTACAAACTTAATGACTTTCATTACTCCAGTACCCCACCAAAACTCATCCGATTGAAATGATGCAGTTCATCAATGCTTTGTCATTTGATGTTATGAACCCTCTCAATGTGTCAAAGGAGATGTTTGAATCTCATCGCCTTCTCTGTTCTGCGTTCATACAAGCTTAACTAAAATAGAAAAACCAGAAAGCAATCAACACGCCCAGTGAAAAGAGTGCAGCAAACAGGGTGAACCATGAATGCGATTCGATCCCCCAGAACATCCGTTTTGCCAGCCATTTTTTAAGCAGAACACTATTCAGTGTCAACGCTGCCAAATGCAGCAACACACTGGCTAAAAACAGATTGGCAAAGAGCTCATGAATTTCTTTTAAGGTATGGCTATAGGTATAGTCGGTCAAAAAGCCGGCCAGCACCGTTAAAGGCAGCAGGAGAAAAATACCCAGTATGCTGAGCTGAAACAGGCTGGAACTGGCTGCTTTTAAAAATGTTGGCGAAAGCCATTGCTGCGGCTGTGCCCAATAACGCTGTACAAAAGGCTTGATCACCTGCAATCGTCGGCTTGGCCCTGAAGGCTTAGTATGGGCCAGTCGAGGAGCGCCAAACTGCCATAAAATTCTTAATATCAGACTGATTCCGAGGGTATAGCCAAAGGCCATATGGATTTGATGCCATTCTTCTGCATCCCCAGTCAGATAAGCCCCGGTAAAACTCAACATGATGACAATATGCAGAAACCGGATCAATAAATCCGTTGAAGAAGTGGTTGTACGCTGAAGCATAAAAAACCTGTGCTGACTTTATTTTAAGTGCAGCATAGCAACTCAAGCTGAGTTGAATCTTAAGATACCGCCAAAAAAAAGTGCGCTTGTTAAAGCGCACTTTTTAGCATGAGGAAATCTGATCAAGATCAATGCCAAGAAGCCCCAATAAGCAGGTTTTTTTGTGATTTGTCCACCTGTTATTCCATCAGCCTCATTCTAAGCTCGGCAGGATTGCCAGCCCTCCATTACCCCATATCCAATCAGCTGGAAAACTCTTTAAAGGCATCCAGTGCATTTGCGGCATACATTAATGACGGTCCACCGCCCATATATACAGCAACACCTAAAAGCTCTTCCAGCTCCTGCAGGGTCATCCCCATTTTAACCAGGGTTCTGACATGAAAACCGATACAACCATCACAACGCGATGCAACACCAATCCCCAGAGCAATCATTTCCTTGGTTTTGGGATCAATCACGCCATCACGCATAGCCGTCTGCGACAACTGATTAAAACTTTTCATTAAATCAGGTGAATCCTGAGTTAAAGTTCTTAAACTGCCTGAAATGTTCTGGGTTAATTCTTTGTATTTCATCACTGCCTCTCACATTAAACAATCAACAATAAGGTTGTTCACCTATTCAATAGCTTATTTTTCTACCGGATAGCCCTGTTGCAGCCAGGCCTGATAACCGCCCTGCACAGACTTGACCTGGGTAAAACCCATATTCTGTAAGGTATCGGTTGCCAATGCTGAGCGTCCACCCGTGCCACAAATCAGATAGATCGGCTGATCTTTAAGATGTTCCAGTGCCTGTAGGGTATCGCAATGATGGCTCGCCACAGGATGCTGGTGAATTCTCATTTCTAAAACACCACGAGGATAATTCACCGCCCGGTCTATCGCTGCCGCCTGAAATTCATCCGGTTCCCGAACATCAATCAGAATGGTTTTATGGTTTTTCATCGCTTCAAACAGTTCATCTACGCTCACTTCCTGAATCCGGCTTTTTGCATTCTGGATCAATTGCTCTGCAGTTTTCATCATTTTCATTCTTCCTCAGCCATTAAAATCATATTCATATTTTATAAAATATAATCAGGTAGATTAAAAGCCGTTTAGTTTAAATTCCCAAGCGGCAGTTTCAGCCCTCTTGCCACGATCAGGCCATGCAGACCCTAGCTGCTAAAGTGCTTTCAGATGTTACACTTGCTTGATGTTCAACCTGATGACAGTCGCATCCAGGCTGATTCAACTCACGCATTCTTATCCAGACAGCGGGCGGAACTAGCCCATGAGCGCTGAATAAATTAAATACATCGCCACCCCCATCACGGTCGTGGCAAAAATTTTCTGCACCAGATTACTGTCTATCCGGTGCATCGCATGACGTCCTATTAACATGCCCACAATACAAGCCAGAACGAAAGTTAGCGTGACCGAAACAGGGTATTGAAAGCCATCCAGTACGTGTACAGAAATACTGACACCGCCTATCAGGAAAATAATCATCAGCGAAGTTGCAACGATGCTGCGCATATCCAGGTCAGTCACTTTACGTAGTGCCGGAACAATCACGAACCCCCCACCCACTCCAAGCAAACCGGTCAGTAGACCTGCCACGACACCAATGGCGCCGAGAGATAATGCAGTTTTCATATTCCAGATCAGGCGACCAGTCGTTTGATTGACCTTACACAGTGCATTTCCATGATCATGGACTTTATTAAAGAAGATCCGGTAAGCGATGATCAGCATCACCAAACTGAAAGCCAGCGTGAGCCATACAGGAGAGATAATTCCAGCCAGATGCACGCCATAACGTGCTGAAGGAATACTGATCAGCGCAATCCAGAGCGCAGCACGATAACGCACGATGCGCTTGGACAAACCTTCAAATGTTCCAACCAGTGCTGATAGGGTCACTGCCAGCAAGCCTACAGGTGCAGCCTGTGCTACCGTCCAGCCCTGACTCGCCATCAGTGCAGGTACAGCCAGAATACCGCCACCCGCACCGGTTAAACCCAGCAAGCCACCGATGGCCAGCCCTTCCAGTATCAACCACATCACCCCTATACCTCTCTTAACTCCAGTGGTTCAACAAAAGAACCTGCTGGTTTAATCCTGAAACTTGCCTATTTGAAGTAATTCAGCGGAAGCTTTAAATAAGAAACCCCATTCTCTTCCGGTTCAGGGAACTGTCCTGCTTTCATGTTGATCTGAATCGAAGGTAGAATCAGTTTGGGCATACTCAAACCTGCATCGCGCTTGTTACGCATCTCGATAAATTCAGCTTTGGTCGTGCCATGATGAATATGAATATTGCGGTTTTTTTGCGTCTGGATATCCGTCTCACACACATAACTATTCCGTGTTTCTGGCAAATAGTCATGGCATAGAAACACCCGGGTAGTCTGCGGCAATTCAAACAGGCGCTGTACCGAATCAAACAGCATGGCTGCACTGCCACGCGGAAAGTCACAGCGTGCCGTGCCATAATCCGGCATAAACAAGGTATCGCCCACAAACACGGCATCACCGATGACATAACTCAAGCAGGCTGGCGTATGTCCAGGGGTGGGCATGTTATATGCCTCGATGGAACCAAGCTGGAATTTCTCATCATCCTCAAACAGGTAATCAAATAACTGCTGGGTATTCCATTGCTTGATATCTAGATGGTAGATGGCAGCAAAGGTTTCCTGGACCATCGCAATTTTCTGGCTCATGGCAATCTTGCCCCCCAGTGCAGCTTTGAGATACTGCGCCGCGGTCAAGTGATCGGCATGGACATGAGTTTCCAGAATCCACTCGACGGTTAAACCCTGTGCTTTGACATAGGCAATGATCTGATCGGCATGTGTGGTCGAGGTGCTGGCAGATGCAGCATCATAATCCAGCACACTGTCAATAATTGCGCAGGCTTTCGTTGAAGGATCACTCACCACATAACTGAAAGTATTGGTATCTTCATGAAAAAAGTCTTTTACAACTGGGGAATTTGACATGATTAGGCTCCTGCCCATTTACGGTGAATCAACACGCCTGCAAGCATCGCAACAATAAAATACAGGACCTGATAATGCCCAAGACCAATCAAGGTAAAACTTGGTGCAGGACATATCCCGGCAATCCCCCAACCGATACCAAAGAGCAGGCTGCCCGAAATCAGTTTAGGGTCAATCTTGTTATTCTTTGGCAAATCGATCGGTTCATTAAAGATCGTTTTCGGTGCCTGGCTGCGTAGCGCTTTTTGAAAGGGAATAAATGCCACAGCAATTGCACCCATCATCACAAAAGCCAGGCTGGCATCCCAGTCCCCAAACAGATCCAGAAAGTCGAGCACTTTTTCCGGATTCGACATCCCGGAGACCATCAGCCCCACAGAAAACAAACCGCCGAAAATGAAAGCCAGAAAATTCTTCATTTAGAAAGCTCCTGTGATATGGCGAATGATATAAACTGTGACAAAACCAGCGAACATAAAGCTCATGGTGGCCAGGATAGAACGCTTCGATAAACGGCTCATCCCGCAAATCCCATGACCACTGGTACATCCTGAACCCAGGCGCGTACCAAAGCCAACCAGCAGACCCGCGATGATCATCATCAGCGGACTGGCATTCAACTCGATCTCAGGCTGGACAAATAATCCATAAATAAAGGGCGTGACAATCAAACCTGACATAAACCAGATTGCAGGGGTTTTAAACACGGTCTGTGGATTGAGTACCTGTCCAATCAATCCGCTGATCCCTGCGATACGGCCATGCACATAGAGATAGCCGACCACCGCTACTCCCAGTAATAATCCGCCGAGAAATGCAATGAGAAAATCATGCATAGTAAATCTACTCATTTACAATATATATTTTTATATTATATAATAAATAAAAATATTCAAGCGGAAATGCTGATTTTTTTGTATCTCATCATGGCTTATCAGGACACCTACATGAACCCTGCACCGTTAAAAGCACAAATAGACTTTTCACAAGTCGATTTTGTCAGTGATTGTCTGAAAGTTTTATCCAACCCTGCCCGTCTTAAAATTCTCTGTGTCTTGGTCGATGGCGAGCTGAATGTACAGCACATAGAACAACGTACGGATATCCACCAACCCACCTTGTCACAACAGCTGACTGTATTAAGAAACAGCCAGATCGTATCGACACGACGGGAAGGCAAACAGATTTTTTATCAATTCAGTGATATACGGGTGCTAAAAATCATGCAGACCCTATATGAAGTGTACTGCAGCCACGATTGTGATTGATATAATTCCACCCTTTTAAGATCACTTTTGGCAAAACAGGTTTTTCAGGGATGCTAAAAGCAAAAGTCTTTAGCTGATTTGCTCATAGATTCCCCTTGCTTTCTGTTTCACAGGGCGACCTTTAACGCAGACTCCCGCCATTAAAATGTTAGGTGCAGCATAAAGCCTGCATCTGCAACATAACCCTATTCGACACCTTCCAACTGTGCTGGAGTGGGTCGGTTTTCTTTACATCAATTCGACAGTATTTATCCAGCTGAACCAAGCGAATTGCATCACAGCCATCTGATTTAGGCTTGAATATTGGCATCAGTGGGCGAAGTTAAACCGTTGTGCCATCAGCTCATTTAAAGAATTAGTTTTTTTTTAGGTTTGTGCTTATTTTCTTTTAGTTGTGTATGTTGTTTAGTATTAAAAAATTTGGATCATGCAGCAAGATGACAAAGCTGTTGTTGTAGCGACATGTGTTTGGGGTAGCTACAATCGATGAGGTATTTTTAGATTTTATTGAGTAAAAGGATGATCCATATGCATCAAGAATGGGACAAACGTTATCAGGAAACACAACATTTATATGGCTCAGAAGCAAATGTATTTATTCAGGACATCAGCCAGCGTTATGCGATTTCTGGCCGTACCTTGGCTATTGCAGAGGGTGAAGGGCGTAATATCCTGTATTTAGCACGTACAGCACGAGAGAAGCATTTAGCATTTAATGCCGAGGCGTGGGATTATTCGCAAGTCGCTCTTGAAAATGCCAAGGTATATGCACAAGAACAAGGGATTGAATTGCAAACCCGGCAGATCGATTTGACTACAGTGAAATGGCCAGAAGATCAATATGACAATATTCTGTGTGTATTTGGTCATGTCGATCCAGCTACCCGATTAAAAACCTTGCAGTGTGTACGTCAGGCACTAAAAAATCACGGTCATTTTATTGGTGAGGTATATTCCAAAGCGCAATTTGCTTATAAAACTGGTGGTCCTGGCAATCCTGATTTTCTATATGATCCTCAAGAGATTTTAGAAGTTTTTCAGGACGATCATATTGTTCACTTTTTTGTCGGAGATGTAGAACGTTATGAAGGACAATTGCATCAGGGCAAAAGCCACGTGATTCAATTTATGATTGAAGTTATCAAAAAGTGAAGCTAACAATTAAATTATGAGGTGAGTCACTCTCTCATCTATTTATAAAAAATGAGAACCATCTGTTTTTGCAACAGATGGTTCGCTTGATTGATCAGCTTGCGGAGATATCTACCAGTTGAATAGCTGTAGATCGTTACTCTTCTAACAGGCTTCTTAACATCCAGGCTGTTTTTTCATGAACTTCAAGTCTTTGTGTGATCAGATCCGCTGTTGGCTGGTCATTAACTTCATCCACGATGGGAAATAGACTTCGAGCAGTGCGTGCAACAGTTTCATGTGCATTGACCAGCAGGCTGACCATTTCCTCGGCTTTAGGAACACCTTCTACTTCTTTAATTGCAGTTAATTTTACAAATTGTTTATAGGTTCCTGGCGCAGGAAATCCCAATACCCGAATTCGTTCAGCAATAATATCCAGGGCATTCCATTGTTCAGTATATTGAGTCATAAACATGTTATGTAAGCTATTGAATTGTGGCCCAGTCACGTTCCAATGAAAGTTATGAGTCATCAAATATAAGGTATAGCTATCCGCTAGCAGTTTAGATAACCCTTCCACGATTTTGGCACGATCACTATGAGAGATACCAATATCAATTTTCACTGCTTTAGATTCTTTTTTAGAACTCGCCATTTTTGAGACTCCTTGTATTTTAAAGGTATATTTATATTAATTTAGCTCGATCTGCTCTATAAGACCTGAGCAATAAAGACTACATGTTTTAGCACTGATAAAGAAATTTTGAACCGTCGACCCATATTCAAATATTCTGCAGGATATCAGCAAAGCTGCAAACATTAGTATTCTGTTGAGTTATATAAATAACATACATCTTACCAAGATGTATTGAGAATTAACGAGAGTTAATTACGCTCGCACAAATATAAATTATGGCAGCAAAACTTGAGTATGTTTTATCACTACGCATGGCAATAGGCTTGAATTCTTTCAATTTAAAAAAGTAATTTTCGATAAGATATCGCCATTGATACATACAACGATCAAATATGCGCTGAACTTTATACAGTTAGCTTTGGGAGGAATAACTGCTTTTACGCCAGGATGATCAAATTCCTTCAATAACTAATTTAGTATGTGTACCGCTATGTATACAATCTGTGACTTTACCGAGACAGAGTTGTTCCATTTTCACCCATTGAGCATCTGTAAACATGTATCTATCCATGATGAAACTATAAACGAAATAGTCTTATTGACCCAATTCTCAACACAGCATAGAAATCAAGTTATGCTTTTAATAAAATTTATGCCGATTTTCACTGTCATATTGCAGCCTCTTATCTAAGTGTAGGATCGCGGGCTTATTTGACCTCTGTCACCACACGTAGTGGTGACAACCTAATTTAAAATTTTAAAAATTACTCTTGGGTACTATCTATAGTGCGGTTATTTATTTTTGATTTTAAACTCAATCCTGATCACCAGACCGCCAATGGCATCTGCCCGGCGTGACTCAATTTTTCCGTGGTATAGATCGACAATTTGCTTAACAATCGATAAGCCTAGACCACTGCCAATAACTGTACTGTTCTGATTCACTCGATAAAATCTTTGAAAAATCAGAGGTATTTGTGCTTCATCCAAACCGATTCCATTGTCCTCAATCTGCACAAAACTATAATTTTCAACACAGCCACAACTAATTTTAATGAGACACGGACGTTCCTGGCTACGATAGATAATGGCATTTTCTAAAAGATTACGGAGCATAATTTCCAATTGATCCATTTGTGCCATGACCAGGGCCGACTCCAGTTGTAACTGTAAGTCAATCTTTGCCTGACGAAGCTGAAAATCCATCATCGCAAGGGTACTTTGAATCATATTAACCAGATCAACCGGGCCTTGAATTTGTTGACCATTGGGTTCTATCCGGGCCAAGGTCAGTAACTGCGTGATCATTCGTGAGGCCTTATCAATGCCAATGATAATGTCCTCTGCTGCTTCTCGTGCCTCCTCAGTAGAACGTGCACTCTGCAAAACTTGTGCATGCAGACGGATCGCCGCCAAAGGTGTACGTAACTCATGGGCTGCATTTGAGGTAAAACGTTTTTCACGTTGCATGCTTTCTGCAACTTCACTCAATAATGTATTTAATGACTTCACCAAAGGTTCGATTTCTTTGGGCACGACAGGGTTGATGGGTTTTAAATGTTCAATCGACTGCTTTTCCAGATTTTGACTGATACTGAATACAGTGGACAAATTGCTACGTACGGTCTGCAAAATCAGCCAAGACAATAATGGTAAAAAAAATGCTGAAACCACTATTAAAAATATTAGCATATCTCTCTGGATATCCTGACGGATGGTCCAGACCTGTGCAATTTGTACTTGTATAGTGTGGGTGCTATCCCAAACCGAATAACTGCGATAGGTTTGATTGTGAATCTTAATCCAGCCAAAGTTGGCTTGCTGAACAAACGGGTGTGTATCCACGCCAACCGAACGATAAATCAACTTGCCATTACGATGCCAAATCTGAAATATAATCTGATTATAATGCTCACCTTGAGCTTTCTCGATGACAGTATGGTCAGGGATTCGCCCTTCCAGTGAACTTGAAGTGGTCGAGAGTAAAGCATGGGCGGTTTCGACCAGTGATTTATCAAATATATTGTTCGCCGTGCGCTGCATTCCCCAGTAGATACAGCCTAGACTACCCACCCAGACAGTGGCGGTGATAACCAGTAAAATCAATGATAGACGCCGGGTCAATGAATAACTGCGGATGAAATTGGCCATCAATAATTTTCATCCATAATATAGCCAAAACCCTGCACTGTACGGACAATGTTTTTCCCAAGCTTGCGCCGTAAATTATGAATATAGACCTGGATCACATTACTGCTTACATCCGCATCATAGGCATAAAATGAGTTTTCTATGCTCTCCCGTGAAATAATCCGGCCACGGTTAAGGATAAAGAGTTCCAGCAAGTGAAATTCTTTCTGAGTTAATTCAACTTCAGTTTGATCTCTCAGTACCTGTTTGGTCGCTTTATTAACTGCAATATTGCCAATCTGAATCAAATCACTCACTTCACCTGAAATACGGCGCAATACTGCTTGAATCCGTGCAATGACTTCATACAAATCATATGGCTTAACTACAAAATCATCTGCTCCTGCATCCAAACCTGAAATACGCTCCTGAATTTTATCCTGAGCAGTCAGAATAATAACGCCTACTTTATTCTTTTTACGGCGCAGTGACTTTAAAACTTCCAACCCATTCCGGTCCGGCAAACCTAAATCAAGCAAAATAAACTGATAATCATAACTCGCCAAAAAATGATAGGCTTGCTCTGCTGTGGTGGCGATATCGACCACAAAATTTGCATGGTCTAAGCCCCGTGCTGTCGCCTTAGCCAGTAAGGCATCGTCTTCAACTAACAATATTCTCACGTCTGAGCTACCCTCTCATTCTGCTACTTACAAGCCTATATTTATTTCTGTGAAAGCGGCAGGTACTCTGGCCCAAGGAAGACAAAACACCAACCGAATAATAATCATACAAAGCATTGATATATCAGCACTCTACTATTTTACTCTGCCTGATGATCCTCATGTAAAGGCCATAACTGATGCGAATTCAGCAATAGTAAACTCAAGCTTTCTGTATAATCAATTTTGGCTTGATCAATTCGACCGCGCGCATCAACCAGTTGCTGTGAATGAAGTAACAGTTCATTTAAACTCAATTCACCAAGCTTATATGCTTTTTGCATCAATCCATGTTGTTGCTGTAACTGTGCCAAATTCTGTTGAGCCTGCTCACTCCGTACAGTTGCCGACTCCATCTGCGTGAACCAGTATTGCGTTTCCTGACGCAAACGGTTTTCTACTCGTCCGATCTCAAAATTGGCCTTTTGAGCTTCCGCCATGGCCATACCAGAAGCTATCCGCACTTGCCGACTGGCGAGTGGAATTGAAACCGTTACACTCATCAAGTTTTCAACGCCAGACTGCTCACGACTATAGCCCACTCCGACCGTAGGATTAGGTACCCGATTGAGTTGCTCTCTTTTGACTAATGCATCTTGCTGTGCTGCCTGCGTTTTGGCCAGCTCAAGCTCATGGTTGGCAGACAAAACCTGCTGTATCCATTCAGTCTGTGTATATTCGAGTGGGCGAATTTTGATGACATCACTGCTCCAGTGTTCTGGAATTTTTCCCTGATAATCACGTGACAATAACTGCTGTGCTTGATAGTAAGCTGTTTTAGCCTGCATATATTGCTCTTCGATTTGCCGCGATTCATTGCTGAGCAGCATCAGTTCCAGTCGTGGGGCATCTCCAGCACGAATACGCTGCTGGGTCATTTGCATATAGTGCTGTATTCTTGCCTGCTGTTCCTCTATGCGCGTCAATTGCAAAGCACTGCGTATATAGGCAAACCACTGATTCAGCAAAGTTTTGGCAACTTCATGTTTGGCATCTTCATATTTTAATTCTGCAATACTCATCCCTCGTTGCGCCAAATCCTGATCCAGCTGGTATTTGCCAGGCAAACGAATCTGCTTTTCAATACCAAAGTTCGGCTCATAGCTATTGGACTTTGTTTGACCATCTTGGGCATTGCTGTTACGAAGCTGCATGCCCGCACGCACTGTCCAGGGATGGCCCAGTTTTAGCCCCTGTCCTGCAAAATTGGCATAGTCCTGATCCGAAACTGCCGATCGAACAGTTGGATGCTGTGACAAGCTCTGTTTGACCGCATCGAGTGGTGGCAAGACCTGATCCAAAGCGGGTTCCGCGGATACGACAGAAGTCATCATCACACAACAGCCCAAGCCCAGTAAACGTAAGGCTTTACCCAGCAAATGGGGTTGAGTCGCTATTTCTGGTTTCATTCGTTCACTTCTCCTTGACCAGCATAACCCGATGTTATGGTTGGTAATACCCAATAGAAACAGTCACTTGATTTAAATTTCTTTTGGATATGGGCCAAAACTAAAGGCACAGTTGCGAGGGGTAAAATCAACAGAATCAAATTACGCTCAGTTGCACCCCGAATTTTTTCTTGAATGTTTCGATAATGTTGGCGACTGCCGAAACCTTGTGCCGGAATACAGGTACATCCTGTCACAATCTCGGGAATGAGCCATAAATGGCTCATTAATTCTTCCGCAATATCACTGGAGATGTTGATAGAGAGTTGGCACATTTCAGACATGAGTATCTCGCACTAAACCAAATTGTTTGAACAAGTTAGGAAGTAAAATCAGCGTCAGTAAGGTGCAGGAAATTAATCCACCAATCACCACGATCGCCAATGGACGCTGAATTTCAGCACCTGGCCCAGTGGTAAAGAGCAACGGAATTAAACCCAAAGCCGCGATACTTGCAGTCATCATTACTGGACGTAAACGTCGCATCGCCCCCTCACGAACCACCTCTTCAATTGCAACGCCGCGTGAAATGAGCTGGTTAAAATAACCGATCATCACCAAACCATTCAGTACGGCAATCCCCATTAATGCAATAAACCCGACCGAAGCAGGCACCGATAAATATTCACCAGTGATGGCTAAGGCTACGACTCCCCCAATTAAAGCAAAGGGAATATTCACAAAAACCAGTACTGCCTGACGAACAGACCCTAAAGTTGTAAAGAGCAGGAAGAAAATCATCGTCAACGCTGCAGGGACAACCAGCATCAGACGCGCTGCTGCACGTTGTTGATTTTCAAATTGGCCACCCCATTTCAATGAATAGCCGGCCGGTAATTTAACTTTCTGGGCAACCTGCTGTTTTGCTTCCTCGACAAAACCAACCAGATCCCGGTCACGCACATTGGCACGGACAACGGACATTCTTGAAGCATTTTCCCGGTCAATTTTGACGACGCCTTCAGTCTTGACCATTTCTGCTAAAGAGGACAACGGTACAGCCGCTGAGTTTTCAACAGGTAAATTCATGTTCGCGAGGGCAAAACTGGATTGTCCCAGACGCGGATCACCTTTCATCATCAATGGAACCGGTCGCCCCTGTTCAATAATCGAACTAATCTGCTGCCCTTCAATGAGCATTTTGAGTTGTGCCTGTATGCTTTGGCTATCTAGCTGATTGCGGACAGCCATATCACGACGAATACGTAATTCCTGATATTGCACCCCAGAATTTTCCAAAGTCATGACGTCTTCGCTGCCTTTGATCCCTTGTAGAACGGTAGAGATTTGCTTAGACAGCTGATTCAGCTGGTCTAAATCGGTACCAAAAATTTTGACGGCCAAATCTCCACGTACACCCGATAACATTTCTGAAGTCCGCATTTCGATCGGCTGACTAAAGGTGAGATTGACCCCAGGAACATCGGCCAATACATGGCGAATTTTGGCTAAAATCTGCTCCTTACTTTGTCCCTGCCACTGATCTTGCGGTTTCAAAATGATAAAGCTATCGGTTTCATTTAAGCCCATAGGGTCAAGGCCCAGTTCATCCGAGCCGGTTCTTGCCACAATGCGGGCCACTTCTGGAACTTGTTTTAGAATTCTTCTTTGAATGTCCAGGTCAAGTGCAATTGAATTTTGCAGGCTGATCGATGGCATTTTTTCCAACTGCAATATGGTGTCGCCTTCATCCATGGTTGGCATAAAAGACTTACCAATGAGTGGAAAAATGAGTGCAGCAACCACCAAAGCACCTCCGGCCAAAGCATAAACACGTTTCGGATGGGCTAAACTTGCATTTAACACCTTGCTATATGCCTGTTCCAGCTTAGCAACAATATACGGCGTGTGATGTGCTTGAGATTTCAAGAAATAAGAACACAGCACCGGAATAATCGTTAATGAAAAAATCAGTGAGCTCGACAATGCAAAGACAATGGTCAGTGCCACTGGAGAGAAGAGTTTCCCTTCCAGACCTTGCAACGTCATCAACGGAATGAAGACCAGCATAATAATGATCATTCCTGCGGTCACCGGCACCGCCACCTCACAAACCGCGCGATAAATGACGTTCAGCGGCGGCAAAAATGAACGGTGTTTGGACTCGTGTGCATCTGCCAGTTGCATTTCAATATTTTCCACCACCACAACCGCCGCATCGACCAGCAAACCAATGGCAATGGTTAAACCACCCAATGACATCAGGTTGGCACTCAATCCAAACTGACGCATCATTAAGAAAGTACTCAATGCAGATAAAGGTAAAATGGCGGCAACCACCAAAGCAGCTCTTAAATTGCCTAAAAACAGCAGCAATAAAATCAGGACCAGTACAATCGCCTCGATCAAGGTTTTACTCACGGTATGAATGGCACGATTCACCAGTTCACCACGGTCATAAAAAGGCTTGATCGTAACGCCCGGGGGTAAGTTTTTCTCAATGTCATGTAAATGTTCACGCACACTTTGCACAACCTGACGTGCATTGGCGCCTTTTAAGGTGAGGACAATCCCTTCAACAGCTTCACCCTGACCATTTTCGGTTACCGCTCCGTAACGGGTAAGGGCACCGGTATGGACATCGGCGACATCCTTCACTTGCACCAGCGTCCCCTGATGATTGGAAACAATAATCTCGCCCAGCTCTTGTAAATTGGTGACACGACTATCGCTACGAATCAGTAATGATTCTCCATTTTCATTCAGACGACCCGCACCGTCACTTGCATTATTTAATTCAATTGCTTGTTTTAACTGATCAAGAGATAGACCTCTCGATGCCAGAGCATCCAGGTTGGGTGTCACTTCAAAGGTACGTGCCAAACCACCCAGGACATTGACATCCGCTACCCCTTCAATTTTTCTGAGCTGTGGACGGACGACCCGATCGAGCAAGGTTCGTTTTTCCATATCACTCATAGGACCATGTAAAGTGAACATAAAAGATTCACCTAATGGCGTCGTCATAGGCGCAATCCCGCCTGATGCATTGCCAGGCAAAGCTGACATGACTCCAGTCAAACGCTCATTGACCTGTTGTCGGGCCCAATAAGGATCTGTCCCTTCTGCAAAATCCAGGGTAATGATTGCAATAGCATATTTAGATTGTGAACGTAGTACAGTTTGATGAGGGATTCCCAACATTTCCTGTTCTATCGGTACCACAATACGGCTTTCCACTTCTTCTGGCGTCATGCCAGGAGATTTCATCACAATTTGAACCTGTGTGCTTGATACATCGGGAAAGGCATCAATCGGCAATTTGGTAAATGCCAAATAACCCGCAACACTGATTGCCATACCCAATAACAGCATTAGGATTCGTTGACTCAGTGAAAATGCAATAATACTTTTTAACATGTGCCTAACCTCAATTCACCGCAGTGCTACTGCTGGCAGGTGGTGCCTGCTCTGCACCGAAACCTGACCAAACGGCTTTTAGACGTTCGACACCCCTCACAGCAACTTGAATTCCAGGTTTTAATGCATTTCCAATCACATGACTTTGCTGCTGGTTCGCACCCACCAATTCCACAGGCATTGCCACGAAACCATTTTGGTTTTTGATAAAAATGAAGTGCTTGTTATCTTTTAAAGTTAAGGCAGCACTCGGTATTACCCATGCGGTTTTTGTTGTCGGGTTATGGCTTTGAATATTCGCTTTAACAAACTGTTGTACTTTTAAACAGTTATCCTTGGCCTGCATTTGGACTAGAATATTTTGAGATTGCGTATTGCCTGAAAGTGCTGGTGCAATTTGTTGTACCTGCCCGGTAATTTCACACCCCTCAACTTTGACCAGATCGCCAATCTGGATATATTTGCTATCCGCTAAAGGGGCTTGCAGCATTAATTGCAAAGGTAGATCACTATTCACCAACTGGCCCAGTACTGCACCGGTTTCTACATACTGACCTGCAGATACCTGTAAACTTTCTACACTGCCTCTGGCTGGACTTTTGACATACACCACGGGATTCAGTCCCTGACTGCTACTTCCGCCCATAAACTGCAACATGCGTTGCTTGGCATTCAGATCAATATTCAGTCGTTGCACTACATTCTGGGCTTCCTGTACACGTTTTTCAGCAATAATCCCTTCAGCATATAAACTGCGTTCACGTGCCAAATTTTGGCTGGCCAATTGCAGTTGTGCACGAATTTGTAAAATTTCATTTTGAATCTGAATTAAATCAGGGCTATGAATGGCCAGTACAGGACTATGGAGACCAACTTCGGCTAAAGGTTGCACCAGTACCTGTTGAACTATCCCCGCTACAGGACTCGTTAAGACCACTTTACTTTGAGGTGACCACTGCGCTTGTCCCTGCAAAGTTAGTGCGAGTTGTACATCTCTTGTCGCTTGTCCTAAAGTTTGTAATTGAATACCTGCTTGTTGAATCTGTGTGGGCGAAATTAAAATCTGATTACCAGACACATCTATTGTTTCTGTTTCATTGGCGACTACATTTTGTGTCTTTGATTTTTCCGCTTTATTTTTATTTAGTAGTAAACTGCTGCCCCACCAAATTCCTAAAATCACCAAGACCAATGTGCAAATACTGATAAATAGTTTTTTATTTCGTAATACACTCACTTGCTGACTCACTGATCTACCCTCAAAAATATTTTCTCTCAGGGTAAAAGCAAGTTCTTAAGATCTAATTAAATTTGGAAATTCAATTTCTTCGGGGCTTGAGCAAATGCTCAGTCGTAAGACGGTAAAAGCTGAAATTATCAAAAATGCCTTAGAGATTTCCAAGGCAAAAAGTACATATCGCAGATGCCCTTATTGCTACCCGGCGATACCCCATAGTGGATTAAAAAAGAAATCCCCTCGGGAATTTCTATCGCTAAAATTGAGCTAGTACAACTCTAGTCCTTCTCTTTTTCAAGTCAATTGCTTATCCGTTATTCAGGTTAGTAAAAGATATTTAAATAAAATCCCCACAATGTAGGGAAAATTATTCTATATACTTTACTTTCTGAATTTTAATCATTATTTTTTAAAAGCAAAATTAATCATGCACGATTTTAATCTGAATTAATTCAGATTAAAATCAACTACTTATATAAATAATTTTTATTTTTACTTTATTATAAAAATTATTAAGCTAAATTAAAATCAAAACTCTTAAATTAATACTACATACTTTTAATAAATATTAATTCTGCTAGAATCGAATATTCTTACTTGGATAATTGAGACCATCTAAGTGATCATGGTTTTAGGTAGATTGCTAGCCTTTTGGGCAATCTTGTTGCAGATTGCTGTTTTGATACAGCCTTTACTCCCAGAGAAATATCAAATTTCTCCAGTCTGTGAAACTATTGTCCATGCACTTCTATTAGATACTTCTCATGATCTGCATAGCTCAGATCATTCGCATAATTACTCCCATCGAGACTTGAGTTTAGCTAATCATGAACCTGAAAAGCTTAATAATGCACATCTAGAACAAAAAACTTCATACAGTCATCATCACGATACGAATCATCAATGTCAGTACTGTGTTGTTTACGCACATGTCGTTCCACTACCAGACATTGGTATTAAAGAAGTTCTCGTTAGAATCCAAGTTCTTTTTTTAGCTTTTAAAGAAGCTTTTTTCCACATCTTCTTTCTTTTAAAGCAATTATTTCTTATCCCTCAAGGTCGCGCACCTCCTTTCTCTTTTGCTATCTAAGTTTATTGGCAATTATTTATTGTTTTGAAATTTAATTAGTTGAAGAG
>NZ_JBBEUE010000026.1:0-25535 GCF_037402435.1 Acinetobacter sp. NS-4 | reverse complement strand
TCTTTAGTTTAAAAGTTAAAAACTATAAAATTAAAAAGATACCATCTTCATCTGAACGCTAGCTTTAAATCTCATACATTGACAAGATAATGGATAATATAAAAATAATGGATCATGGATTTTTAATTTAGTAAATAAAATTAATGTATAAGATGTGAAAGGATAAAAGCTTGCTATAGTGTGCTGAATTTAGCTTTTTATATAGACTAATGTTAAATAATACTTATATTTTGTTTGGGGCAGTTTTAGGTTTAACGATTGCAAATGCGGCAGGAGCTGCAACTATAAGCATGAAGAATGATCGGTTGGGCTATTTAATACAACAGGTAGATTATCAGCATATAAATGACTCTCTTGAAAAATCTGAAAATCGGTTATTGGGACGTGCAAGCTGGGATATTCAATGCTGGGTAAAGAGTAGTGAAAATACTAAAATTTGCACAATGCGTAAAAACCATATTACGGTAATGCGTATGAACGATTCTTACAGCTTAAGTGTTGGCATAAACCATGCAAAAAATTCTATTACACTACTTAAAGTAGATAATAATAGTGTTTTGCAGGCGCGTGAGGGTTTATACCGTGACGCTCAAGCCATTATAGATCAGTTCAAGCGTGGCTTTGAGGTAAAAACCGAGTTTAATGTATCTCATAATGCTAAACCGGTTGTGAATGAAGTTTCATTAATTGGTTTTTCTGACGCATTTAATGATATGCAGCAGCAGTATAGTAAGCTGAATCATTTAGATTTACAGCGCAGGCTTTAATAAAACGAATAGCCTATTGTCTTTGAATAAAAGGCACAGGCTAAGCAATACCGTCCTTGTGATTTAATGCTAAATCCAATCACAAAACAAACAAGGCCAAAATCAAACTTGGCCCGAGGCGATTCAGTGTTCTCAAATCAGGTCTCAGATATATGCCGGTATGGCGGTATTCAATAGGCTGAATGAATGATGCAGACCTTTCACTCAAGTTGCGGCTTAAATTTGAATACTGGCGAGATAAACCCAATCCAAAATCCTGATTTAAAAAGCCGTATCGGAAGCATAATAAAAAAATCTCGGATATGGTGTAGAAATGCTTGTTCAATTTGAGAAAATTGTGAATACTCATGCCCGAAAATTCATGCTGCAAGATTATCTTTTGGGGTTGGACAACTACTGTGAAAACGTATTCATTTTCTCATTTACAAAAAGCATTGCTGGCTGCGGGTTCATTTTCATGTCTAGGGCTGAACTCGATCGGGGTATATGCTGCAAATGGGAATGAAACCGCACAACTGGCAACGATCACAGTGACGGCTGAAACGGCCTATGCTCAACATCAGGTGAATTTATCCGGTTTTAGCCAGCAAAACCTGGCTGAAATTCCAGCATCGATCAGCACAATCACAGCCGAGCAGATCGCGGATCAGCATGCCAAAACCCTGACGGATGTAGTTAAAAATGACGCTGCAGTAGGGGATGGCTATGCACCGATTGGCTATTATCCGAACTTTGTCATGCGCGGTTTTGCCTTAAATTTGGGATCAAGCTATTTACTCAATGGTCATTTGCTGCGCGGTGAGCAAAATGTGGCGCTTGAAAACAAAGAGCAAGTCGAAATTTTAAAAGGCATCAGTGCACTTCAAAGTGGCATGGCAACCCCGGGTGGTGTAGTGAACTATGTGACCAAACGCCCCCAAGACATCCACTCACTTACTGTTGAAGCCGACAGTCATGGTGGCAACCGCGTGGCAACGGACTTCGGCGGTTTCCTTGGAGCAGATCAACAGTTTGGTTATCGAGTCAATTTGGCGCATGAAGAGATTCATCCTTATGTTGAACATGCCGATGGCAAGCGTGTGTTTGGTGCTTTGGCTTTAGACTGGACAATCTCGGATCGTTCAAAACTGGAATTTGATATCGAATCACAGCGCCAACGTCAACGCTCCGTACCTGGCTATCAGTTGCTGGATGGTAAAACAGTACCCACTGGCGTTGAATGGGATCGTTTGCTGGGCTATCAAAGCTGGAGCCAACCTGTCACCAATGAAAGTTTAAATACCAGTTTAAAATATATTCACCAGATCAATGACAACTGGACAGCTAATCTGGCTGCTTCGCAAAGCCGTGTGGTGGTGGATGATTATTCAGCATTCCCGTGGGGTTGCTATAGCAGTATTTGCCAATATTCAGGTGCAGGCAATACTTTTGATCAAAATGGCAACTATGATATTTATGATTTCCGTAGTCCGAATGACAGCTATCTGACCAATCAGTTTAAAACTGGACTCAATGGTCAATTCAACACTGGAGCATGGCAACATACGCTTAGCCTGGAACTGTCACAGACCTATAAACGGCATGCACAATATGATGCCATCAACCTGCCTGTAACAGCTGGTGTTGAATCTACAGGAAATATTTATACTGACCCGATTACTTACACACCAAGTGATAAGACTTTAGGCAATCATTACAAATCATTAGATAGCCAGCACACGGCCTTGAACTTACTCGACCAGATTGATTTCAATCAGGCATGGTCCGTTTTGCTGGGTGGCAAACTCTTGCATGTCAATGAAAGTGCTTATAATGCGAATGGCAACAACATCCGCGATACTGATTTGACCCGCTTCCTGCCGCAGCTGGCCTTAATGTATCAGCCCGGGGAAAACACCCATCTGTATGCATCGTATGCTAAAGGTTTGAGTGACGGTGGACAGGCACCTTGGTATGCCAACAATGCTTTTGCAACTTTAGCCCCTGTACATTCCACCCAGTATGAATTGGGGATTAAGCAGCAGTGGCAGGGGATACTTTTTACCGCTGCAGTGTTTGATTTAACCCAAGACAATCAATATACCAATACTGCGAGTGACTATGTCACAGATGGTGAACAGCATAATCTGGGGCTGGAACTTGGTCTACAAGGGCGCGTAGGTCAGAATCTAGATCTGAATTCGACTTTGGCACTTACCCGTTCACGTCTCACAGAAATACAAACAGCTGAATATCAGGGTCATCAAACTCAAAATGTACCCACTGTCCGCTTCGTCAGCCATCTATCTTATCAAGTGCCGCAAGTAGAGGGATGGCGTTTATTGGCCGGTATGCAGTACAGCAGCAGTAAATATGCCAACAAAACAGGCACCGTAAAAGTACCTGCTTATACCTTATTTGATGCAGGTACAAGTTATAACTTCCGAGCTTATGGTTATGACAATATGCTGCGCTTCAACATAGATAACCTGTTCAATAAGAAATACTGGCGAGATGCGGGGAGTTTCTTCGGTGATGACTATTTGTTCCTTGGGGCACCACGTACCGCACAACTGTCATGGACTGTAAATTTCTAATTCGATCTTAGATTTTGCTATAGAAAACTGTCTGAGTGTTTCATAGGATCACTGCGCAGCGAGCCCAGGAGCTGCCAATATGACCTTTAATCCAGTCAGCGGAACTGTGCTGATTGGATCCATAGCCGATTTGAGTGATGTATTGAAAAGAGTGCCGACACAGAAAATCAGCCAGATTGAAAAATTGTTGTCGCATACGTGGAAGCCTTTCTGACTCCAGCAGGTTTTACCACAGGCTGACTCAAGGGTGATAAAAAGGTGCAACACTGACGGTGTCGGGTATACGCTTGCAATCAAAGACATATTACATAGTAGGCAACGTTTATGCCCATCAACATTGTATATTTTGGCAGGACATTCTTGAGAGGCTGTAGTTTCAAGAACCAGAGATCTGAATAAAACCATCACTCAGACATTCTGCCATTTTGGTGTTTTCACTGATCATTATTGAGAATCTACCTGTAGACTGGAATTTAAGAGACGCTTTTATTCAAGACAAGAGCATTAACTCAGAGTTAGCTATATTGGATAGCCTTGACAGTTTTTATAGTAATCATCAGCAACAGTTTAGTCATATTTGAAGTCTTTTTATTAAAGCCTAACGGGCTCTTAATTTGTCCTGCCTAAAAATACTTTTTTTTATAGATTATTAATGCTAGTGTTAAATCAATAATTTAAAATTATCGTTAAGTTTCACTTGATAACTGCGTATAAACGTATATAGGAATAGGGGATTTTTATGAAATTAAAACAGATATTATTAGCTGGAGTTGCTGCAGGAGTAGCAAATATAGCGATGGCCACTACAGGTACCATTACTTTTAATGGTGAAATTGTGACTGATACTTGTGCAGTTTCTGTTGATGGTGCTAGTTCAACAACAGTCACCTTGCCAACAGTACAGACTTCGAGCTTAAATGCAAGTGGACTATCAACGGGCACGACGAACTTTAGTCTTTATGTTAAAAATTGTGGTGATGCTGTAGATGCGCGTGGTATTACTTTAACCTTTACTGATCCAAATGGTTTTGATACTACAAATAATAATCTTTTAAAAAATTTCGCAACGGTTACGCCCGCAACTAACGTTGGTATTGAATTGGCTACAGGTTCAGACTTTGCAGCAGCTATTGTATTTGCTGGTGCACCTTATACGACCCCCACGCATTTAACATCAAGTGGTGCAGTTACACTTCCATTCTCTGCACGCTATACCGCTACTGGAGTTGCTACTGCTGGAGCAGTTTCATCTACTATGGGTTGGACTATTACCTATAAATAATGTGTGTGGCCTCTTGTTAAATTGTTTAAGATTTAACGTGAGGCTAATTAATGATCAAAAAGATGTGTGTGTCTCAAAATGAGAATAGATATGTTCAGATTTTTTAAGCGCTCTGTTTTATCATTGGGACTTATAATTACTACCTTCTTAGCAAATTCCAGTGTGGTCATGACGAATAACCGAGTGATTTTTCATGCTGAAAACAAAGATAAAACTTTGCAATTCAATAATAAAGGCAGTACCGCCTATCTTGTACAGGTCTGGGTCGATCAAGGTAATGATAAATCCACTCCTGATATAGCAGATGCGCCATTTATAGTGACTCCACAAATATTTCGTATCAATCCGAATGTCGGACAAACTGCACGTTTGCTATATACGGGGGATAATCAGCAACCTAGGGATCGCGAATCTATCTTCTATTTAAATTTTCACCAAATTCCTGCACTCAATCAAAGTACCGCTGATCAAAATAAATTGGTAATGACCTTACATAGTCGTTTAAAAGTTTTTTATCGCCCAAAAACCATTCTTGGCAATGTTGAAGAAATGCCTAAAAAATGGACTTTCGTCCTGCAGAACAATGCAAAAGATAGCACGATCACAGTTAATAATCCGACTGGTTATTATGCCAACCTGACCACTGCGACTTTGAGGACAAAACAGAAAAGCTACCACATTGCCCCAAATTCTGTTGATATGATTGCGCCATATAGCAGTGCAAGCTGGCCAATCGCTGAAAAAGTAAAGCTTGATCAAAACAGCATACTGAACGTGACTTATGTGAATGATTATGGTGCCATAGCTAAACAGGACATTCCTGTACAACAGCCTTAGTATTGTGTAGGGATAAAACATGGAGAGAACCATCCCCTTATTCTTACCGTCGTGTTTATCCCTGATGATTCATTTTATCTGCTTACAGCAAGCATTGGCTGTTAGCACCAATAGTAGCTCACTGACACAGCCGGATAGCAAGCAGACGACAAAAGAGATCTATACTTTTGATCCGCATTTATTTCAAGGCAGCGGTTTAAGCACTGCAATGATTGAACGCTTTAATCAGGCAGACCGGATTGAAGCCGGGGTCTATAAAGTTGATCTTTACATCAATGATCGCTTTCTGGAACGCCGCAGTATCCAGTTTATTGAAAATCAGGCAGCCGCACAGGGTGTGGATGCCTGTTTATCCAGCGAACTGCTAGAGCAAGCTGGTGTTTTGGGAGATGAAGGATACCGTAAACAACAAGCCAGTAGCACTGAACCTATCTCATGTTTAACCATCACCCAGGTTGCAACAGGCAGTAGCAGCCATTTTGATTTTTCCTTATTGCGTCTGAACCTGATGGTGCCGCAACGTTACATGAAAAATTTGCCACGAGGCTATGTCAATCCAGCCGATCTGGATAGTGGCAGCAGCATTGGCTTTGTCAATTATATGGGCAATTATTATTATTCTCAGAGCCGTTTAAGTCATCAGGACAATAATGAATCTGCCTTTATGGGGTTTAACGGTGGGATCAATCTGGGTAAATGGCAATATCGGCAGCAATCCAATTTGTCCATGAATAATGAGCATGACACGACCTGGCGTCATCTTCGCAGTTATGTACAACGCCCAGTGGATAAGTTGAAGTCCCAACTGCTCCTGGGACAGCAGTATAGCTCAGGACGTTTTTTGTCCGGATTGGCTTTTCAGGGACTGAGTCTGCAAACAGATGAACGAATGCGGCCAGATTCGATGCGCGGTTATGCTCCGGTAATCCGTGGTATCGCCCAGAGCAATGCCAAAGTGTCGATTGAACAGAATGGCGTCGAGATCTATCAAATTACGGTGGCTCCCGGTCCCTTTGAAATTAAAGATCTCTATCCAACCAATTATGATGGCAATCTGACTGTGATTGTCACTGAAGCCGATGGTTCAAAGCATTCCACGGAAGTTCCCTATGCGGCGGTTCCGACCTCTCTACGCGCCGGATTGTCCAATTATAGTCTGGCACTGGGCTGGACCGATCTGGATCAAACCCGGGATGCTTTTTTTTCAGACCTTAATTATGAATATGGGGTCAGTAATAGTATTACCGTGAATGGCGGTATACGTCTTGCCGATGCTTATCAGGCCCTGGCAGTCGGAGGTGTTTATGGCAGTTTTCTGGGTGCCTTGGGTGCCAATTTGACTTATTCGCGAGCCGATTTGCCAGGTATAGATGGACAGGAATCCAGCGATGGCTGGATGACCAATCTGACTTACAGTAAGACCCTGCAGCCGACCAAGACCACAATTACCCTTGCAGGCTATCGCTATTCGACCAGCGGTTATCGTGAATTCAGTGATATTTTAAGATCGCGTTATGCCTGGGAGCAGGGCAATCCGTGGGCTTCTTCATATAGCAATTTACAGCGTTCGCGTTTTCAGATCAATCTGAGTCAGCCCTTGGGAAGTTATGGTTCATTTTATTTATCCGGTTCCACCCAAAACTATCGCGATGGGCGGGAACGTGATACTTCACTGCAAGCCGGGTATCAAAAATCTTTTGGTATTCTCAGTATGAATCTGAATTATACGCGGCAAAAATTCCATAGCCTTCAGGGTGGCTCGGTCAAGCAAGAGCGTTTTGACAACTTTGGTGGTCTGAGCCTGTCTTTCCCGCTCGGTTCAAACCGGGGTAGGCTGACGCCGAACTTGAACGCCAACTATAATCGCAGCAATGACAGTGATAACTATCAGGTTGGCATTACTGGTGCCTTGGATGAAGACTATAGTTTGAGCTATAACCTGGGCATGAATGGCAGCGGACAGTCGAATGACCAGACTTATAATGTGGGCTTGTACAAGCGTCTGTCGAAAATGTCTCTGGGACTGAATAGTGCCTATAATCAGCAATACTGGCAAAGTTCACTTAATGCCAGTGGTGCCTTTGCCATTCATGCCGGCGGAATTACATTGGGTTCCTATCTTGGAGATACCTTTGCACTGGTTGAAGCCAAAGGTGCCAAAGGTGCAAAAATTGTCAGTTCTCCCACCAACAGGATTGATCGTTTTGGTTATGCCTTGGTCCCGAGTATTAGTCCTTATCGTTACAACACCATTGCCCTCGACCCGCAAGGGGTGTCCAGCAATATCGAATTGGAAGGCGGTGAACAGCGTATAGCACCCTATGCTGGTGCTGCAGTGAAAGTGAACTTTAAAACCCGTTATGGCTATAGTGTGTTGATACAAAGTATGTTAGCTGAAGGGCAAAATATTCCGATGGGGGCAGATGTCCGTAACGAAGCCGGTGAAGTGATTGGCATGGTGGGGCAGGCGGGACAGGCTTATGTGCGCGTCGAACAGCCACAAGGTACACTGACTTTCGATTGGGGCGATGATGCGGGACAACGTTGCACAATGCCTTACCGTATCGACCATCAGCAGCTGGAACAACCGCTGATTAAATTACAACTACAATGCACTGTAGAGCATAAATAACATGAATGATAAGTTTTATATTCTGCTCAAACTTTTTTTTGTAATGCTGTTAATGAGTATTGGTATTACTGTACAGGCACAATGTTACTTTGTTAACTACATTACAGGGGAGACGACTACCCTAGATAATAATAAAACTACGAATACTAATGATAATTCTGCAGCAAAGATTCCAATAGGAAATTTGCACCTTTACAATAATACGATTCAACCGGTAGGGACTAAGCTCGCAGAGATATCTGTTGCTGCAACAGAATATAAAATTAAAAATGTAGGTACTGAAACGATTTTATGGCGTTGTAATACTGCCACTGATGTTAATTATATCAAGCTTCTGGTTGCCACGAATGGCGATGATCGAGTTGGTGGACATAATCTCGTTGATCCTACCGATGTTGGCGGTGCGTCAAATGTTTATTATACATGGTTTAAAGGAATTGGCATTCGTCAAACTATGATGGATATTCCTTTAACAAGAACTTGGAAAAGTATTCCAATAAACTACGATGTTGGGGATAGAGATACATTCAGTCCAACTGAATGTCCCAAGGGCTGGTATTGTATTCGCTTAAGACATATCCCTACTTTGCAAGTTGAATTTTTTAAAGTAGCTGGTACTCCCCCTGCAATATTAAACCCTTCTTTTTACTGTGATTCTGTTACTGAAGGAGGAACGATTGGTATGGGAGAGTCAGGAAATTATAAATGTGGGCAACCCTCATTATATATTCAATTAGCAGATGGTAAAGGTGGAATACTTGATACAGTTGATAATCCTGTACATTTCCTGCATGACATTGAAGGAGATGATTCTGCTTCCCATTTTGATTTTTATGGTCCTGAAAATGGTTTTGGTTATACCTTATATAATGCAGCATTCCTTGTCCCTGCTGCAAACACCTGCTGGGCGACCACTGCTAATACGCAGACTGTTACTTTACCTTTGACCACGACGACTCATCTGGATACAGGTGGAGAAGTGTTTGCAGATTTTCAAATCCAGATTGCATGTACGGGAAATGTGACTGCTGGTCTGAATACTGGTCAATTCGCTGTCGGGATTCAGGCTTCTCAAGCCAGCTATACTCAGGCACAAGCTTTAGGACTGGTCAATGCCAATAACGGGGTGACTGCACTGGTTTCGGATGACTATTCTACCAATGCAGCTCGAGCTAAAAATGTCGGGATTTTCCTCTACAAAGATAGTGGCAGTACACTGATGAACTTTGTCGGACAGCCGGGATATACAGGTAGTGGCTTTCCCAATACCACCAATACTGGTGGAGGGATTAGCATACATTATTCTTGTGATTGGACAGCTCCAATTATTCCCGGAACAGGTGGTAGCACGAATGTTTGCTATTTAGGGAATGCTATTAATTACCCAAGTGGCATTAATGCGGGTTGGTATAATTTTCCAGATCTTACCCAATCTTCTGGAGACAAGACCACCAATATTCCACTACGTGCTGTATTAAAAAAACTTCCTGCTGCTGGAGCAGTGACGGCGGGCTCCGTGCTTGCAACTGCCCATGTGCTGGTAAAAATGCAATGAAGTCAATTCTACGCTTATGCTGTATAAGCTTACTCGCTCACAGTGTGGCACGGGCAGGTATTTTGCCTGCCTCTAGCAGGGTCATTTATGCAGAACAGAGCAAGGAACAATCCTTGCTACTGGCCAATAGCAATGACTATCCTGTTGTTGTACAAATATGGGTAGATGAGGGTTCCGGTAATCTCGATCTTGCCAAAGCCCCTTTTGTAGTGTTGCCAGCAATATTTAAGATGAACCCCAAAGGTATTCAGGCAATACGTATCGTGCAGAATGGCGATGCCATGCCAACCGATCGTGAATCAGTCTATTGGCTCAATCTGTATGAAATCGCAGGGAAGACACCTGAGCAAACTCAGCCGGTCGGTGAAAATCAGGCACGTTTAGATCTGGCAATGAATACCCAGCTGAAAATTTTTTATCGCCCAGCCAGCTTGGCCAAAATGAATATTGAACAAATTGCTGCACAGCTGCGTTTTTCCTTACAGCAATCTGTAGGGCAGTGGTTTTTACTTTGTCATAATCCTACACCCTACCATATTTCATTTACCGGACTAAAAGTGATTCAAGGTCAGCAGTCCAGAGCTGTTGCAAAACAGATGGATATGATGACCCCTGCACAAGCGAATCGTATCTATCCCTTAGAGCAGGCTTCGCAGTCTGCCGAATTTGATCGCATTGAGTTCACACTTTTGGATGATCAGGGCACCATGCGCAATGGCCTATTTGATCCGAAAACGAATCGCACGCAGCTGAAATAAAATTGTTTTGCAAAAATCAAAGGCTGTCTGCCGAACATTTATCGTTTATTTATAATAAATTTTTATAAAACAATTTTTTAGCTGAAAATTAATCGCCTAAGGAAAGTTGTAGAGCTGCAGAAGTTGTTTTAGCAATTATTGTTGTTCCACGGTCAATACCGGCTCATGGTTTCAAGGTATTGTGCAGCGTATTTGAATAAATCTATAGTCAGATCCAATAATCTAAATATGAGATGGTCACATTTGGAAGCGGCGTCAAATGTTTGTGGACTTTCATTATCAGGTGAGTGCTATAAATGAATATATTGCATATTGCGTATATTCGAATGTTCATATATAACAGGCTATCTGTTTAAGAGATTATACTCATGGATCAAATGCCAAAAATCCAAATCTATCATAATCCTGCATGTGGAACTTCTCGTAACACCTTAGCGCTGATTCGTAACGCAGGAATTGAACCAGAAGTGATTGAGTATCTGGTCAATCCACCTTCGAAAGAGCAGTTGATCAAACTGATTCAGGATTCCGGCTTAAGCGTTCGTGAAGTGTTGCGTAAAAATGTAGATCCTTATACCGAATTGAATCTAGATGATGCCAGCTGGACAGATGAGAAACTGATTGATGCCATGTTAGAGCATCCGATCCTGATTAACCGCCCATTGGTCGTCACAGATATAGGGACACGTTTATGTCGCCCGTCAGAGCTGGTTCTGGATATCCTGCCTTCACCACAATTAAAAGCCTTTGCCAAAGAAGATGGTGAAGTCATCATTGATGAACACGGTAATCGTATGAAATAAAAAGACTCCGACACGAAAAAGCTCAACTTGGTTGGGCTTTTTTATGCGAAAAAACACATTGACGATGATCAATATAAGTTACATACTCAATACGATAAGTCACTGATGGATAAAAATAATTGGACAATGAGCAAGCAGTTTCCCTGTATCAGGTTTTGACGGATAAGACCCGTCTTCAGATCTTGCAGATGCTACAGGCAGGGGAATGTTGTGCATGCGAATTGCTACAGAATCTGGCAATTACCCAGTCCACATTATCTCACCACATGAAATGCCTAACCAACTCCGGTTTGGTCCAGCGTAGAAAAGATGGACGCTGGATGTACTATTCTCTTAATCCCATTCGTGCTGAAGAACTGTGTGTATTTACACAAGCGCTTTTATTCAGCCCAAACCAGGAGCTTTGAATGGAAAGCATAATCGCGATTTTTGCCTGGCTCAATGATGTCCTGCTTAAAATGACCTGGCTGTCCAATGGGGTACGCTGGCTGGTTGAAAATGTATTCGGTTTATCGGTCGCAACCCGGCTCGGTGGCAGTATTCATTTCTTTATCTATGATGTGTTCAAGATTTTTATTCTGCTCTCGGTCCTGATCTATACCCTGTCATATATCCAGAGCTATTTTCCGCCTGAACGTACCCGACAGATTTTAGGCCGGATGACCGGGATTAAAGCCAATATCATGGGGGCTTTACTCGGAACCATTACCCCATTTTGTTCCTGTTCTTCTATTCCACTGTTTATCGGCTTTACCCGTGCCGGGCTTCCAGTGGGTGTGACCTTTTCATTTCTGATTTCATCTCCGTTAGTTGATCTGGCTTCAATTATTCTATTGGCCAGTATTTTTAACTGGAAAATCGCTATGGTCTATGTACTGCTAGGGTTAGTCCTGGCGGTATTAGGTGGTTCGTTGATTAGCTACTTGAAAATGGAAAAGTATGTGGCTGAGTTTGTGACCCATAATCAGGCAGTACAAGGAGATGAAGATTTCAGTATGACTGCAAAAGAGCGGCGTACATTTGCTTGGGAACAGGTGGTCGAAATTTTTAGCAAGGTTTGGCTGTATGTGCTAATCGGAGTAGGGATTGGCGCAGCGATTCACAACTGGATTCCTGAACAATGGATTACGGCCTTGCTTGGCCAGGAACACTGGTACTCCGTATTGGTCGCGACCATTGTGGGTATGCCGATGTATGCGGATATTTTTGGCACCTTGCCGATCGCGGAAGCTTTAGTGGCTAAAGGTGTAGGTTTGGGTACAGTATTGGCCTTTATGATGGCGGTAACAGCTCTCTCCTTGCCATCCCTGATCCTGTTAAAACAAGTGGTAAAAACCCGCTTATTGAGCCTGTTTGTTGGGATTATTTTTGTGGGGATCTTGATTATTGGTTATAGCCTGAATACTTTTGGTTACTGGTTTTTATAAAACGTTTGGAGAATAAAATATGCAAATTAAAGTCGTCGGTACAGGCTGTCGTAAATGTAAAGCACTCTTGGCAGCGACAGAGGAAGCAGTCAAAAGCACCGGTGTGCAAGCTGAAATTGAATATGTCACTGACATGATGCAGATTGCTGAAACCGGTCTGTTAAGTACCCCAGGTCTGATTATTGACAATAAAATCGTGTCGAGTGGTAAAGTTCTGGAAGCTCAAGCTGTAGCAGAACTGATTGAGAAAAATAAATAACTTCAGAAATCACGCCTTATTAAAAAAAACCAGTGGTTCAGGCCACTGGTTTTTGTATTGAATGAACAAAAAAATCAGGTTCGTTATTGTTTCACAATTAACACCGGTAATTTGGCCAGCTTTAATACCTCTTCAGCCACACTGCCCAAAGTGAGTTTCTGGATACCTTTTCGCCCATGCGATCCCATTACAATCAGAGCAGCTCCTGCTTCCTCTGCTGCTTTTACAATAGTTTGCGCAGAAACTTCAGCTTTAATCAGTTGAGTTTTAATTTCACTTGCCCCTGAGTCTAGCGATAATTTATCTGCTTCAACTAAGGCTTGTGTTGCATTACGACAAGCTTCATCAAAAAATGCTTTCATGGTCGCTGAGTCTGCACCGAAGTAATAAAAATCGGTATTGGTAAACGGATTTTCTTCGACAATGCTGATAATAGTGATTTTGCTATCCATAGCAGCAGCTATAATCGAGGCTTGCTTGACTGCTGCTAGTGCCGGATCAGAACCGTCAATGGGTACTAAAATATTTTTATCAGTCATTCGATATTCCTTAAAGTTTCTAATCGTTAAACTTTTCTTTATTCACAACACAAAAGATGAAATGGACGATTTTTTAATCGGCATCTTTCTAGCCTCATTATAAATCATCCATTTATAATTTTGGACTTATACTATTTACTATATATGCGGATATGTATATATTTACATAACAGGATAGGAGCAACTATGGACCATGTTCAGTTTTTTAAATGTTTATCCGATGAGACACGTCTCAGTATTGTCATGCTGATTGCGCAAAACAAAGAGCAATGCGTCTGTGATCTGACCGATAAACTCCAGTTAAGCCAGCCGAAAATTTCACGCCATCTGGCCTTGTTGCGTTCTTGTGGTTTGTTAAATGACCGTCGTCAAAGCCAGTGGGTGTATTACAGCATCAATCCACAATTGCCTGCGTGGTGCTTTGAAATTCTTGATGCGCTCAAACGTAGTCATGCTCCAGTTTTATTTAATCCATCTGCTCTGCCAATACAGAGCCATTGCGAGTAAATTTTTATGAAATTTTTGTTTTTGTGCACGGGCAACAGTTGCCGCAGTATTCTGTCTGAAGTGTTGTTCAATAGCCGTGCGCCAGAAGGCTGGGTGGCTTACAGTGCTGGCAGCAAACCTTCCGGTCAGGTGCATCCTTTAACGATCAAGACCTTACAGAACCTCGGTCTATCTACTGAAGGCTTGTCTAGCAAAAGCATTGATGCCTGCGAACAATATCAGCCAGAGGTGGTGATTACCGTGTGTGATGCTGCGGCACAGGAAGCTTGCCCACTATATTTAGGGGGAGCCATCAAGGCGCATTGGGGGCTATCTGATCCTTCGCACCTAGAGTTGCCTGAAGAAGAAAAATTACAGGCTTTCTTGACCACTGTCGACCATATCAATAAACGTTTAGACGCGTTTTTCGCTCTAGATGCAAAAAAATTGAGCCGTCCTGAGCTCATTGCTGAAATCAATAAAATTTCCCATATTTAATCGAGCACATTATGTCTAAACAAGGTTTATCCTTTTTAGATCGCAACCTGACGCTATGGATATTTGTGGCCATGGCATTGGGTGTTGCGATTGGGGTGGTATTTCCACAAGCATCAACAGCACTGGATGCCATGAGCGTGAATTCGGTCAATCTGCCGATTGCGATTGGTCTGATTCTGATGATGTATCCGCCTTTGGCCAAAGTGGATTACGCGACACTGCCACAAGTGTTTCAGGATAAGAAAACCCTGGCTTTGTCATTAATCCAGAACTGGCTGATTGCCCCGGTACTGATGTTTGTCCTGGCAATCGTCTTTTTGAGCGATTATCCGGAATATATGACCGGCCTGATCCTGATCGGTTTGGCGCGCTGTATTGCCATGGTACTGATCTGGAACGGTTTGGCTTGCGGTGATAACCAGTATGGTGCGGCACTGGTGGCGTTTAACAGTATTTTCCAGATTCTGTTCTTTAGTAGCTATGCCTGGTTCTTCCTGACTTATTTGCCGCCATTTTTTGGGGTAGAAGGGCATGTGATTAATGTGGATTTCTGGACCATTGCCAATGCAGTATTGATCTACTTGGGTATTCCATTTCTGATGGGTTTCTTGACCCGTCTGTCTTTGGTTAAAGCTAAAGGGCTGGACTGGTATCAGACGAAATTCCTGCCAAAAATTGGCCCATTGAGCTTGCTTGCGCTGCTGTTCACTATTGTGGCGATGTTTAGTCTCAAAGGTGCGGATGTGCTGAGTTTACCTTTGGATGTACTGCGTATTGCGATTCCATTGACCATTTACTTTGTATTGATGTTCTTTGTCAGCTTCTTCATGAGCAAATGGATGGGTAATGATTATCCGAAAACCACGGCCATTTCCTTTACCGCAGCAGGGAATAATTTTGAGTTGGCGCTGGCGGTCGCGATTGCCACCTTTGGTCTGGCTTCTCCGATCGCATTTACCACGATCATTGGTCCTTTGGTGGAAGTGCCGGTGCTGATTTCCTTGGTCAGCGTGTCTTTGTGGCTAAAGAAAAAATATTTTGCTTAAAAACAATTGGGATGAAATTTTCATGACACTGCCGAATATCGAATTAGACTTGCTGGAAAAACCAAGCTTTGAACAGGTGCAAGCCAAGCAGCTTGAGCATCCACCGCGTATTCTTTTACTGTATGGTTCGAATCGTGAACGTTCTTATAGCCGTTTGGCGGCACTTGAAGCGGGACGTATTCTGGAATATTTCGGTGCAGAAGTGAAAATATTTCATCCTAAGGGACTGCCACTGCCTGAAGATGCAGACATGAACCATCCTAAAGTGAAGGAATTACATGAGCTGTTGGCATGGGCTGAAGGCATGGTGTGGTCTTCGCCGGAGCGACATGGCTCTATGAGTTCAATTCTCAAGGCACAGATTGACTGGATTCCACTGGCGGCGGGGGCCATTCGTGCCACTCAAGGCAAAACCTTGGCGCTGATGCAGGTCTGTGGTGGTTCTCAATCCTTTAATGCGGTCAATCAAATGCGGATTTTGGGACGTTGGATGCGCATGATCACGATTCCAAACCAGTCATCTGTGGCTAAAGCCTTCCTGGAATTTGACGAAGATGGCCGCATGAAACCATCTGCTTATTACGACCGAATTGTGGATGTGATGGAGGAGCTGTATAAGTTCACCTTGCTGACCCGTGGTCAAAGTGCCTATCTGACCAACCGTTATTCGGAACGCAAGGAATCGGCTGAAGAGCTCTCTAAACGGGTGAATCAGCGCAGTTTGTAAGGCAGGATTCATTTTTACTCATGCTGTCCTATCAATAAGATAAATAGGTTGGAACCCGCTGCAAAAGCGGGATTCTGCCTTAAACACAACAGAAAAATGTAAGGGGAAAAGATTTTGGATGCAACACAGACTGCAACGGAAGTGATCATCATTGGTGCTGGACAGGCTGGTTTGTCCATGGCCTATTTTTTAAAGCGCAAGAACATTCCGTTTATTCTCCTGGATGATCAGTCTCAGCCCGGAGGTGCCTGGCGGCATGCCTGGGAGTCCTTGCGTCTTTTTTCCCCGAACAGCTGGAGTTCCCTGTCGGGCTGGATGATGCCGGCAACCGAACAGACCTATCCGACCCGTAACGAAGTGATCGATTATTTGACAGCCTATGAACAGCGTTATCACTTTCCCGTAATTCGTCCCGTGCATGTGGATCGTGTGGAAAGCAAGGGCCAGTATTTAGAGGTCTATGCCGGGGAACGATGCTGGAAAGCCAAAGCAGTGGTGAGTGCCACGGGAACATGGAGTCAACCCTTTATTCCCGAATATGCCGGTCGTGAACATTTTCAGGGTATGCAACTGCATTCGGCAGATTATCTCAATGCCGAACCCTTTAAGGGCAAAAAAGTCATGGTGGTAGGCGGTGGAAATTCTGGTGCGCAAATCCTGGCAGAAGTATCTTTGGTTGCCGAAACGCTTTGGATCACCCAGACACCACCGCAGTTTCTGGCAGATGATGTCGACGGCCGTGTCCTGTTCTTAAGGGCGACTGAGCGCCTGAAAGCCCAGCAGGAAGGGAGAAGCATCGAGCAGCCGATTGGTGGGTTGGGCGATATTGTCATGATTGATTCAGTCAAAGCGGCACGTGAGCGAGGCGTTTTACAGAGCAAGCGTCCATTTTCGGCATTTACAGAACATGGCGTGATTTGGGACGATGGATCTGCTCAACAGGTGGATGCGGTGATCTGGTGTACTGGATTTAAAGCGGCACTGAATCATCTCAGTAGCCTCGGGATTATTCAGCAGGACCATACCATTGCGGTTCATAACGGTCGTTCGGTTCAGGTGCCGAATTTATGGCTGCTGGGCTATGGAGAATGGACCGGTGCTGCTTCGGCAACGCTGGTCGGGGTTTCCCGCACAGCTAGGGCGGTGGCGGAAGACATCGCCGTATTTCTAGCCTAAGGGATTTAATCCTGGCCCAAAGGAGCAGATTGAGTACATAAAATCTGTCTCCAATCAGCCCTAAAAAAGTAATGAGCCTGTGCCTTATACGCTCATGATGAAATGTTGGGATTGCTGCTCGAGTTGTTCTTTCTTATGCTCATGAATAAGCTGTTCATAACAGATTTTGCATTGGTTTTGTGCTTAGTTCGACTTTTTTAAGTAAAAATTTAAATTTTTCTTGATCTTCAATGGAATCAATTTCTGCATCATCGAGTAGTTCAAAAAATCTTCATTCCAGCTTGTGCTTGTGTTGTCTCAGCTCATGCCAGGTCATCGATATGAAATTTTCTAAAAAATTAATCATGCCAGTTGAGTAGGGAAGGACCGGGTTTAAAGATCTGTCCAAATAACCAAGTTGATATAACTTTTTCAGCACCAAAATCAACTCTTAAATCAGCTCGTTGATTTACCTTCCTTTTGATAGTTCACCAGTCTTGCCTTAGGTCTTTTGTGACAATTTCCAACTCTTTGCAGAGAGCAGAAATTCATAGTTTAATGCCATGAGGATGCTCTGCATATTAAAGTTATTGCGGTCTTCAGGTAACTGTAACAGAAGCGGTAAACGTGTTACGCCATTTTCACCATTCGCAAAGGCATAATGCCGTACTTTAGAGTCAATCACCGAAATTAAATTCTTCGCTTCCAGATAAACACTCTCTTGAGAGGCCTGTTTTTGAATAGCAATAATTCTAATATAGCAACGATCTCGAACCTCGATCAGATTCTGTTTTAATTCATTGATCTTCAATTCATGATTTTCAGATTTTTTAAACAGCCGTTTAAGAAAACTGCTATTTTCTGCATTTTGCATTTCGCGTTCTAACTGGCGTATGTGCTGCTGGATCTGGCGGGTTTGTTCCATCGCGCTATTGAGCAGTTCCCTGATTTCCTGAGCGGGCGCTGAAACCGCGCGTAGCTGTTGCTGATACTGAAATTCATCGTGAAAGATTACAAAGATTTGGGCACGACGTTGTTCCAGTAATTTTAAATAGGCAATTAAGCGATATTTGAACAGACGCGCATGCGGATTAAACTGCAGCATCGGTTGCTGCGATAAAATTTCCAGTTGATGCAGAAACTCATTAATTAACCTTGAAATATTTAAATAGCAATATTCTAGTTCATCGGTATGTTGCACACTGTTTTTTAGGCCTTTTAGCAAAGGTTCGAGAATATTTAAGGATAAATCTTTTTCTAAGATTTCCAGATGCTCTTTCACCAGGTGATCGATGGAAAAACTTTGAATATTTAAAATTTCTTTTAAATTTGGGATGAGATTTTGCTGATTATATTCATGCAGGGATTCAATCAGTTCCACAATATGCGGATTCATTTTGCGCTGAATACCAATGATTCGGTTCATCAGTTGTTTAAAATTTGCAAAATAATCCGCTTGATCCAGCTGTTGCGGGTCAAGAACCAAACCACTGATATAGAATCGATCCTCTTTACCAAAGTTTTCTTCTGTTAAAAAACGGCGAATTGAATAGGCAGAAACTGAACTGTCGTAGGTGCTGCTCAGGACAAAATAATATTGAAAGGTTTTGATAATTTCAAAGTCGCGAACGCGTTGTTGCTGAATAAAATAATCCTGAAAAATTACCAGTTCCTGTTCAGCATATTCACTCGGCAAAATATGGGCAAACCAGCTTCCCAGAATTTCACTTTTCATAAAAATTTCAAAAATAAAAGTTCGGACTTGCTCAATATCCAAATGCCGGTGATTTTCAGAAACAGTAAAATCTAAGTCCCGAATAATCAGGGCAGCGTCATACAGAAAGGCTTTTTTGACCAGTTGCTGTGCCTGAATGTCTTTTTGATTGTCCAGATCGATTTGATTAATTTCACGGACAATGGTTTCCAGATAATCTGCGACCTGAAAATCGCTTTGATAGCCTTGCAGATAGCTGAAAGTGCTATTAATTCGATCTGCAAGTTGCAGTAATTCGGAATTTTGCGTGTTGAGCTGAAGATCCTTGAGGCTCGTATGACCTTGAAATTCAAAGCTCTGGGTCAGGTAGTTCCACGAGATATTCTTGGCTTTTAGGTACTGGTCTTCTATTTTCTGATGCAATGCCTGCGGCGTCGTCGATAGGATGGACTGTAGTTGTTGTTGCCAATGCTTATCGAGAATAGGGTCAATTTGCTTTAATTTTACCCGCAGCTGATAAGGAATATATGTTTGCATGGAAATCCAAAAACCTTGTAATAAGTTCAAACTTTTAGGGAAAATAAGTCGTGTGATTTATACACAAAAATAAGTCTTAACTGGCAATATAGCATAAAAAAAATCGATATCGGCGCTGTTCATTGCTGGTTAAAGGATCTGAATCTATGCTGAGCGTAAAAATGCAGGAACCCCGCGATTCCAAGTAATTCGGTACCCGGCATATTCAGGTCATTTTCCTGGAATCATCAGTTCATGTAGAAACAGCGATGAATGCCCAAACCATACTTCGGCAAGCATTGACATCCTTTCTGTACTACATTTTCAGTGCATTCGTTGAACGCTCGGTAAAACAAATAGGGTCGGGAAAATTGACGGACATTTCAGGATGATTTGACTCACGTCGATGTTATTGAAATAAACCGTGTTTTTTCATTATTTTGTGATATAAGTATCATAAATGATGACTTGGAATTGCCCTATTGAGACAGGTTTTACTGGCGCCTCGTTTAAATCTGCGCAGCTTAATATTACTTTTAACGGTTTTAAGCGTGACCTGTCTGTTTATCTTTGCCTTATTTTTTGTTAACTATACCGTGAAAGAGCGCCTGATCGACAACTCTCTGGCCTTGAATGCCGAATACTCCTCCAGGATTGCTGCCCATACCAACTATCAATTTGAAGAAATCTTAAAAAACTTACGCTTTAGCGCCAAACTGCTCGGTCAAGATTTTGCTAGTGCCAGCCTGCGGAATAGTGAAACGGCACGCCTGAAAAGCCAGTCAGGAAATTTCAACAGTGTTTTTCTGGCTGACCGGGAAGGGCATATCATCTCATTTTTCCCGACCAGCTTAAATATTGATTCTAAACAGGTTTATAAAACCTTTGGCATCACTGAGTCAATCAAACGCAAGCAAACTTATATTTCTTCTCCGTACTGGTCTTCGACCAAAAAATTGATCGTGATTATTTCTGAACCAATCTTTGATGCCCAAGGGCAATACTTGGGCTTTGTCGCCGGTACGATTTATCTGCAGAGCAAGAATCTGGTCAGTGAAATGCTGGCCTCCAAATATGGTTACAAGAAAAATTATACTTATGTTATGGATGACCAAAAGCGTATCATTTTTCATGCCGATACTCGGAAAATTGGCCAGAAAGTCCAGGTCAGTGATGGCTTAACCCCGATGCTTCAGCAACAAGATGGCGCTTTTCGTCTGATGAACGGCCAAGGTATAGATAGTCTGATCGGTTTTTCACATATTCCCAGTGTGAACTGGATTGTAGTATCGCAGCAGCCTATTGACGAGCTATTTGCTCAAGCTAACAGTATCATTATCAACGTATCCATCGGGATTACCCTGTTCTATTTCTTCATTTTCTTTGTGGTCTGGCGTTTATCGGGTTTGATTGCACTACCTTTAAACCATTTGGCGAAAATGGCCAGTATGCTCAGTCGGCCGGATGTTCAGGAAAAAATTAAAAAAATTGATCCTGTGTATTTTGAGGTTGATCAGTTCAAAAATTCCCTGATGCTAAGCTGTCAGAATTTTAATGAAAAAATTGATGAGCTGAATCAGTCGGTGAATAGCGATCCGCTGACCGGTTTATACAATCGCCGTGGGATGAAGCTGTTTATTCAAGAATTTGTGCGTGTGCGTACCGAATTTGCTGTTCTGGCTGTGGATATCGACTTCTTTAAAAATGTAAACGACAGCTATGGCCATGACAAAGGCGATATCGTCTTACAAAAATTGGCAAGCCTGATGAAATATCATTTCCGTGACAATGATATCTGCTGTCGTTCAGGGGGAGAGGAGTTTATTATTTTAATGGCTGCTTCAGACCCGACCACCGTTTTTCAGGCGGCAGAACGGCTACGAACAGCGGTTGAGCTCACCGAAATGGATGACATGGGAACAGTGACCATTTCAATTGGCATTGCTTATTGGCCGCATAGTTCTGAGGATGTGGAAGAGGTACTGAAAATGGCAGATCAGCAGCTGTATCAGGCCAAGCATGAAGGACGTAACTGCACGCGTTAATTTCAGCTATTTAACTGATGCAAACACGATGAGAGGGTTGGAGGTATTTGATATATAGGATTAGCTGTAGGCAGCTCTCATGCAAGGTATTCACGGATTATTTACACCGGCCTAATGTTATAATAAACATGTGAATTTTCAGACAATACAAAATTTTAAACAGCGCTATGACATAAGGCCATTTTCGAACTTTATTGGGGAACTTTATGCCTAAATCATCTCGTGACTTATTTTCACCGGATGTATTCGACCTCAAGTCGTTTATTTCTCCTTATATGATGATCATTCCTCCGACGATTTTTGCCTTGCTGATCTGGTGGACCAATCAAAGTTTTGGTTTCGTCTTTACCCATACCATCGCGGAACTGATTTCCATCATTATCGCGCTTACAGCTCTAATAGTGACTGTAGTATCGCGGCATTTTACTAAAAATTATTTTGTGGTTTTCATTGCGATTGCCATTGGCTGGTGTGGATTTATTGATCTGTTCCATACCCTGCTCTACAAAGGCATGCAGATTCTTCCGGTGGACAGTGCCAATCAGGCCACGCAATTGTGGATTGGCGCCCGCCTGTTGCAGGCTTTTACCATGCTCGTCGCGCCATTTATGCTGACACGCACGATCAAGCCTATCCCGCTGAACCTGTTTTTTGGTCTGCTCAGTGCCGGGATTGTGACTGCAGTCATGCTGGGTTTCTTCCCCACCGCCTTTGTTGATGGGCAAGGCCTGACCCCTTTTAAAATTTACAGTGAATATCTGATTATTGCGGTGCTGGCACTGGCGCTGATACTGGTCTGGCGCCGCCGCGAATATTTATCGGCGCAACTGACGTTTGGGGTCAGTCTTTCCATGCTGACCATGATGGCCTCTGAATTTACCTTTACCCAATATGTGTCCGTATATGCCGATGCCAATCTGCTGGGGCATATCCTGAAAGTTTATTCCTACTGGTTCATTTATATGGCACTGGTCGAGTCGACCATCAAAGAACCTTTTAGTATGCTGTCCAAGGCGGCCAGCACCTATGACACCATTCCGGATCCGACCTATATTGTCAGTTCCAGCCAAACCATTCAGCAGGTCAATCTGGCAGCAGCCCGGCTACACGGTATTGCTGCGGCACAATTGACCGGATGTTCCGTACATGAACTGGTGCATGATCCTCGTGTAAAGGCCGAGGATTGTCCGGTCTGTTCCAGACTGCAGCAGGCACCGCAAGAGTTTTTAATCCAGTTGACCTTGCCGGACCGCAAAACGGTCGAGTGTCATGTCGCCCCCTTTGCAGAACGTCTGGGCAAAAAACCGGTCTGGGTTATGGTGGTGCATGATATTACAGACCGCCAGCTTTTGTTGCAGGATGTACAAAAACGGGTCAAGGAAGTACGTTGTCTGAACCAGATCAACCAGCTTTGCAATAACATGCATAGCGACATGGCCGAGCTGTTGCACAAAGCCATGGAAATCATTCCTTCGGGATTTTCCTCTCCGGAAAGGATTCATCTGAGGATTGACAGTGACTGGGGCATTTTTGGCACCGGGCTTCCGGCCCAGACGCCCTATCTGCAGTCGGCCTTTCGCAATGACACCCAGAAATTCGGAAACTTAACCATCTGGTATGCTCAGGCACCGGATGTGCCCGCTTTTCTGGATGAAGAACAGAGTTTAATCGATCACATCACCAGCCAGATTACCGATGTTTATATCCGGTTACAGTCCCAGGGGCGGGTAGCACGTTTAACCTATCTGTACCAGCTGCTCAGTGAAACCAACCGGGTGATTGCGCATAGTCAGAACCAGCAACAGTTGCTGACTGAGTTGCAACAGGTACTGCTGAAGCTGGGTAGTTTTGCCAAAATTCTGATTGCGCTGAAAGTTGATGACCAGGCGGACAGTCCACTGGTGATTCAGTTCCATCATAATATTAGCGCCAACATTTTGCCCACTTTGCAGACTGCCTTGCAGCAGGATCAGAATACTCCGTTGAATCAGTTGAAAAATACCAGCCCGGATGTGGATGTCTATAGCTATACATTGGTTAATGATCTTGATAAGGGTGTTTCTCCGGAATACCGGACCTGGAGACAGTATTTAAAACAGGAGCAGATCCTTCAAGCTGCATTAACGCCGTTGCTGTTACAAGGCCATTTCTGGGGACTGGTTGGGCTGTACACCACGGGCCAAGTGGAATTTGATCAGGAGCAAATTCAGCTGCTGCAAAATCTCTCCAGAGATATTTCATTTGCGTTGGAGCGTTTTGCAGCGGAGCAGCAGCGTCAAACGGCCGAAACCCATTCGCAGCAGATGGAACAGCGTTTCCAGCAGGTGTTTTTGCAGTCACCAGTACCGATGCATATTATTTCCATACAGGATGAACGCATTCTTGCAGTCAATCTGGCCTATGAAAAATGGCTGGGATACAGCCTAGAGGATTTCCAGGACCGGGAAGCCTGGCTGAAAAAAGTGGCACCAGATGCAGAACAAAGACAGTTGATGCAGCGGAGCTGGCAAGCGGCCTTGCAGCTGGCGAAAAACGGCAAACAGGTGCAGTTTCCTGAAATTACCTTAGTAGCCAAAGATGGCAGTCAGCGTATTGCACAGCGCACGCTGGCGATCGTCGGCAATGATGCGATTCTGGCCTGGGCTGATCTGACCGCCATCCGGCAAACCGAGCAGGCATTAAGAGACAGCGAGCAGCGTTTCCGTGGCATGGTGGAACAAACCGTGGTCGGAATGTATGTACTGCGCGACAATCAGTATTTATACGTCAATCCAAGTTATGCCAACATGCTGGGTAGATCTGCCGCAGAGCTCAACGGACATAATATTCTGGAGTTTAGCGATGCGACCCCAGATACTCTGGCGCTGATTCACCAAGCTGAGGATAAGGTACAGCCGGCAGAACACGCGAACCTGCCTTACACGCTTCCCGTGCGACATCAAAATGGCCAGATCCGGGAATTTTCCTTGTATGCCCGTCGTATCCTTTGGGATGACGGTTTGCCTGCCGCGATTGTAATGGCGCAAGACATCACCGAGCAAAAGCAGGCACAGGACCAGATTGCCCGGCAGCTGGAACAGCTGGAGGCCACTATGTATGGCACCTTGCAGGCGGTATCGATCATGGTGGAATTGCGTGATCCTTATACCGCAGGGCATGAACGCCGTGTCGGCTTGATTGCCAGTGCGATTGCCAAAGAAATGGGCTGGGATGAAAAACGCTGTCTGCAGATGGAAGAAATTGGGCTGGTACATGACATCGGTAAAATTTCTATTCCTTCCGAGATTCTGACCAAACCTTCTCGTCTGACCCATCTGGAAATGGAAATGATGAAAGGCCATGCACAGGCCGGTTATGAAATTCTCAAGGATGTTCCTTTCAATATTCCGATTGCTGAAATCATTGGCCAGCATCACGAACGGATGGATGGCACTGGTTATCCTAAAGGATTAAAAGGTGATGAGATCTATCCTGAGGCGCGTATTCTGACCGTGGCAGATGTGATTGAGTCAATAGCTTCGCATCGTCCTTATCGTGCGGCTTTGGGGGTTGAGGTGGCCCTGGCAGAAATTTTACGTGGACGCGGGATGATTTATGATGCGGAAGTTTGTGATGCAGCAGTACGTTTAATTAATGAAAAGGGATATGTCCTGCCCAGTTAAACAGGCTGGATAATCATCAGGTGAATAGCAGCCCAAAAGCTATTCACTCTTTGAGCTTAAGGGAAATTGGGAAGACTGATATTTTCTAATGCTTTAAATTGAAGTGCTATGGTGTATTGAGAATTAGGTTAATAAGACTTCCGTTTATAATCATGGATAGATAAATACTTAACAGATGCTCAATGGGCAAAAATGGAACCACTCTGCTTCAGTAAAGTCACAGATCGTGTACGTAATGGTACAAATAATAG
>NZ_JBBEUE010000025.1:0-47460 GCF_037402435.1 Acinetobacter sp. NS-4 | reverse complement strand
TTCATGACTCTAATATCGACTAAAATCTATTTTCAATTTCAGCTTTACGAACAATTTTTAGTTTTTAAAATAATTTATGAAAGAAGTCTAATAATTTTTGAATATATATTATGCGTAATTAAAATTTATTTATTTAATGTTACTGCAATTAATAGCTGGTGCTGTGGTTGCGCAATAACTTTCCATTCATCATAAGACAGAATAGGTGGAAAAGCGGCTACAGATTTAACAGTAGTCGCTTTGTTCTTTCTATGGGTCTCGACCTTAGCTAAACGCCTTTTAAATTTTTTTGATATTACAGTCACTTTTAACCCATCAATTCCAGTTTCACCAAAGCCAAAGCAATTCTTTCTATATGTTGATAAGCGGGTTGCTCCAATTCTTCGCCAAAAACATCGGGATCAATTTCTTCATAACACCAGTTCATATTGGAATAAGCAGTCATAAGCTGCTTTAAGTGTTCTAAAAATCGATTGCCATCTGCTCTTATAGCAACCCCGGTATATAAAAATAAACAGCCTTGGGGATTTAGTCGTTGAATGCCTTCTTTTACAATATTGAAGGCGAGTTCATTACCATCGAGTTGATCACCACCATGTCGATATTGGCGCTGATCTGCATCCATTAAATAAGGGGGATTGGCAAAAATAAAATCGAATTGGCCATCTAAATGGGCAAATAAATTACTGGAAACGGGATAAATATGGTTTAAACCAGCAAAGCTTGCATTGATCTGGCTATAAAATAAGGCCTTAGGGTTCAGATCCGCCACGATCATTTCTTTAAATTCCGGAGAGAACTTGGCCAAACTGATGGCAGCTGCAGAAGTGCCACAGCACAATTCCAACCCTCGTTTGAACGCATGGGCATGAGTCGATAAATATTGTTTCAGCTGATAAACAAAGCGATAAGTATCCGGGCCAAAAAAAACCGAGTCAGCGGCCAGGGTAGGAAAACTGGAATGAATAAATAATTCATCATCTAGCGATGATACACGGACATGACTGCGCCACTGATGCTCATGGAAATGAATAAGTTGATGTTTTTTCAGCACTGCAAAAAGTACAGGCTCAATGTCAGCTTCCGTAAATGCTGAATTCCAGCCGAATATATCCCTAAGTGTAATGGCTTTGTTCTGGGTATTGCTGTTTCGGCTTAAAATACGCTGATGGGAAAGCGGCGTGATGGTGGTAAAGCGATAGTTTTGTTGTTTTAAATAACCTAATAAAAAAAGTAAAGCCTGTTGCTGACTTGTTTGAATATCTAAAATCTGATTCATATGGATTTTCTCTTCTAATAATGAACGTATACCTGATGTTTAGGTTTTATCTATTCATGCGTGAAATAAAAATAAGATAAATTGATATTCACCTAAAACAGGCTGGCTTTAAGTAAAAGTGTGATGAGGATTGGTTTGATTTATATATTTTTATTATAGGGATATAGCAATTACCCTAACTTTTGAATGGCTAAGTTATTAATCTTATTTAAATTTAATAATTAACACGATCGAGATGACCATTTTACAATGATCATCTCAGGCTGAGGCTTATAAGCTGATAAATCGCGTTTTTAATGCTTCACTTCAGGTAAGTCAAACCAGATCACTTGCGCAGCTTGCAACGCTTCAATCTGACTTGCCTCTATAAAGGCAATAGCACCCCCAGCTTCTACAGTATGCTCTGCAATTTTGACTGCACCAGAAATCACATGCACATAATTTATATGTTGGGTCGCTTCAATGTTGAGGCTTTGACCCTGCTGGATTAATGCAGTTTTCACTTCAGCTTGCTGGCGAATATGCATTGGTGCATTTGCGTTGGGGCCAACAATCAAATGCCATTGATTCGGTTGTTCACGTGGATCACATTTGATTTGTTGATAGTTCGGTTCTGCATCACGCTCATTTGGAATAATCCAAATCTGCAATAAATGAACCGGTTCATCCCCTTGGTTGATTTCACTGTGCTGCACACCCGTGCCGGCGCTCATCAGTTGCCATTCACCGGCAGAAATTCCACCTGCATTACCCATGCTGTCTTTATGGGAAATGGTTCCCTCAAGCACACAGGTCAAGATTTCCATATTGTCATGCGGATGGGTGCCAAAACCGTTATGCGCAGCAATCAGGTCGTCATTAATGACACGTAAGGCACTCACGCCCATATATTGCGGGTTGTACCAATTGCCGAAAGAAAAGCTGTGTTTGGACTCGAGCCATCCCATTTTGACATGACCACGATTTTCACTTGGATGTAAGAAAGCATTCATAGTGCTGTTCCTGTCTTTATTCTTGAATATAAGCATTATTCTAATGATTTAAAAATGACTTAGAAATCATAAAAAAACAACAAATCATCCTATATTTGAAACGCTATTTTCTGATGATGTCTTTCATTTAAAATGCACCAGATATCAAAAAGCCTGCAATAGATGCAGGCTTTTTTTGTGCAGTGTATAGAGATTATTCCAGAAATTTAACCGTTACACCGGATTTGACTTTTTTACCCAGGTCATTGGCATCCCAGTTGGTTAAACGGATACAGCCATGCGATGCAGTTTTAGAAATTGCAGATGGGTTTGGTGTACCGTGAATACCAAACGATTTTTTGCTTAAACCAATCCAGATGTTGCCTACAGGAGCATTTGGACCTGGTGGTAAAGAAAGCGGTTTAGTATTGTTACCTTGAAGAAAGTTACTTGGTGAATAGCTATACCATGGGTTTTGCGCTACGCCAGTCACTTTATAAGTACCTGTTGGAGATGGCGTGTCCGAGCTACCAATGGTTGCAGGGAATGAGCCAATCATCTGGTTGCGGCTGTTAAATAAGTACAGTTGTTTTGCACCTTTATGCGCAACAATCAGGTGAATATCTTCCGGAACTTCATTGCGGATATTGGCTACAATAATCTTTTCACCGGCTTTTTTGAAGGTTGCTTTAGGATTTAACTTTTTCAAAAAGTCTTCATCCATATGGAACTTTTCACCCAGCATTTCGGTGACACGCGTGTAATACAAGCCTTTCATTTTTGCTTGCAAGGCATAATCGTGAGGAATAGTTTGGGCATAAGGACCTTTAAGATCCGCATCTGTCAGGGTGTATTCAATAAATGCGGGCTTGGAACCTTGCTTGGCAATCAAAGCATTCCAAGTTTCTTGAGTTAAAACACCTGTTGGCTGAATGCCATTAATTTGCTGGAAGGATGCAATGGCTTTCAGGGTATTTTTACCACTTGAACCATCAATTGCACCCGGAGAAGCATGGGCATTGTTTAACATGACATGCGCGCGTGCATAAACAGGGAATTGACCCTTGCCAATATTTTCATACCATGTCGCGTTGTTCAGGCCATCGATAGTCCAGGATGCTTTGGCAGCAGCACTGGCATTGCTCGGTAGTGTTGCTGTTTTTGTAGTAGGTGCAGCACCGATTGGAGCAGTCTCATCTTCAGTATTTTGAAGATCTTGCAAGGTTTGCGAAGCCTTATTCAGGTCTTTTTGTTCTTGAGGTGTAATCTGTGTATTTACAGTGCTTTGAGCGCTAGAAGCTGCTTCAGTTGCCAGAGGATCAATCGGATCTTGAACGGCAACATTGGTAAGCTTTTTAGGATTTAATGGTTGTTCAGCAGTAGATGCGGCAAATGCTGTACCCGCAAAAATGCAACTTAAACTCATGGCGAGTAATGTGCGAACGAACATGTAATTCAACCTTAAGAATTCTTCATTAACTATGTGATAAAACTAGCCAAGTATTGCAGAAAAAATGAGGAGATGCAGTATTTGTTTTGTGTAAAAATTATTTTACATTTAACGTGATCGATTTTTAACTGCAATAGAAGTTATTAAATTTTCGACCTTTTTGTTATGATGGTTCGAAGATTAAAAATGAGATGGGAAAGTAAATGACGACGCTAAAAAACGATCGTTTTCTGCGGGCCTTATTGCGTGAGCCGGTAGATACCACACCAGTTTGGATGATGCGTCAAGCAGGACGTTATTTGCCTGAATATCGTGAAACACGTGCCAAAGCAGGTGATTTTCTTTCCCTGTGCAAAAATAATGATTTTGCCTGCGAAGTGACCTTACAGCCTTTGCATCGTTATGATCTGGACGCTGCCATTCTATTTTCAGATATTTTAACAGTTCCCGATGCTTTGGGACTGGGCCTGTATTTTGAAGCTGGGGAAGGTCCGAAATTCCATAAAACCATCCGTAGCGAAAAAGATGTGGCGAATTTACCTAACTTCAATGCTAAATCTGATCTTGATTATGTGATGAATGCGGTAAGCACTATTCGTTCTGCATTAGGCGGTCAAGTGCCTTTGATTGGCTTTTCAGGTAGCCCGTGGACACTGGCCACCTATATGGTAGAAGGCGGTTCTAGCAAGGATTTTCGCTATACCAAACAGATGATGTATGCACAGCCTGAAGTGTTGCACGCTTTGCTGGACCGCTTGGCCATTGCTGTGATTGATTATTTAAATGCACAAATTGATGCCGGTGCGCAAGCTGTACAGATTTTTGACAGCTGGGGCGGTGCGCTGGCACATCGTGAATATATCGAATTTTCACTGAATTACATGCAAAAAATTGTTGCCGGTTTAAAACGTGAAAAAGACGGGCGTAAAGTTCCGGTCATCTTATTCACCAAGGGCGGTGGTCAATGGCTAGAGCCTATGGTCGCCACGGGTGCAGATGCCTTTGGCCTGGACTGGACTACGCCATTGAATGTGGCGCGTCAAACTGTGAATGGCCGTGCTGCATTACAGGGTAACCTTGATCCGGCTACTTTATATGGCTCGCCAGAGTCGATTGAAAAAGCCACCAAAGCCATGCTTGATGATGCTTATGCAGGTGGTGAAAAAACCGGTTATATCGCCAACTTAGGTCATGGTATTACCCAATGGGTCGATCCTGCGAATCCTAAAGTATTTATCGATACCGTGCATGAATATAGCGCTAAGTATCTTTAAGTACGTGTGAGTAAACTCATTTTTTAGGATTCAACCTTGATCAGTCTGTTTAAATCATGTTTTGAGTTCTCATTTAAGGCAGCTTCGGCTGCCTTATTTGGGATTTTACTGCTCGTTGCTTTTGTACTTACAGCATCCATGGGAAGCCAGGAGTTTTATGGCTTCTTTCGTTATGACTATTTGCTGTTTTATGCCTTAATCATCCAAGTCTGTTTGCTGTATTTAAAACTGGAATCGTGGGCCGAAGCCAAGGTCATTGCCCTGTTTCATATCATGGCCATGGGCATGGAAATTTTTCTGACTCATCCACAGATTGCATCCTGGCAATATCCACAGCCGGCTGTATTTAAAATACTGACTGTACCCTTATTCGCAGGATTTATGTATTCGGCAGTGGGCAGTTTTTTTGCCCGATCCTTAAGGCTGTTTCAGGTGTCGTTTGAGAAACTGCCAAATTTTAGCAACATGCTGGCTTTGGCGGTGCTTTCCTATATTAACTTCATGAGTAAATTTTTTGTTCCAGATATACGCTTGGTGCTGTTTGCCTGGAGCGTGATTATTTTCTGGAAAACCAAAATTCGCTTCCAGTTGCAACAGCATCAGCTGCAACTGCCGATGTTACCGGTGCTAATTATTTTGGCGTTTATTATTTGGATTGCAGAAAATATCAGTACCTTTAATAAAATCTGGTTATATCCCAGTCAGGTCGATGCCTGGCATATGGTGGGCTGGGGCAAGCTGGGTTCCTGGTATTTATTGCTGCTTTTGAGCCTGGTTTTGGTGTTAAAAATACTTGGGAAGCGTAGTGAAGATGGGATTTGGAAGTTAAAAAATAAATAATTTCAAATGTTTATCTAGTGATTGGTAACTTTAGTATAAATTGTTTTGCGTTGTGAGAAAGTTGCAGCTATCTTACAAAGGTGTAATAAAAATTGCACAACTGTGAAGAATTAAAATACTTGGATAATAAATTCTGGAGAATAGCCATGATGAAAAAATTAGCTTTAGCTGCAGTTGTAGCACTCGGTTCTAGCGCAGCATTTGCAGATAGAGATGCTGGTTGTGGTATCGGTTCACAAGTTTGGGCGGGTAAATCGGGTAAGGCGCCTAAAATTCTGGCTGCAACGACTAACGGTCTTTTTGCCAACCAGTTATTCGGTATTACTTTTGGTACCTTAGGTTGTAGCGGTACAGGTACAGTCACTGCTCAAGCCGTGACTTTTACCAATGAAAATGCTGAATCTTTAGCGCGTGATATGGCTGTGGGTGAAGGGGAAAGCTTAAATGTCCTTGCTGAACTTTTAAATATTAAAGCACAAGACAAAGCCCGTTTCTTTGCGGTTTCTAAACAAAACTTCGCTAAAATTTATTCAGCAGAAAATCATGATTCTTTACAAGTGCTTGCATCTTTACAGGCTGTGATGGCTAGAGATGAAGTGCTGAAAGCCTACGTATAATCGCATATCCCAAAACCCTGTCATCTTGACGGGGTTTTTCTTATTGAATAATTGATAATTCCAGATTTGCATGAAATCACTTGCGTTCGTTTTTGCTTTAACCTCTGCCACAGTTGCCTATTCAGCAACGACTGTCCAAATCGCTCAAGCTTATGTCGCTCAGCCCTATATAGAACGTGCAATACAACAAAAACTAGATCAAGACATCACTTGGCAAAGGCTGATGTATGCCGATAAAAAAGCACACAGTGAAGTTAGTTATGCAGGTTTTTTCTTATCCAATGACGGGAAGACTGATTTAAGGCAGGAATTACAGGCCAATATCCAAGCCTTATTTCAATCTGCAGAACCGAATCAATCGGTACGGTGCCGTTTTCCTGCACGCAGCCAGTGGTTAATGCAGCAACTCAATATTTCAGAACAGCAATTGCCAGTGGCCACTTGTCCGGAATTGCAGGACTGGATCGGGCAGATCAAGCCTTATAAAGCCACACTCATCTATGCAACCGACTTTATGGGCAATCCCAGTTCCATGTTTGGGCATACCTTGTTGCGTCTGGATCCCAAAGATCAAAAGCAGCTGAATCTAGTTTCTTATGCGGTGAATTATGCGGCCACAGTCACCGAGGGAGAAGACTGGTCTTTTGCATGGAATGGTCTAACTGGTCAGTATCCAGGTGAATATTCCTTAATGCCCTATTACCGTAAGGTGAAAGAGTATGGCGATCTGGAAAGCCGTGATTTGTGGGAATATGAACTCAATTTAAGTGCCGATGAAACCCGCTTTTTAGTGCAGCATATCTGGGAAATGAAACATGTGAGTTTCCCTTATTACTTTGTCAGTGATAACTGTGCCTATCGTTTATTGGGGCTGATTGATCTGGTTCGCCCACAGCTTGATTTAAAACAGCAATTTAAAGTGGCCGCCATTCCGGTGGAAACCATTAAGGCGATAGAGCAGCAAGGCTTGGTCAAAGAAACGGTCTATCGGCCTGCTTTAGAAACCCAATTGCTATCACAAGCCAGACGGCATGGTAAAAGCCTAGCCAAAGTGGCGCACCAAGTCGCTTTTGCAGAAACAATAGAGATGTCTAAGCAAATAGAATCTTATAAGGACTTAGATAAAGCCAAGATTTTAGAGATGGCTTATGACGATTTATATCTGCAATTGATTGGAACTCAAGTTGAGCCAGATTTTGCCCAGCCACGGTTACGCCAGTTATTGAGTTTACGCAGTCAAATTGACCTGAACAAACAACGCCAACAACCGCTACGGCCGAAAATGGATCCGACGCAGGCTCATGATGCACGACATTTTTTGCTAACTATGGGCGAAGTGCAGGGTGAAAAATTTATTGAGCTGGGACAGCGTCAGGCATATCACGACCTGATTGATCCGCAAGGCGGTTTTCGAACCGGTACCCAGTTATTGTTCTGGGATGGTTCAATCCAGTATCGCGATGATGAATTGAAACTGGAGCATTTTGATTTTCTGAACGTGAATTCTTATAACCCGCTAACTCCCTTTAAAACGCCACTCAGCTGGGGTTTTAATTTTGGCTGGAAGCAGGAGGCTTTGGATCAAAAGGGTCAGTTCAGTGAACATGAGCAACATGGTATTGCCAATTTACAGGTTCAGATGGGCTATAGCTATGCAAACCCGGAGCGTGAGCATTTGTGCTATATCCAACTGCAAAATCATATACAGGCAGCTAAGGCTCTGGATCAGGGCTGGCGTATCGGTATGGGGCCGACACTAGGCTGTCAAAATATCTGGTCAGATCACGTGAATAGCTTGGTACAGCTTGAATTACCGTATTGGCAAGATAGTCAGCAATGGCAACTTAAACTGAATACCCAGTGGCAATATGTCATTAATTCACAAAATGCACTTCGATTGAATTGGCAATATCAGCAACAAGACCATAAGGACTGGATGAAAACCAGTCTGGGATATGTGCGTTTCTTTTAGAATAAGTTGTTCAATAAATGTAAGTTTTTTCTCATTATTCATATAAAGCAAGCATGAGTTCACACGGTATTTTTTATCATTATTTGTTATATTAATAACGTAATTTTCTCGCTCTCTAAAAAAGTCTTGGAATAAATGGTATGAATACTGAAAGTATTGCCGTGCTTGCTGCGCAATGGAAGTCGGTTTGTCAGGACTTTTCAATAACTGATTTAAATGACACTTTTCAATTTATTCAAGCGCATTCCCAGACACTGGTTTATGAATTTTATAAAAATATCATGCAGGAAAAGGAAGCTTCCTATTTTTTATCCGATGATATTGTTCAGAACCGCTTAAAAACCACGCTTAATCAGTGGTTAATAGATTGCTTTCAGGTGCCCTTGCAGCAGAACTTTACTGAGATTGTAGAAAAACAGCTGATGGTCGGAAAAGTCCATGCGCGTATCGGCATTCCTTCCTGGCTGATTATGCGTGGTGTCAGTGAGATTGAAAAGAAAGTCTTTTTACTTCAGAGCGAACAGGTGCAAGCAAATAGTTTGTGTATGGCCTCTTATATCGTACAGATATTGGGTTTTGCTTCTGAAATTATGTGCCGCTCCTATGAAGTCAATCTGGAAAAAAATAATGATATAAAACATACCTATCGTTTGTTTTCTGCCATGCAGGATGTAGCGGCGCAAAAGGACAAGCAGCGCAGCTCATTATTAAACTGGGAAAATGAGCTGATGTTTAAGGTATTTTCCCACGAGCCGAAATTTACGCATCCCTTGCTGTCAAAATCTGAATTTGGCTTATGGTTTATTCATAAAGCTGCTTATGCTTTTACCGGGTCGGAGCAGGTTACGGCCATTGTTGATCGTATTTACCAAATTGATCCGCTAAGCCAGCAGATTTTAAATGCTGCCAAAAAAGATAAAGCCATTCAGTTGATTCAGGATATTCGTGATAAAAATAGAGAGATTCAGCATCTGGTCGATCAACTTTTTCAGGTGGCAGAGTATATCGACTCGGGCAGTGATTCCCTGACTCAACTGCTCAATCGACGTTATTTGAGTACCATTGTTTCGCGTGAAATTAATTTTTCCCGTAAAAATAATGCGCCGCTGTCTTTGCTGGCCATAGATGCAGACCACTTTAAACGGATTAATGACAAATTCGGACATGCAGCGGGTGATTTAGCTTTACAGTTTATTGGTGAAGTCCTGCTGGAGTCCATTAAGGGAAGTGATTATGCATTCCGGATTGGAGGGGAAGAGTTTTTATTGTTGCTGGTTGATAGCGATTTAATCCGGGCAAAAGAGATTGCAGAACAGATCCGTAGCCGGATTCAGGAAACCACCGTTGGTAACCGACAGGGCAGCAGTTTTAATTTTACCGTTAGTATCGGTTGTGCACTTTATGATGGCCATCCCGACTATCAGCGTTTTCTGGATGCTGCTGATACTGCACTGTACGCAGCCAAGAATAGTGGCCGAAATCGGGTCTATGTGGCTCAAACCGAGTTACAAGCCTCAACTATGACTGTACAGAGTTAACAAAGCGCCTAGCTATTGGACTGCTGAAGCCAGGCTTTGAATTTCTGTTTCTGTGCTACATATTCGGGATGGGCTTTGGCTGCATCCCATTTTTGTTTAAAAATTCTTGCCGCTGCCGCTTTGATGGAATCTTCTGTTTGACGCGGCAATTCCTCACGCTCATGTGCACCGCTTAACCCTTTTTTATCATTAGGCACAGGTCCATCATATTTTTTTCCGCCTTTATGATTGGCATAGCGCCGTGCATGGGTATAACCCATCTGTAAAAACTTGCATGCCATATCGGCCCCGACAAAATCGTTCTGTTGTAAATAGCCTAAGAAAAGCTGATAAATTTTTTCACTGCTGATTCGGGCTTTATCTTCATCGGCAAAACGCCAGTAGGGCAGGATTTCTGATTTATAAGGTTCAACCAAAAGCACGCCTTGTTCCCCACGACCAATTCGGTACAGTTCAGGCTGTTGTCTAAAATCAATTTTCTTAAAGTCGAGTGAGTAGTCAAAGCTTGTCGAGACCACCCGTGATTCCCGACGTGGCGTGGCCTCAGAGGAGGTTTGTCTGGTCATAGTCTCTCTGTGCTTTTCAGCCCTTTAAGTCATTATGAATAAGACATGCGGCATGATGTGTATCTAAATTTTGTTCAGATTTTTATCTACTATTTTTCTGATGCTTTCATTTGTGTGATTACTCAGTTAAACGTTTAGAAGAATGTGATCAGTAATAAGCTAGAGAGAAGGGTTCATGTTATAAAATGTACTGAGTATGCGACTGACTACTCGTTTAAAATTTTTATAAAAACCTGAAAGAAAAAAACCAGTATCCACAGGTTTTAAGCTTCAACCACCACGAAATATTTTTTAACCGCTTCAACCACTTCAAATTTTCCAGTAAAGCCGGGTGGAATAATGCCAGCCTCACCTGCTTTAATTTCGACAAAACTCTGCATTTTAGAATCATGCAAGCGTACTACGCCTTCAATCACCTGAAAGAATTCCTGTTTGTTGTCAGCAAATACAATATTCCATGCACCTGCTTCACAGCTCCAGATGCCACAGTTCATATTGGGATGCTCATATAAACTTTCAGTTAGGCGTTTAGGATTGCCCGCAACCAGACGATCAGGACGGGGATAATCAATGGTTGTTTCACTCTGAGTTAAACCGTGACCTGCTAACCAAATAGATGACATGATTTATCCTTAAAATCGAAAAGTTGCATAAACAAAAGAAATTAAAGCACAAATAAAAAAGCCTCAACAAGTGTTGAGGCTTTTCAATGATGAATTAATAAGATTCAGGTAGCGCACTTAAAAACTCTCGGCGTTCCTCTTTATTGGTTTTAAAATCACCGACAAAAGAAACCGTACGGGTAGTGGATTCCTGTTTGCCTACACCACGCATCATCATGCACATATGCGCAGAATCAATCATCACCGCCACACCACGTGCTTTGGTCACTTCAGCTACGGCTTCTGCAATTTGCTGAGTCAGGTTTTCCTGAATTTGCAGACGACGGGCAAACATTTCGGTAATGCGTGCAAATTTGGATAAACCCAACACATTGCCTTCAGGTAAATAGGCAATATGCACACGGCCATAGAACGGCAGTAAATGATGTTCACAGAGTGAATAAAACTCGATATTTTTGACCAATACCATTTCACGGTTATCGGAAGGGAAGACCGCACTATTGGTCACTTCTTCCAAAGTTTTGCTATATCCAGACGTTAAATACGAAAAAGCTTTAGCAGCACGCATTGGCGTATCTTTAAGACCAGGACGATTAAGATCTTCACCAACGGCAGTTAAAATGTTGGCGTAGGATTGCTGCATAGACATAAGACGTGTTCACTTACACTGATATTGAACAAGGACGGCATTGTAGCAGAAAACCACTCCAATGCCTGCTTTTGAGGAAAAATCCGATTACTGTTTGAATTTTGGGTTCTTTTCTGCACGTTTCAGCAGAACCAGAACCGCACCCGTGCCGCCTTGCTTTTCAGGAGCACTGACAAAGGCTAAAACATCACGGTGCTGACGCAGCCAGCCATTCACATAGGTTTTTAAAATAGCTTCAGGCCCTTTGCCATGTACAATCTTAATGACGTTCTGATTTTCATCTTTGGCCATTTGAATAATCTGTAGTACAGCTACACGGGCTTCTTCTACGGTACAGCCATGTAAATCGACTGCTTCAAACCAGCGCAGGTTGCCTGCTTTTAAATCTTCAAAAACTTTATGCTGTAACGTGGCAATGCGATAGCTTAACGCCGCTTGGCTGGCTACCGGATTAAGCATGGCTTGAGTATCCGACAGCTCCGCCTGATCGGTTTCCATAGGGCCGGTTGCAGCTGCACGTTTGGCTAAAATTTTTGCATCCGGTTTTTTCTTTTTGTTCTTTTCAATCTTTGCAATATTACTGCTGTCGATTTTTTTGACACCTTGCATCGATTTCTGGAACAAAGCGAAATCATCTTCCTGCTCTTGCTGAGGCTGAGCTTTAGGCTCAGGTTGCTTGGCAATGGCAGTTGAATGCGGATTGGTCATTTGCTTTTTAAAAGATTTCAGTAAATTGTACTGATCTTTCGAAAGCGAAGAATCATGTTTACTCATAATCTTAATTATTCATCAAACAGTTTCAGGCTGACCAAACAATGCCGTGAAGGCATGGTCTGGACGAGGCTGTTTCATAAAACTTTCACCCACAAGGAAGGCATGAATATCATGTTCTTGCATCATGTGGACATCATCTGGAGTGGCAATACCACTTTCAGTCACCAGTAAACGTGAAGGCTCAAGTAATTTTTTCAAACGAAGTGATGTATTTAAATCGACATCAAAGGTTTTTAAATTACGGTTATTCACGCCTAACAGACAACGCTCTGAAAGTCTCAGTGCACGTTCAAGCTCAGCTTCATCATGCACTTCAACCAGTACATCCAAGTTATGTTCAAAAGCGGTTTTAGACATTTCTTCGAGTTGCTGGTCAGACAGGCACGCCACAATTAAAAGAATGCAGTCAGCATGCAGGGCACGTGCTTCAATCACGCCATAAGGGTCAATCAGGAAATCCTTGCGTAATGCAGGTAGGGCACAATGCGAACGGGCAATCTGGATATTTTCATCCGCACCTTGGAAAAAGTCCACATCTGTCAGTACAGACAGGCAAGCAGCACCTGCCTGTTCATACTGCTGGGCAATTTCAGCAGGATTAAAGTTCTCGCGAATCACGCCTTTCGAGGGGGAGGCTTTCTTGATTTCAGCAATCACGCCTGGACGCTTGTGTTGTAAAGACTGCGCAAAACCACGCACAGGTGTTGCCGCCTGAGCCAGTTCTTCCACATCTTTATAGCTGTGTTGCTTAAGACGAGCAGCAAATTCTTGCTGTTTACGATCCACAATTTTACCTAAAATTGTATTTGCGATATCTACCATGATCTTTGTCCTACCGTCTTAAGCTTCGTATTCTTTTAAAGTTTTTGTGTATTCAGACAAAATGCCCATCTTTTCCAAAGCTTGACCACCATAGATAATGTCATGTGCCAAAGCAACGCCTTGCTTATAGCTGCTGGTCAAACCTGAAACGTAGATCCCTGCACCGGCATTCAGTGCCACCATATTTGCCGCTTTTTCACCGATTGCAGATTTTTTCTTGCCTAAAGCATCTTTAATCAAAGCCAGGCTTTCAGCTGCACTATCTACAGAAAGGCCGGTTAAAGTTTGCGATTCAATGTCGACTGCTTCAGGCTGAATTTCCCATTCGGTAATTTCACCGTCTTTCAGTTCAGCCACATGAGTGGAAGATGCGAGACTGATTTCATCCAGACCATCTTTAGAATGCACCACCATGACATGTTCTGCGCCCAGTTGTTTGAGGACTTCAGCCATAGGGCGGCAAAGTTCGGTAGAGAATACGCCAATCACAAAACGTTTTACCCCGGCCGGATTCGTAAGCGGGCCAAGCAGGTTGAAAATACTGCGGAAGCCGAGTTCTTTACGCGGGCCAGCAGCATATTTCATCGCTTTGTGATGATTGGGTGCAAACAGGAAACCGATGCCCATTTCACGGATGCAACGTTCAGTTTGCTGCATGTTGAGGTCAAGATTAATCCCGGCCTGTTCTAAAAGATCAGATGAACCTGATTTGGATGACACACCACGGCCGCCATGTTTGGCAATGGTTGCCCCAGCAGCTGCAATGACAAAACTTGATGCAGTCGATACGTTAAACAGGTTTTGTCCGTCACCGCCGGTACCGACAACGTCGACTAAATGTGGAAGATCGCTGACATCAATTTTAATCGCAAATTCACGCATTACACGAGCAGCTGCGGTAATTTCGTCAATGCTTTCGCCTTTTAAGCGTAGGCCCATCATTAAAGCACCAATCTGTGCATCAGTGGCTTGACCATTCATGATGGTACGCATCACTTCTTCCATTTGCGGTTGAGTGAGCTCGATATTTTTAGTGATGTTATTTAAAGCTTGTTGAATATTCATAATCTTGATAGCGCTCGTTATGCGTAAATTTCTAAAAAGTTTTTGAAGATTTGGTGACCGTGTTCACTCAGAATGGATTCAGGATGGAACTGCACGCCTTCAACCGGCAATGTCTTATGTTTCACGCCCATGATCTCTTCCATAGAGCCATCTTCTTCATTGGTCCAGCAGGTCACTTCTAGGCATTCTGGCAATGTCGCCTGATCAATCACCAGGGAGTGATAGCGCGTTGCAGAAAATGGGGAAGGCAGATTGCTGAAAATCCCTTTATTGCTGTGATACATGTCCGATAAACGGCCATGCATGACTTTTTTGGCGCGAACCACATCTCCACCAAAGGCTTGTCCAATACTTTGATGTCCCAAGCACACTCCCAGTAAAGGAATTTTGCCGGCAAAGTGCTGAATTGCAGGAATGGAAATGCCTGCTTCGCTTGGTGAACACGGGCCAGGACCAATAACGAGATACTTCGGTTGCCATCGCTCGATATCTTCCAATGTAACGGCATCATTACGGACTACTTTTACTTCCTGATTTAACTCGCCAAAATACTGGACGATGTTATAGGTAAAAGAGTCATAGTTGTCGATCATGAGAAGCATATCAAGCGTATCCCTTAGAAATTTATGCATTTATTTTGTTTTACGGTTTTGGTTACCCGTACCATTACCCGTTTTAAGAAAAGTACCCATGCTGACACAAAATAAAAAGCCTGCTAGGTGCAGGCTATATTATCAGATTCTTGCTTGTATTTTTCGACTTCTTTTTTGACTTGCGACTCGTGCCAAAAAACATCTTTTTCGCTTAGCTTGATTGGCTTTGGAAGTTCACCATGTTTTAACATTCTATAAAATTTAGTACGACCAACAGAAAGCAAACTCATAAACTCCGATGCTCGTACTCGCTTATCAATATTCATGACACCTCTCCCAAAGCCAGCACCACACTTCTCGGCAATCCGCTTAAATAAGTGCTAAACAAGTGATACAACTTGTCCGCATTCATCTCATTAATTTCGATCAACGCACCTGTGCCAGACTGAACACGCTGTCTCGACCATCCGCGCATATCAAAAGTGAACTCATTGTCAAAATCCACTGCATTGATAATTGCATTGAATGAGCCGACATCACCGGTATCCATTTGCATCAAGATAGCTTGTCAGATAAGGATGCTGCTGAATTGCGTGCAGTACAAGCTGCTGAAAATGAGCGCAAGCGTATTGAGGCTGAACAATTTGCTCAGGCTGAAGCAGAGCGCAAGGCTGAAGAAGCTCGATTGGCTGACAAGCAGCATAAAAACCGTATCTGCAATGAAGCGCTAAAGCTAATTGGATTTGATGCTGATGAGCCACACCGCTCATCAAAAAGCTATGAAGACAAATTTATGGCAGATCACCATATCCTTTTTAATGCCCTGAGAAATGTTCTGTGTAAGCAATATCAGGGCACCAGATTCTAATTAGGTCGAATCCGCCATAATTAAAACCTTTCGAATTCGAAACCTTTAAAAAGACATTTATACTACTGGTGGTGCCTTTACAAATGAGGGAACCATATCGAGTAGATTAACGGAATGATGAGATTTTTTAATATTTAATAAATCACAAATTAAGATAAGCTAATAATGTGATTTGATTAGAATTATTTTTGTTTTTGGTATATTTCGCCACTGAATATTATTTGATTAGTGTACAAAATAATCAACAGAAACTTGGTGGTTTCTAAATGACCTTACCACTCTCAAGGTCATTAGTTTATAGGCCCATATCCAACTACTACTGGAGTGGGCTTTTTTTTGCATGGAGAAAAGTAATGCTCCGATTTCTACGTAAATTATTCTGCTTTCATGCTTATGAGTTTGATTACGACCATGAGCGTGGATATGTCCAAGAATGCCGTAAATGCGGTAAAGATGATTGATTGATTCTCCAAACTTGCCGGACGTATTACGGCACATAAGACCCCGCTCAATATGCATTATTGGCGGGGTTTTTCTTTTCTTATTGGTGGTACCTATGACAGACAAAGTACAAGCGAAACAAGACTTAGAATTTTGCAGTGCTGAGCTGTCTAAGTATCAGAATCTCAGTCGATCAGGATTAACTCGAAATGAGTTGCTGGCAATTGACGGCATCATGATTAAGTTGAAAGAGCGGATTTCCTATCCAGAGTCATGCCGACATCACCAAAGCTATTAGCTTCATGCATACCCATGCCAAGGCTGTGAAGCACGCCGTGAATGGATGAAGAAGCAATATGAGCGATCAAGAGAAAGAATGCGGTTGTGTAGGGTCGCTCCCGAACACTGTTTACCCAACAGCTTCCGCACTATATTTGGGTAATTGCAGGGGTGCAAAATAAAATGAATCCATTAGAAAGAATAAATAAAAGCGTATTTGGTTATGAAAAAGAGTTTGGCTGCACACCTGATATTATTTATTTAACAAGACAATTTTTTGAAGCTATTTTAAGAGATAGATCTATTGGTTGTATTTTACCAATGAATGACGAGCACCCAGAAATATTTGGAATGAAGGTTTTTGTTATCCCACATCTAGATGGCTTGGACTTTTCTCTATTTTCAGCATGGCACTTAAACAGGTTGAGCGATAAATACAAAAAAGACTCTAGATATAGTGATTACACTATTGAGATTGTGGTGCCAAGATATTCTTCTACGGAAGTTAGTTGTGTAGCCAATGGGTCTGCTGCACCAACAATTAATGATCAGGCAGCTCTAAAAAATATTAAGGTCACTGCATCTGCGAATATCCTTAAGGATTGGGTGAAGCAAAAATGACTCCTGAGCAAATCAAAGATCAAGCACTAGATGGTGCAACAGGATATTGCTTCATTAGTAATCATCTTTTTTATATTTTGGATAAGGGTAAGGAAAGGTTCGCTTACTCGCAAATTTATCCTCATTGGCAGAAAGTTGAAAAATACGAGATAGAAATAAAGCCGCTTTAAACCATGAACCGCCCACTGAGGCGGTTTTTTAATGAGTAAAATTTATGTCAGCAATGCTCCCAGACTGGACAACCGCTTGCCCAGATTGGGAGAAGCGTATTGTTGCAAAAGAATCACTCATGCCATGCAAGCCGTTATTTCCTGAAGTAGCGGATATTGCTTTAAGTATTTTTAATGAATTAATCCTGGTCGATGTGATGGATAAGGATGCAGGTGAGGAGTCATTAAGAGACTTCTTAGCCAAGCATTTAAACGTCGAAATCGGCATGAACCTGCGTGCAAACCGTTGGGCAGGTGCTGAATATTGGCTGCAGCAGTCTAAGAGTTTCACTCTAAGCAAATTAATTGATCAATCAGATGTGATTACTGCCGGTATCGATGGTGGTGGTCTGGACGATTTGCTCGGATTTGCAGTGCTAGGGCGGCATGCAAAGAGCCGTAAATGGTGGCTTTGGAATCATGCCTGGTGTTTACGAATTGCTTTAGAGCGTCGAAAAGAGAATGCACCTAAATATTTAGACTTTGAAGTTGAGAAAAGTTTAACGATTGTGGATTCCGTAGGGCCTGATATTGACCAGCTTGCCCAATTTGCCAAGCAAGTTTATGACAGCGGCAAGCTCGATAAGATTGGACTTGATCCTTTAGGTCTTGGCGGTCTTTTAGATGGCCTACTTGCTGTTGGTATTCCACAAGAACAGATGATTGCTGTAGCGCAAGGGTACAAGCTCGCAGGGTATATTCAAACGACTGAACGTAAATTAGCGGAAGGTAATTTATATCATGCAGGTCAAGACTTAATGACCTGGTGTGCTGGTAATGCTCGAATCGTTATGAAGGGCAAACCGCAACTCCTGCCGCTGGTCAGACTGCTGAAGAAGCTAAAAAATCAGCTGAAGGCAACCCAGATCCCGAAGGTAAAAAGCCGAAAATTGAAATTGTGCCACTCGCTAAAGGTGTCGGCTTTGCACAATATGCACGTGCAAAAATTTGCTCTCAACTGGATGCAAAAGAAAGCCGCTATATTTCCCCACTCGATAAAGCTAAAGAGCTGGGATTTGGTGATGAAGTTCAAGACCTTATTGCAAAAGCAACTTTGGGTACCACAACTGATGGTGGTTTTGCATCAAAGTTGGTAGCTGAAAACCGTTTAGTTGGTGAATTTGTTGACATGCTTCGTGCTGCAACTGTATTTGATCAGCTTTCTGGTTTCCGTGCAGTACCGTTTAATTCGAAAATTCCTAGCCAGTTAACTGGTGGTACCGCTTCATGGGTAGGTGAAGGTGCAGCGAAACCTTTAACTAATCCAACTTATGGTGAAGTGGAAATCAAAGAGCATAAGCTTGCTGCTATCACTGTTTACACTCAAGAATTAATGCGTCGTTCTGATCCTGCAGTCGATGTGCTTGTTCGTGATGATTTGATTGAAGCGTCAAAAACTTTGATTGATAGCACTTTCCTTGATGCGGTTGCAGCAAGCGCGGTTCACATCGCAAAGAAAAAAAAGTTATCGAGCTTAACAATAGCGAGCGCTTTGTTTTTGTTGGCTCATTTAGCGAAGCGCGATTCTCATCAATCCGATATTGGTTGCGTCAATCAAAAATTGCACCGAGCGCCGAATCATTAAATCTTTTTGATGAAAAAATGATATATCGTGGCTTTCATGCGGCGACGGTTGGTGGTACGGATGCAGTGACATTTGCTCAAGACAGTGCAATTGCAATTATTCCAATTGAACGATTTTATGCTGATGGTGTACTACAAGGATTAACGATCACGCCTGAAAAATGGGAAAACCTTGTCGCTGCTCGTACAGGATTTATGAATGACCAACTAACAGTTATTTCCGGATTCACTGGTAATAATTTTGCTAATCGCGCAATTCCAGAAGATGCAAAATATGCATTTATTAATTTTGCTGTAGCTGGTGTAGATAACACAAAATATGCAAAGTATGTAAAGTATGTTCGACAAGGGTATGAAAAACTAACTGTAGCTGAATTAAATGATAATCAAGCTTATGCATTTAATGCTCAAAAAGCCGGTTTTGTTCGTCAAGTTGATAGTCTTGGCACAGCATTTTATAAGCTCGATAGAGATATTTTTGAATATCCGTTGCAGCGAGTTAATACAGCAGAACTAGCTCCAGCTTTATTTGAATTTATTAATGATGTTTATTATGGACCATCTAATGCAGCAAGTGTGTTTAAGCCAGATGGTACGATGCGAAAAGTGTTTATTGAAGTAGTTACGCGTGTGGTCTCATCATTAACAATACGTGTATCAATTGAATCTCAATTAGAGTCAGGTTTTTATGAGTCAACTGCATTAACAAATATTAGTTTTAATGGTGCGACCTTACTAACTTCAACAGAAGCTTTGTATCGTACAATTACTTCAGATAACATGACGCTGTTTGTCGTTATCAATCCAGCATCGTTGGTTAATACTAGCTCAGTAACTCTATTGACGTCAGAAACCGGACAAGTAAAGCAAACATATTTATTAAAGCGATATAGTGATACTGTCACTAAAAATTACGATCGTTTTGATAGCTTTGAAATGTCTAAGCCGCGCTTTGTTTCGAACTATGACTACACACCACCAACTGCAAAACTGGCTGAATCATGGGTTGAAAATGGCGCAAAAGTTTATAAACTTGCAGGAACAGACAGCAACGCAAAGCATGAACAATGCGCATTGACTGCACAAAAATACATTGAAATTGACGGGAAAAAAGCAATCACTGTATTTTGCTCAACAGAAACAGATGTAACTTACTCACAAGCTCAAGTTAACTTAAACCGAAATCAATCAGCTCTACGAAATTCAAATACAGCACTTGGTCAATATGTGCATCCGGATGTTGTATGTATTCCGGATGGATTTCTGGGCTATAAATACTGGATGATTAATAGTCATTATCCTTATGGAAACCCGACTATTGAAGACCCTGAAGTATTCGCATCTAATGACGCTTTGAATTGGGAACGTGTTTTACATACTGATGAAAAGTTAACAAATAGTATTCCGTTTCGCATTCCAAAAAGTTATTGGGATATTTACGATATACGCAGTTTTGATGAGCGTTTTTATCTGTTTATGCCGATTCCGCGTATTACAGCAACAATGGAATTTCAAACGTCGAGCGGAATTTCACAGCAATCTGTAAAGTCAATTTTAAATCATGATCCAGCAATCAGTTATCAAAATGGCTGGTTGAACTTCTATCTCACGTATAACTTTGGTCTTGAAAGTGTAGGAGCACGTCATCGCTACACAGTTTGCTACCGAACCAAAGATTTTGTGAATTGGGAGGTTGTTCGGGAGGATGGATCTAGCTTTGCTTATGATCAGACTTCTGCTCAAACTATTTTTAGCTCAACAAACGGGGTGCGTAATCATATTGCGTATTTTGACAACACAACAGCTACAGATGCATCAAAGCAATTTGTACGTGTGAGCGATGACGAGTGGTATTGCTATGCGGTTCGATCTGAATCAAATACAACAACACTTGTACGCTATGCTGGGACAAGCCCATATCAATTCAATTGGAATGCGCGTCAAATCTGCACAATGACACCAAATTACATCGATATGCTTTGGCATATTTGCGTGCAGTACATTTCAGGTAAGTTCTACTTTATGTACGCAGGTGTGATGACTGAATCAACAAACGGTGTGGATTTCATAAACGCAAATCAGCCCTTTTTTCACGCAGGGATGCAAGCTGAAATCTACAAACCTTATTTTTGTTTAGGTCATGATAATAAGGTCAAAGTAGGTGCTTCAATTGCTGCGCGAAATATATCTACAGAGCCACATATTAGTACAGGACTTAATGCATTAAATAAGTTCACAACTGTGCGCTATGTGCCAATGACTGTTAGTTTTGAATATCCATCAATGGCTCACATCTTGGCGATGGGACAGCAGATCCGCAAAGATGCCTTTATTGATGTTGTTATTTCAGTTAATCGTGAGCGTACTAAGCAGTTTTTTATGCATTACATTCCAAAAGTTAAAGGGCAGGCAACTTTAAGAAACATTGAACTAAGAAAGGGTGATTATGTTCGTGTGGTTGCGTATCTCAATACAACCGGCGTTGGAGTAGCAAATTTTGAGGGTATTTTAATTGATGAAAGATAATTAATTTTTCAGCCAAACAAAAACACTATAAACTGTCGAAAAATTAAAATTTGGTATTTGCTATGGAAATCACTATTAAGCAATCCAATCATTTAAAATCGATAGCGATTCTGATGATGCTGTTCTTACATCTTTTCAATACATTAGATTATGAGGGGTTATTTACCCCTCTTATTTATATAGGAGAAAAGCCGCTAGTATTTTATCTTTCACTTTTTTCTGATGCTTGTGTTCCTATCTTCGCTTTTGTTTCTGGCTTCGGCTTATATTATAAATATAAGCAAAATAGAGAAAAATATAATCTTAGAAGTAATGTAAAAAGAATTTATTCTTTATATAAGATTTACTGGATTATTTTATTTATCTTCGTTCTAGGTTTAGGGTTATTCATGCAAGTTGATGGCTACCCTGGTGATCTAAGTAAATTTCTTTTAGCTTTCTCAGGTCTTACAGCATCGAGTTACAATGGTGCAGCATGGTTTTTCACCATATATGTTCTATTTGTTATTTTTTCTAAACCAATTTTTCAGATTTTAGATCGGTTTCCTAAAAGTGTTTTTATTAGCTTACTAGCTCTATATTTTGTAGCATTTTATTTTAGGGTTTATAAAGCAGATATTTTTAATAATGCAGTATTGCATTGGTTGCATACTAATCTAGCACTCTTTGGAACTACACTTTTTCAATTTTTATTGGGCGCTTATACTCTTAAATACTCTTGGAAAGAAAAAGTTTCTATTTTTTTTGAAAAAATCCCCCTAAGAAATGTATCGGCTAACATAGGTATAATTGGTCTTATACTTTTTCATGCTTACATTCCCAATTTTATTGTTGCACCGATTACTGGCTTAGGATTTATCTTACTTTTTACACAAATGAATCTGCCCAAATTCATAGAAAATATATTGGATTTTTTAACTCCTCATGCTACGAACATATGGTTAGCACATATGTTCTTTTATTTAATCTTCTTTAGAGATTTTATATATAGCCCTAAATATGTGATACCAATTTTCGTATTACTAGTTATATGTTGTGTAGTCACTTCATATGTTGTTAATTTTATTTTAGGATTTAAATTAAGAATACATAAAGTTAAAGCTATTGATTAACATCACCCAACAAACCACCACCGACCCTGATCTTTAATTAGATCAGGGTTTTTTATTACCAAAATTTAGGGGGCGAAATGTCTGAAACGACAGGGCAAGCAATTGCTGAAGCAAGTGCAGCAGTTACTTCGGTATCAGCAAAAACAGCAGTGGGCGGATCAATAGCCGGATTATCTGGGAAATTTTTAGGGTTAGATCCGGTTACGGCATTGGGTTTAGTTATCGCAATCTCTGGTCTGCTTGTGAGCTTTATGAGTTTTTTAATCAACTGGTACTACAAGCGACAGGAAAATAAACGTGCAGATGAATTGCATCAAATTGCACTAAGAAAGGCGAATGGTGAATGCAATGTCAAAGACTAAATATGTAGTCACACTATTAGCAGCTTCGGCTGCTTTTTTTACGTCTTTAGAAATACATGAGGGTTACTCGGCAAAGCCTTACAAAGATGGTGGAGGGGTAATTACCCAAGGCATTGGCTCAACAGTCAAGCCGAATGGTCAACCAATCAAAATGACCGATCCAGTTATCACACGTAAAACTGCTCAAGAGTGGGCAAAAGCCCATGTATCCAAAGATGAGGTTACTTTCCGTAAATCGCTACAGGGAGTGAAGTTGTCTCAGGTGGAGTACGACACATTTTTAGACTTTTCATACAATTTCGGTGCTGCAAACTGGCGCAATTCATCCATGCTTCGTAATCTAAAACAAGGAAAATATGTCCAGGCTTGCCAGTCACTGTTGAAGTGGAAATATGTGGCCAAACGTGATTGCTCCATCCGATCTAATAACTGTTATGGGGTTTGGAAGCGGCAGGTTGACCGTTATCAAAAATGTATGGGAGTGCAGTAGGTGCCAATACTTTTATGGATTTGGAATAACAAGCGTTGGACTGTGATAATCATTCTTTTGTTGGGCTTATTTTTTCAAGCATGGCAAGCGAATAGTCTGGCAGGTGATTTACGCAAAGCTGAAACCGCATGTGATGTACGTGTGGCCAAAGCAATTAAACCTTATCAAGATTCAATAGTAAAAGCCCAGGAAAAGAAAGCCATCACTGAAAAAGCCTGGTCAGATAAATATATTGAGGTAGAACAAAATGCGATTAAAAAAATACAAGATGCGAATGCTGCCGCTCGTAGTGCTGACTTGGCTGCTAGTGGGCTGTCAAAGCAACTCAGTGAAGCCAACAAACGTCTGTCCACAGCTTCCCATCAAACCATCGTTGAATACACCATTACCAACAATGAGTTACTCGAAGCTTGCACAGCAGAATATCGAAGCATGGCAGAAAAAGCAGATGGCCACGCAATTGATGTCGAAAGATTAAGTAACGTTTGGCCGGAAGAAAAAGCCCTCAAGTGAGGGCTATTATCATATTTATTCATTTTCCCATTGGGTAACTAATCGTTCAAACTCACAATAAATTTTTTGATTATTTCGTTGTTTTCGCAACTCATATATATAGGGCTTCAAAGCATTCCAGTCATTAACAACTGATGTTTTTCTCATTCTTTTATATATACCGCCATCCAAAGCTTCTTCAAATATTCCGCAAGCTAGAAACTCATAGTGATTTAGGTATGCAAAAACAATATCATTTTGAGACTTATTTGCTTTAATATCACAAGCAAGATTCGTTAGATTTACATTCCCCGAATCACGCATTTCAATAAATTTCTTTTTACAGTCTAAATAAGACACATCCACTCTTTCGTGCAAGGCGAGATCAATTGTGGCGCGCTGGCGTGCCTTTTTTTCATTCTGTGTATTTTGAATTTTTAGTGCTTTAACTTGTAGGGCATTAAAAATTAACGCACAAGCAGCGATCAATAAGCTGATTGTTTGTAGAAAATTTGGAAGTGTCATGCCTAGGATCATTACAGGCTCGTTCAATTTTTTACCCCAATAAAAAACAACCCTCACATGAGGGTTGTTTTGTCTAACTTATGGTTAATTAAATCTTAAAGGTCGCAACCCTCGAAGCACTCGACAGCTGCAAATACCACTTTAGCATCTTTCATAATAAACTCCTTTGGGTGTGTGAAATAGATATATTATAATTAAAATTAATTTGCTAGGTATAAAAAATCCTACTAAACTTCTTTAAACCTTTAGCATGTGCCAATATTATTCTAAAGTGAATAATTGGACAAGGGTTTTAGTATTTCTTTTTGTTATGATTAATATACTTAACAATTCATATCACTTCAGTTTTCCACTCCTCTTAATAAAATACCTCAACTCCACACCCCACTCAAAACCACATACTCACTTCCACATCCATGCAAATAATCAAAACAACTATGCCAGACGCTCCAGCCTAAATTTTTATCCCAGGGCTCAGCAAATTTCATGCAGTGCTCAATGTGGAAATATTCGAGTGTTTTCATTATTTCGCCCACCCATCAACCATATTCGCCCAATCCTGCATCATCTTTCTACGGTCATTTAGATACTTTGCATGATTATATGATGCCCTGGTCTTGTTATCATCGGCATGGGCCAGCTGGGCTTCAATCCATTTTTCTTCGTATCCCAGTTCATTTAATAGTGTTGATGCTGTAGCGCGAAAGTCGTGTGCAGAAACATCCTCAAGCCCCAAGTTATCCAGCATCCTGTTTAAAGTCATTTGGTTCAGCATTCCATCGGGTTTATATACCGCAGGGAATACAAACTTCTTATTTCCTGAATTGGCATGCTGAATTTTTAGAATGTTATAGACCTGATCAGACATTGGTAAAATATGAGCTCGGCTTTTCTTCATGGCAGTTTTTGGGAAATTAACTACACGTTCATCAAAATCAACCCATTCCCATTCCATTCTTCGAATTTCAATTGTTCTAAGCATTGTATAGAGCAACATAAATCCGGCATTTTTAACTGTTTCCGCACCGCCATAATTTTCCAGCCTAGTACGTACCTGAATGCGTTCCTCTTTGGTTAATGGCCTGGCATGCGTAACATGTGGACGAGCAACAACATCACGCACAGCATAAGTTGGATCGTTTTCAGCTCTAAGTGTGGCAATGGCATAGCGCATGACAGCACCAATAAACTTTCTGTTTTGAATTGCGGTTACTTCGCCGGTACCACGATTTTTTTGAGACTGAACGCGCTTGATTGTATTTTTAATAATGGTGAGCACATCAGCTGAGGTTACGTTTCTAATATCCTTATTGCCAATAATCGGCAAAATATCCTTTTCAAGTGATACTTGGAATTGTTCAGCATAGCGATCCGACTTAGTTTTTAGTCGCTCTTTTGCATACTCAGCTGCTATCACTTTAAAGGTGTTAGTAATCTTCTCATCTTCAGCCTGCTTGATTTGTTTTCGCTCTTCAACTGGATGAATACCTTTCGCAATTTTGGCTCTCATTTCTTCGCGTAATAGGCGTGCATCTGCAAGACCAATGGCAGGGTATTCACCAAGGCTCATAGATGATTCCTTACCGTTAAATACAAACTTGAAACGCCATACCTTTACACCGGTTGGGCGAACCTCAATGTATAGGCGATCTGCATCTAAAATGCGATAAACCTTATCTTGCGGTTTCAGTGTTTTAATTTTCGCATCGGTTAATTTTATTGTGGCCATAACGGGTAACGGGCGGGTAAGATTTGCATTACCCGTGATATTACCCGTTTTTTATGTGGATTATAAAGAACTAAATGGAACTAATAAGAACTTAATTTATATTTGAATCATTGAATTGTGCAGGGTTTGAGAACCATAAGGAATCAACAGGAATTTTTATCTTTCTTTTCGATCATTAAAAGCATGAGCTAACCTATTGAAATTTGCGCACTTAACTGTGCTCGAATAGTCCAAGAATACTCGCATGATTCGAGTTTTCACTGCATAGTCTTATTTAAACTAAAAGCAGTCAAAACGGCTAAAAAAATGGAGTGCGAATAATCATAGCAAAAAATAAACATTTTCTGCTGAACTATTTCTATGATAATGATTTTAGAGAAATCACTGCGAGTGAATAAGCTGATTTATTTGCATTTTATGGTGAATGAAATTCATTGAAGATTGTTTCAATAATTTGATGCTATTTTTTGAATATGGTAGAGGCTTGATCTGGATTTAAAAGCACTGAATGGTAAATGATTAATATATTTTAGTAATATACTTTCTATAAGTAAGTAAAATGGCTGAATTTGATTTATTGGAATTCCTTCATAAATCATTTTCCACTTACGATAAGTTATTCTTGAGGCCAAAATTAAACATAGATTTTAGCAAGTATTGGAGTCACGAGAGCGGCATGGATGTCACACGTTTTCCATCATTTGGGGCAGTGCTGATTTTAAAAAATCGAATATTTTTTGACTTACGTAAGTTATCTATTGAAGCTTGGCTTCATAAAGGAACATAAATTACTGGACATTAGATTTATATGTTGTCACCAAAATGGCGCAGAGTGTTTCATAATTTTGAAACTTTAAAATAATTAAAGTTTAACAGCTGAAAAAATAAAAAATATATAAATAATAATAAGATATAATTTATTTGTGGTTTAATGGGTTTTTAGCTTAAAAATTAAAATTCTGAAAATATTTATTAATGAAATCATTAATATGACAGAGAAAAAAATTATTAAGTATTTATTTTAAGCGGAACCGATACATATTTAGTCAAATGGCAAGTAAAGCAGGGCTTTTGTTAGAGGTAGAAAATAAATATGCACCAATTTAGTACATTAAAAGCAGCTTTTTAAGTAAAAGCAATTAAGAGTGTTTGAATATGGTGCATTTGCATTTGTACACAGTATAATAGCCTCAAAGCAAAGCGATTAAATCTTCTATTCTGATAAAGAATTCAGTATTTTATCTTTGTTTTTTTAAAGTTGGTATGAGAATTGCTTAACAGATACCAACTACTAACACGCACTTAGCAGGTGCAACAAAAATCATCGGAGCAAAATGAGCATGGCGAACAAGGTCCTTCAACTCATCCAAGAAAGTAGCGCAAAATGGGTCGATTTTCGCTTTACTGATACTAAGGGTAAAGAGCAGCATGTAACTTACCCTGCAGATTCAATCGACGAAGATACATTTGAAGACGGTAAAATGTTTGATGGTTCTTCAATCGCTGGTTGGAAAGGCATTGAAGCATCTGACATGATCTTACGTCCAGATGCAGAAACTGGTTTTGTAGACCCGTTCTTTGCTGAGCCTACAGTTGTTGTGACTTGTGACGTAATCGAGCCATCTACTGGTCAAGGTTATGAACGCGATCCACGCTCAATTGCTCGCCGTGCAGAAGAATACTTAAAATCAACAGGTATCGGTGATACTGCATTCTTCGGTCCAGAACCAGAATTCTTCGTTTTTGACGAAGTGAAATGGGACATCGACATGTCTGGCGCGCGCCACACATTGATCGCTGAAGAAGCTGCTTGGTCTACTGGTAAAGATTACGAAGCTGGTAACTCAGGTCACCGTCCACGTGTTAAAGGCGGTTACTTCCCAGTACCTCCTGTAGATTCTTCACAAGATATGCGTGCTGATATGTGTGCTCGTATTGAAGACATCATGGGCCCAGGTCGTGTAGAAGTACATCACCATGAAGTTGCATCTTGTCAGTTAGAAATTGGTGTAAGCTTCAACACTATGGTTCGTAAAGCGGACGAAGTTCAACAGTTTAAATATGCGGTTTGGAACGTTGCTCACCAATACGCTAAAACTGCGACTTTCATGCCTAAACCAATGGTAGGTGACAACGGTTCTGGTATGCACGTTCACATGTCTATCTCTAAAGATGGCAAGAACTTGTTTGCAGGTGATGAATATGCAGGCCTTTCTGAAATGGCATTGTACTTCATCGGCGGTGTGATCAAACATGCTCGTTCATTGAATGCAATTACTAACCCTTCTACAAACTCGTACAAGCGTTTAGTTCCACATTTCGAAGCACCGATCATGCTTGCTTACTCAGCACGTAACCGTTCTGCTTCTATCCGTATTCCTTACGTTTCTAGCCCTAAAGGCAAACGTATTGAAGCACGTTTCCCAGATCCAATGATGAACCCATACTTAGGTTTCGCTGCATTGTTGATGGCTGGCCTTGACGGTATCCAAAACAAGATCCACCCAGGTGAAGCTGCAGACAAAAACTTGTATGATCTTCCTCCTGAAGAAGAAGCTAAAATCCCTACAGTGGCTCATAGCCTAGATATGGCGCTTGAAGCTCTTGCAGCTGATCATGATTACCTTCTTAAAGGTGGCGTGTTCACTAAAGAAATGCTTGATGCGTATATCGAACTTAAAACTGAAGAAGTACGTCGTCTTAATACGACTACTCACCCAGTTGAATTTGATATGTACTACAGCTTGTAATTCATATTCGAATTTAAGTTCAAGAAAAACCCGCGCTTGTCGCGGGTTTTTTGTATGATGGGGTGAAAATTTACAAGAGTCATCACTTTATGGCAAAGCCACGTAAAAAACAGACCAGCTTTTATCCTTGGATTGATCCACTTGATCACGACAAGGGATTTAAAATGAATTTCTCGACTGTGGAATACATGGAAGTGGGTCGTACAGTTGAAGGTTATAAGCAAGCAGAGTTTATAGGGCTTAAAAATCCTGAATTGGCTTTGGATTATACTTATCCTGAATCATTTTATTTAAGTGCTGAAGGCATGATTTTAATCAAGACTCCGCAGGGGAAATTTGAAGTGATAGCCAAGACAGACAACTGTTAAATCAAGATTTTGTTTTAAATTGAATGATGATAAGTAAACTCAAGTCTTCTGAATATCATTTAAACTGTGTATAAACTTCCACATTTTCAAGAGCTTTAACGTTATGCGTGAACCGCGTGCATACGCAAATCAAAATTCAATCATTTTACCTGTATTAAAGCCGTGGTTATATGCTTCAGGTTCACTGACACAGCAATTAACCGATTTTGCGGGTGGGGTATTCAAGGTTCAGCCCATTGAAGAGCATTATCAGCGGCTTCTGCGTGCAGATGCGCAATGGATGAATATGCCACATCAGCATACTTCGTGGGTGCGTGAAAGCTATCTATATGGCTGTGAAGATGCACCGTGGGTCAAAGCCAAAAGTATCTTTCCAATTTTAAGTTTGCAATCCCGGGCACGCATCTTTCAGCATATTGGTAAAAAACCAATCGGATGGTTTCTATTTCAACGCACCAATCCGGTTTGTCAGCGGCGGGTAATTTTACTTGAAGATGGCTGGACACGACAAAGTTGCTATACTTGGCATGGTTGTAAATTCATTGTGCAGGAAACTTTTTTGCCTGCATTTGAACGCTTTATTCAACAAAAAATTAAACAGTAACCTGGTTAAGGAATGTCATGGCAACTGCGCATCAAATTACCTGGCGTGAACGTCTGGAAGCTTATTATTATCTCTGCCGTTTTGATAAGCCGATTGGCACAGAACTGGTGTTCTGGCCGACCATGTGGGCACTTTGGGTGGCTAATCAGGGAATTCCAGGCATCGGGATTTTAATTCCCATGATACTAGGTACCATTTTTATGCGTGCTGCAGGTTGTGCCATTAATGACTTTGCTGACCGAAAAGTGGATGCGCACGTAGAAAGAACAAAAAACCGTCCTTTGGCTACTGGTGTGATCAGTGCCAAAGAAGCCATTTATGTGTTTTTGCTACTTGTCGCTGCCAGTGCCTGTATGCTGTTTTTCTTGCCTATTGAAACGTTCTACTGGTCATTTGGGGCGCTGTTCCTGGCATTTATCTATCCCTTTATGAAGCGCTACACCAACTTGCCACAAGTCTTTCTAGGCGCGGCATTTTCCTGGTCCATTCCGATGGCTTATACCGCAGTGGGACAGACACCGGATTTAAGCTGCTGGCTTTTGTACTTTGGCAATCTGGCATGGACAGTGGCGTATGACACCCAGTATGCGATTACCGACCGTGAATATGATTTAAAGATCGGGGTAAAATCGACGGCCATTTTATTTGGCAAATATGACATTGAAATCATTTCCTTATTGCAAGTCATCAGCCTTATATTGATTGGTACGGCGCTGTATCTAGAAAATCTGTTGATGCCATTCGGTTTAATCGCGTTGTTATGCGTGGCAGCCGATTTTATCTATCAGTGGAGCAAAACCCATGACCGTGATCCGCAGCGCTGTTTCTGGGCATTTCGGCATAATCGCTGGGTGGGCGTCATGATTTTTGTTGGAATTTTCCTCGCTTTGCTTTAGCGATCATTTGAAGTAAAAATCGTCAAAAAAAGTATCCTCACGGATATTGCTGTCCTGTAGTTGAAGTCCAGTTGTTAGATTCGCGAGTGTGGCAGGGATGCCACACATTCCCCATCCTTGCGCTGCATTTTAAAGCAATGCTTAAAACTGGCTCAGGATGTCGTGTATGGGGAATATAGACTTTTGCCTACTTTTGGTCTGTCAAAAGTAGGGTTCAGCTTACACAAAGCCACTTAAACTTTTAAAGAAAAGACAAGGCCATGAAAAAAATAAATATCAAACACTTAGAAGTAATAAGTCATCATGTTAATACAGTGCTGAAATAAAATTCAAATTATGAGATAGCACTCTCCATATGGATACTTTTTTATTGTCGGCAGATGTTTCCATCATTCTTCCAACTGAATTTGCATCTTCAATTCCTGCGTAATCAACTGTAATGCTGCATTTTTTGAGTTTTTTCTAAAACTGGCATACAGCTGCAAGGTAGGAAGCTCAAATTCGGTCGCCACCACCTGCACATGATCGCCTAGAAATTTCAACAGATATTCCGGAACGAAACTAAAGCCCATGCCCATATTGATCATGTTGATATGTTGCAGGACATTGGTCACCCAAAGCATCTGATGATGCTGTAGATATTTAAGCTGTAATTGCTGATTGATCTTTTCATAGAACACCGGTGAGGCACTTTGCTCGCACATGATGATGTTCTGTTTGCTCAAGTATTCACGACTGATTTGATGTTTGGAAGGATGTAATTTTACTGCTGCAACGACATAGATTTTTTCAGTCAGTAGGCACAGGTTTTCATAATCATCATGCTGAATGGCGTAACGGGTAAAGGCCAGATCCAGTTCAGCATTTTTTAGACGCTGAATCTGTTCAAGACAGGTCAGGCTTTGCACATGAATGTGCAGATCCGGAATTTGCTGCTTGAGTTTGTCTAGAATTAACGGCATGACCTTCAGTTCTGCCACATTTAAAAAGCCAATATAAATCTGGTTATTTTTATTGTAGGCGACCTGACGTGCAGCAGAGATAGCTAGCTGGGCATTTTCCAGTGCATTCTGTGCATAAGGTAAAAAGGCTTCACCTTCATCGGTCAGACAGATTTTTTTAGAGGAGCGATCAAATAGTAATACTCCAACTTCTTCTTCCAGATCTTTAATCTGCTGGCTTAATGAGGGTTGGGCAGTAAACATCTTTTCAGCAGCTTTGGTGAAGCTGCCTTGCTGGGCCACACTGACAAAATATCTTAAATGACGTAATTCCATAACTGACCGCACGTTTAAACCCGATTGCGCAGCTTCATCCTATGCTGATACTGCGAATACGATTATGAAATGTAACAGACTTAGAAGCTATGCAACCATAGTTTAAGCCTATGGGTGTTCTGTAAAATAAGGATGTTGCATACACTGAGATCAGACAGCTGAAGGGTAGCATGGAAAAGGAGTATGTGATGTCTGAGCAATTTGATGCGGATGTGCTGGTGGTAGGAACAGGTCCTGCTGGGTCAACCTTGGGACTGGCATTGGCCAATTATGGCATTAAAGTCCAGCTTTTTACCCAGTTTAGCTGGCTGGCCAACAGTCCACGTGCACATATTACCAATCAGCGTGCCATGGAAGTGTTGCGCGATCTCGGCGTAGAAGAACAGGTCAAGCAGATTGCCACGCCTTGGGAACAGATGGGAGAAAGCCTGATTACTACTAGTCTGGTCGGGGAAGAAATAGCCCGTCTTAGCGCCTGGGGTACTGGGGATGAGCGACATGGCGATTATGTCAAAGGCAGTCCATGTCCGCTGGTAGATTTGATCCAGCCTAAAATGGAAGCATTGTTAGCAAAGAATGCCGCCGAACGCGGTGCGATTTATAACTTTAATACCGAATATCTGTCTCATACTCAGGATGAACACGGTGTGACGGCAACTTTTCTAAACCGGATTACCAATACCGAGTTTAGCTTGCGGGCCAAATATCTGGTGGGTATGGATGGTGCACGTTCTAAAATTGTCGAGCAGTTAAATCTGCCGCTGGAAGGCGTCATGGCACGTGCTGGTACAGTGTATGTGACCTTCAAGGCGGATTTAAGCCAATATGTGCAGCATCGTCCGGCGATCCTGCAATGGATTGTCAATCCCGAAGCCAGCTTTGGTGATTTGGGGATGGGGCTGTTGCGTGCCATTACGCCATGGAATGAGTGGATTATGGGTTGGGGCTTTGATATTTCCAAAGGTGAGCCGCAGGTGACTGAAGCACAGGTACGTGAGCGCCTGAATGCTTTTGTCGGGGCGGAAGTTCAGGATGTAGAAATTGAAAAACTGTCTTACTGGTATGTAAATCAGACCTGGGCCACAGAATATTCGGTAGGGCGGGTATTTTGTGGTGGTGATGCCGTGCATCGTCATCCACCTTCTAGTGGTCTGGGGTCAAATACCTGCATGCAGGACGCATTCAACCTGGCCTGGAAACTGGCCTATGCGGTGAAAGGCTGGGCCAAAGAAAGCCTGCTGGATTCTTATACGGTCGAACGTGCACCTGTAGGCAAGCAGATAGTCGCCCGTGCCAATCAATCTCGTTTTGACTATAAGCATCTCAAAGAAGTCTTTGGTTTTGATCATGGTGTAACGACACAGGCAGAGATGTTACAGCGAATTTTTGCTGAAGATGATACTGGTGCCGAGATTCGTCAAAAATTATTCAAGGCCCTGGAAATTAAACATTTCGAATTTAATGCTCAAGGGGTAGAGCTGAATCAGCGTTATGATTCAAATGCGATGATTGCCGAGGTGACAGCGGAAACCTTTGCCCAAGATCCACAGCTTTACTTGCAGGCAACGACACGCCCGGGTGCAAAACTGCCACATACCTGGCTGATTGATGCCAAAGGACAGAAGCAATCAACCTTGGATATCGTGGGACACGGCCGTTTTAGCTTGTTGACCGGACTGTCCGGTACAGGCTGGAAAAATGCGGTGCATGCCTTGAACTTGCCTTATCTGGATGTGATTCAGATTGGTTCCCGGGAATATCGTGATGTTTATGGAACATGGAACCAGAAATCTGAAATTCATGAAGCGGGGGCTGTACTGGTGCGTCCGGATGGTTATGTGGCTTGGCGAATGCAAGACAAACCGGAAGCTGACTTTGATTATCAAGCAGCCTTACGAGAGGTACTGTTAAAAATTCAGCTTACTGTTTGACTTTGATGGGTTTTGACTGGGAAAAAGCCGGTTTCGACCGGCTTTTTTTATAAGAATCTAAAAAACTAGGCTGATAAGTGGTTGAGACAGTTTAGGGTTTTGTTATATTGGACGGTAAATTTAGTGTGTAAATAAACTGACAGGTATTGATTATGTCGCAATCAGGGTCGAAGCCGAATCCCAAAAAGATGATCATTCTGATGAGCCTTGGGCTACTTATTCCGATTTTTCTTGTCTCTATGGCCTATCTGGCAGTCAGTAGCGATGAGAAAAACCAGCAGAAATATAAGCAGCAACAGGCTGAAATGCTGGAACGGATCAAAGCCCGTGAGGCGGCAGAAAGGTCCGCTTCTGAGGCGACTGTAGAATCTTCTACTTCTACCCAGCAAGGCAATAAATAATTCATCGTTACATTGAGCTTGTTGTATTGAATTTGGAGCCACCGCATCATACGGTGGCTTTTTTATGGCGAGCACAGATTAATTTAGAATATCTTTTTTTAAACTGTGGACACTGGGGATATCGGTATAGCGATAGACCTGATAGCCGGCTTCATGCAGCATGGCATCGCGTTCGGCATCTTCCTGCTCTTTGCCTATATGGCTTGGATCATCCAGTTCAATAATAGCGACTACCTCAAGTTTTTGATTGAGCAAAACGAAGTCGGTGACTTTGCGATTAAACTTGTTACGGATTTTAAAGTTATTGTTGGTGATGAGAGCGCTAAAAGCCACTTGAGCCAGAAGATGGTGTTGGGGGAAGGTTTCTTTGAGACGAATAAACATCTTGCTTTCGAAAGGCGTGATTACGCGTTTGGGAAAGAATTTTTGCCGTGGCTTGAACAGTTGCTGAAAAACAAGGGTCAGCAAGGCTAGGCTGGCAATACAACCAATAAGGAAAAAAGTGAATTGACTTGAATCGAACACAGCACAATCTTGATATAAGAAAAAACCCACTCAGTTGAGTGGGTTTTTAGAATCTGGCTCTCCAACCTGGGCTCGAACCAGGGACCTGCGGATTAACAGTCCGTCGCTCTACCGACTGAGCTATTGGAGAATCTGGTACGCATTCTATGTATCTCAGCGTACAGGGTCAAGGGCTGAGGGTTAAAAAAACCATGAAAATGAATTGAATGTTTTAAAAATAAACTTATTACTGATTATTTAAGTGCTTTTATTAGGTTTATATAATTTTCTTTGCTTTGTAAGGGCTCTGCAGCACGGCATTCATTGATCAATTTCATCAGCTCGGCTTGGCTGAGCTCAGGCTTGAGCTGTTGTTGAATGTGTTTTAAAACATCTGGGTTCTTTTGCGATAAGTTACGGGTGCAATGAAATAAGCGTTCATACATGAGCGCGGAAGCCTGCTTTTTATTTTCAGAATTTTGACTGCATTGAAAAACGGCGAACATGACAACAATCAAAATAATCCAAAAAATGAGAGATTTTAACCAGGTTGCATTCATAGAATTTTATTAAAGTCTTTTTATTAGAATGAACATAACTAAATTTTAATCGGCGAACAATAGATAGGTGAATGGTCAACAATTTGGAGGCTGGTAGTTAAGCCAAAAGTTTAAAAAAGTATGGGTTATATAAGAAGCGAAGCGAAATTTAACCAATAAAAAAAGCCCACTTCATCATGAGTGGGCTTTTTAGAATCTTGGCTCTTCCACCTGGGCTCGAACCAGGGACCTGCGGATTAACAGTCCGTCGCTCTACCGACTGAGCTATGGAAGAATAGATGGCTCTCCAACCTGGGCTCGAACCAGGGACCTGCGGATTAACAGTCCGTCGCTCTACCGACTGAGCTATTGGAGAATCTGAAGCGCATTTTAGGGATGAAAACTCAAGTCGTCAACCAGATAATGTAAAGAAATGAATCATTTGCTTTATTAATATTCGTTTAGGATGCAAAAGCAAAAAAATCACCCATAAAGGGTGATTTTTTAAACGGAAAAATAAAATAATTTCAAATCTTATTTTTCAACGCCAGCACCTTGACCTGCAAGTTTAGCGTTAGCGTAGTCCCAGTTTACCAAGCTTTCTAGGAAAGTTTTGATGTAAGCAGGACGTGCATTACGGTAGTCGATATAGTAAGCATGTTCCCAAACGTCAATAGTCAACACAGCAACTTTACCGTGAGCAAGTGGAGTATCAGCATTTGAAGTTTTAAGAATAGATAAGTTGCCATTTACTTGGTCAGCAACCAACCAAGCCCAACCTGAACCGAATTGAGTTGTTGCTGCAGCAGCAAATTCTTCAGCAAATTTTTCGTAAGAACCGAAAGCTTCATCAATTTTAGCAGCTAAAGCACCAGTCGCTTTACCGCCACCGTTTTTAGCCATACAGTTCCAGTAGAATGTATGGTTCCAAACTTGAGCAGCATTGTTGAATACGCCAGCTTTAGCAGCATCACCAGCAGTTGCAGTGATGATTTCTTCTAAAGTTTTACCTTCAAGGTCTGTGCCTTTGATCAGGTTATTCAAGTTTACAACGTAAGTGTTGTGGTGCTTGTCGTGATGGTATTCTAAAGTTTCTTTGCTGATGTGCGGAGCAAGATCTTCATAACCGTATGGAAGTGCCGGTAAAGTAATCGTTGTCATGTTTTCAATTCCTTGCATTTTGCTGGGTTTTAACATTAAGTGGCTTTATTGTAATAGATTCTTGAGGGAAATTGCGCATTGCTTATAAATAACAATACAGAATAAAGCCTGAATTTATACGTATAAAGAAAATGTAAAACCGCTCATGTTGAATTAAATCGGATTGTTTAATTCGAAGTAACTATACTCAATATCAAACTGTTCTGAAATAGCTTTTGCCAGCCTTTGCACACCATAACGCTCGGTTGCATGATGTCCGCAGGCATAATAATGCACATTCAATTCCTTGGCTTCATAAAACGTCCGTTCACTGACTTCACCGGAAATATAGGCATCACAGTTTTGCTCCGCCGCTTTGCCAATAAAATCTTGCGCGCCACCGGTACAGAAACCGATTTTCTGGATTGTTTTTTTATCCGCAGCAAGATGAATGGCATTAAAACCTAAACATTCCGATATATACTGCTTAAAGTCTTCGGCAGACATGGGCTGTTTTAAATAACCAATATTGCCAATCGGGTTGCGCTCGCCAGGATCTAAAGCTTCAATCTGTTCAAGTTCTAAAATGTCAGCAATGGCAGCGTTATTGCCTAAAGCAGGATGTGAATCTAAGGGCAGGTGATAGCCTACCAAAGAGATATCATGTTGAATTAAGCTTTTAATGCGTTTGCCGCGCATACCCGTAATTGGGTAGGGTTCACCTTTCCAGAAATAGCCATGATGAACCAAGAGCAAGTCCGCACCTTGTGCAATGGCTGCGTCAATCGCATCTTGTGATGCAGTCACCGCACACAAAATTTTATTGACCTCGGGTTTGCCTTCAATTTGCAAACCATTTGGTGCATAGTCTTTAAATTCGTGTGATTTCAGGGTCTGATCACACCACTGAATAATCTCGTTGAGCTTTGCCATAAATGTCCCGGAAGCCTAAATATTTAATCTCATCAAACCATATTTTAAATTGTAACTAAAGCATCACAAAACTCTTGAATTATTTTTATGTTTCCATCTCTATTTCATTTTACAATGACACATAAATTACTTAGTCATCAACGAATTAAAATATTGTTAGAGGAAATTAACGTGCGTCGCACCTTTTCGTGGTTACCTTGGGTTTTACTCATTTTGGTTACTCTCGGTTTTCTAGTATGGCAGCAAAATCAAAAGCCCAAAGCACCTGTTGCGGCTGATGGTATAAAAATGCCTGTGGAAAAAGTAGAGCCATTAGTCAATACCAACCGAACAGGTGGAGTCAGTTCTTATAGTGCAGCAGTGAAAGTTGCAGCACCTGCCGTGGTGAATATTTTTACTACTCAGAAAGTGAATAAGGCTGAGCATCCGCTGTTAAATGATCCTGCATTTCGTGAGTTTTTTGGTGATCAGGTTCCAGAACAATTTGGTCAGGAACCAAATGAAAATAGCCTGGGTTCAGGAGTTATTGTTCGTGCAGATGGTTATATCTTAACCAATAATCACGTAATTGCTCAGGCTGAACAAATTGTGGTGGGATTGAATGATGGACGTCGTGCAGTTGCAAAAGTGATTGGCACAGATCCGGATTCAGATCTTGCTGTGATTAAGATCGAGCTGGATAAGCTTCCGGTGCTACCTTTTAAATTGAGTGGAAATGAAGTCGGGGATGTGGTGCTTGCGATTGGTAACCCGTTTGGTGTGGGACAAACCGTAACCCAAGGGATTATTTCTGCAACCAACCGTTCGGATTTGGGTATCAATACCTATGAAGACTTTATTCAGACCGATGCAGCCATTAATCCGGGTAACTCTGGTGGTGCATTGATTGATGTAGCGGGTAATCTGATTGGTGTAAATACCGCTATTTTCTCTCAATCCGGTGGTTCGCTCGGGATTGGTTTTGCCATTCCAGCCAAGGTTTGCCAGCAAATCCTGAATTCAATTTTGAAAGATGGTCGTGTGGTTCGTGGCTGGCTGGGTATTAGCCTGATGCCGGTGCAACAGGAAAACATTCTTGAGCCTAAGCAAAATGGTGTGGTGGTTGCAGACGTGTTGCCCAATGGTCCGGCTGCAAAAGCGGGTATTCACAAAGGTGACAAGATTATTCAGGTCAATGGTGAACTCATTACTTCAGCTTCTCACCTGATTAATTATGTCGCGTTGCAAGCCCCGAATAGCCGCATTAACGTTGAAGTGGTACGTGATGAGAAACCATTAACGCTGAATGTGGTGGTGACCGAACGTAAAGCACAGAATAATAATTCACAATATATTCCTTTACCTCAGCAATAAGGCAATCTTTAGATTGATCAATATTGAGATGGGGTAAATAGATAAAAAGCGCATTTCGATGCGCTTTTTTATTGGGTGATTTTCATGGTTATTAAAGCAGAGTTACAAATAATCAAGGCAAAAAAAAGCCCGCTTTAGTGCTGCGGGCTTTTTCGTATTTGGCTCTCCAACCTGGGCTCGAACCAGGGACCTGCGGATTAACAGTCCGTCGCTCTACCGACTGAGCTATTGGAGAATCTGCATGCGATTATAAGGAGATTTTGCAGGGGGTCAAGCTAAAAGTGTCATGATTCCTTAATTTTTCTACCGTATGCTTTTTATTTAAACAACTAAATTGAAAATGTTAAAAAAACTTGCACAGCCAAAATGGGCTTGTTAGATTAAATTCATAACAGAGCGTTTGAATGAAAGTTCAAACAGTGTGGATTTAAACCAACTTGCCAGCACTAAAATGGCTAAACAGGAGAAAGCGAATGCATACGCTGACCATTGCCGAAATTTTTTCAAATTTATCTTTTTATCAAGACAATTACCTTTCAATTATTCACGATCCAGAGCGCTATCAAACAGCCGTAGAGGATGCTTATATTCAGGTCTGGCCTGTGGGCACTCAGGCTTTATATCTGGGCGATTTATTGCAGTTGTGGTTTAGTGATAAATGGTTAATCGATTCACCCTGTCAATTGCTCCTGGACAGCTATTCCAAGGGACGTAAGCAGTCCTTGCAGCGTGAGCATGACCTGTATTTGTATCAATTAAATGGTAGTGCTTTATCGGGACGCAATAACTCTAAAGTCTGGTCTGTTTCAGAACAGAAGAAACTCTCGGTTTCTCTGGATAGCGTATTTAAGTATTTATGTATCTATAAGGGAACTTCGCGTCCGGAAGTGTCTTTATCAGCACTCACAAAATCGTTTAAATCAGCCGTTTAATTATGCATAAACAATCATGCATTAGCATAAGAGCTTAGGAAATGACTTAAGCTCTCTCAGCATCATTCAATACTCATTGAATGATCAGGATGTGCTATGGACGGATAATCATGCAAGTTGCAGTGGCATGAGCATAAAGTTTGCCATCTTCATCGACAATTTGCCCTTCAGAAATACCCAGGTTCTTACTGATATTAATGATCGTGCCAATTGCGAGGAGTTCTTTGTTCTGCGGAATTGGACGGCACATTTTTACATTTAAATCGATTGTGCCGTAGCCAATGCCTGCTTCCAGCATGGAAAAAACTGCACATCCGGTAACTGAGTCTAAGACTGTGGCGGCAAACCCGCCGTGCACGCCGCCAAGCGGGTTTAAATGGCGCTGATCCGCTTTGACTTTAAAATGCACTTCACCCAGTTCAACTTTTTCAGTCAGCATGGGAATGGTTTCGCTCATTGAAGGTGCTGGAAGTGTTCCGGCGCACATTGCTTGCATAATTTCTAAGCCAGACATTTGTTGAGGATTCATTCTGTTCGTCCTTAATTTGAATTAGGTTCCTTTTTGGAACTTAAAACCAATTAATCAAAAAACAGACTGAACGTCAACGCGTGTAAATGGAACGCTCAGTCCATTCCATAGGATTTGAATTTGCGCTTATAAGATAGATTGATTTATTTAGTAGCTATAAGACAGATAAGTTTTATCAAAGCTGTCAAATTGCTGCAGAATTTTCATGGCGATTTCCTCGCCTGTGGCCCAAGTGGTGACTGATGTTTTTGGGTTAACATCAATAATGTCTAGATTCAGACAGAGGGTCTGCGGGCTTTCAATAATAATAAACTGAGGCGAGCGGGACTTTAAGCACTTGGCAATATAGCGTTTAATATTTTCTTTTTGATATACATCAATAATTTTATAGCGCATGTGCTGCCCTCGATTGTCTATCTGCATTATTTGAACGTATTTTAAAGTTTAAATGAAACTTTTTACAAAGGTATTAAAAAGTTAAATGTATCAAGAAAGTATTTTATTAGATTTGAACAGTAAGAAATCATGCAGCTTAAGCGTCGATTTTAAGTGCTTAGTGAGCTGAATGTTGCTGTGCTATTTTAAGCTGGCTAATCTATGAATTGAATAAGCATAAGTAGAAAAGCCTTATGGATTTCATAAGCGGAATTCGCTATATCTAAGCGATGCTGTTGAATAGGGACGCTCAACCATGTTGCTTAAAATCATGATTGCCATGCTGGCTTTTGCTGCGAATTCGGTTTTATGTCGTCTGGCGCTGGCAGAACAGCAGATTGATCCCATGAGTTTTAGCCTGATTCGGGTATGCAGCGGTGCAGCTATTTTGTTGCTGCTCTATATGCTTTCTGGGTATAAAGCCAAAATAAGATGGAATATTAAAAACGGATTTTTTCTAGCGCTGTATATCATTGCTTTTTCATTGGCTTATTTGCATATTGATGCAGGTGTAGGGGCATTACTGTTATTCGGCACAGTCCAGTTAAGCATGGTTGGCTATGGCTTGTGCCATGGTGAAAAAATCAATATGCGACGTGGTGTTGGATTGAGCGTTGCAATTATCGGTATTTTAATTCTTTTACTTCCTGGCGCCTCGGCACCTCATTTAGGTTATGCCGCGATAATGGTGCTTTCGGGAATAGGCTGGGCGATGTACAGCATTGCAGGCAAGAATATGCAAAGTCCGTTGGCAAGTACCTTGGCAAATTTTGTGATGGCTATTCCTTTTGTCTTGCTGGCTTATGCTGTGTTTTACACGAAAAGCTTTGTACAGCCTCAAGGTGTACTTTTAGCAATACTGTCGGGTGGTTTGGCCTCTAGTGGTGCTTATGTACTGTGGTATAGCATTGTGAAGCAGATTGACCGTGTGACGGCCAGCAGTGTACAGCTGTCTGTGCCGTGTTTAGCTATTTTAGGTGGTGTGCTGTTTATTGGTGAGAATTTAAGCTGGAGAATTATTATTTCTGCGGTGATTGTTTTGGTGGGAATTGCGCTGGTTGTTTGTGATAAGTCTGTGTCAAATTCAGCGTTTAAAGTGGAATCATAATTGAGAATTTTAGCTATTTTTTAGTGTTGTTTATAATTCTTTATATCTGAAAATATAAAAAACCCGCTTCAAGAGCGGGTTTTTCTCATCAAACTTATTGCTAAGTCAGATTATTTTTCAGCAGCAATTGAAGCAATCGCAGCGTCAACGCCTTCGATTGAATCAGCAGCTTTCTTGATACGAGCAAGCGCATCTACAAGTACTTCGTCAGCAGTTGCATAAGAAATACGCATGTAGCCGCCTAGACCGAATGCATCACCAGGAACAACGGCAACACCAGTTTCTTCCAATAACCATGCAGAGAATTCTGTGCAAGATTTTAAGCCTTTCGCATGAATCAATGGACGGATGTTTGCGTATGCATAGAATGCACCATCAGCAGGTAAGCAAGTAATACCTTTAATGTCGTTCAAGCCTTTTACAACTAAATCGTGACGACGTTTGAAAGCTTCAATCATTGGCTCAAGAACGTCTTGAGGACCATTCAATGCAGCTTCAGCAGCAACTTGTGAAATAGAAGTTGGGTTTGAAGTTGATTGAGACTGGATTTTCTTCATTGCGCCAATCAATTTAGCAGGACCCGCTGCATAGCCGATACGCCAGCCAGTCATTGCATAAGCTTTAGACACACCGTTAAGCACAATTACGCGGTCGTAAAGGTCTGGAGCAACAGTAGCGATGTTATAGAATTCGTCGTCCCAACGGATTGGTTCGTACATGTCATCAGAAGCAACAAGTACTTCTGGGTATTTACGAAGCACTTCAGCCAAAGCTTCTAATTCAGCTTTAGTGTAGATCATGCCAGTCGGGTTAGATGGGCTGTTTAATACCACTAAACGAGTTTTGTCAGTGATCGCAGCTTCTAATTGAGCAGGTGTGATTTTGAAACGTTGTTCTTCACCACATTTAACAACTACAGGAACACCTTCAGCAATGATCACCATGTCTGGATAGCTTACCCAGTATGGTGCAGGGATGATGACTTCATCACCTTTGTTTAACAAAGCAAGTGCCAGGTTAAAGAAGGATTGTTTACCACCGCAAGAAACCAGGATTTGGTTTGCTGCATAGTCAAGATTATTGTCGCGTTTAAATTTCGCGATAATCGCTTTTTTAAGACCTGGAGTACCGTCAACAGCGGTATATTTAGTAAAACCGTTGTTAATAGCAGTAATTGCTGCATCTTTGATGTGTTGTGGGGTGTCAAAATCTGGTTCACCTGCGCCCAAACCAATTACGTTTTTACCAGCAGCTTTAAGTTCAGCAGCTTTATTGGTAACAGCAAGTGTAGGGGACGGTTTGATGGCATTTACACGATCAGAGAGACGTACGTCCACGGCAGTATTCCTTCTTATAGGGATTAAAAAATAAAAAGCACACTATCTTAGCCTAAATTGCGCCAAAAAGGGGAGAGAGAATCAGCGATATCTGAAAAAAGTGTGGTGCTTTGGTTAAAGACTATTTGAATGATAATAAAAAATCGAACGGTTTATTAGCTTGGTAGATCGAGAAAATAATATTTTAAATGAATGAGATAAATATTGTATAGAGCACGGTCACACTGCAATCCGAGAATATTATGAAGGAATTGCAGTGTTTTACTGGCTTCAATGATCAAATTGAATCATTAATAGGCATAATTTAAATCGGTGTAATCATTAAGTGATTTTTGCAAATGGCTATTGATAAACTCATGCACATCAGCAGTCGTCATTGGTTGACCCTGTTTGGTAATGACATGTTCAATAGGCTGCTGACCTTGGGCTGTAATGGTATAAACAAAATTACGCGTCACTTTGAAACCTGCTTCTTCTTTGAGGATGCAAGTCACATAACGATAGCTATGCTCAAAGTTTAAATCGGTATGTGAAAATACAAACTGATCGAATAATTTCATACTTTGACCGTTTGCCAAGGCCTTGAGCTCATCCACAATGCTAGCACTAAATTTCATGCCATAGCGTTCAGAGATTGGTTTCTGGTCAATTAACAGTGATACAGATTCATCATCATTCTGGGTGACGGTGACATTACTAAAATTGGACATGAACATCTCTGAGGTAAATTGCGAAGCTGTTCAGTATGGTGGAAATGACTGAAAAATCAATTCAGAGCTGTATGGATTTTGGACAAAATATCTCAAGATTAAAATTTAAAAACATTAGGGTCTGTTGACAATTCTTCTATGTTTGCGACTGCGCGTATTTTTTAGATGATACTAGGCGTGAAATACAAAATTTAGTCATTCTAAATGCGTAGTTCACAACGACGTAGCATCAAAAAATACGCTAGTCCCAGCTGCGCCTTGCGCTGCAAACAAAGCAGTGCTTTGTTCTTGCTCAAGTTGTGGCTAAAATTATCTCAGACTTCGTTATGAAATTTAAAAATGGAACCACCATTCTTTGCATTTCATTCTTGCGACGTATACGTCTCATGCTCAATTTTAGCCTACAACGCAAGCCATTTATGAAATGTCAATAGACCCTACTTAGAAGAATTAAAAAGAGAATCAAAATAAAAAAGGCTACATCAGATGTAGCCTTTTGAATGTTTATTTATAGTCAAGATGCCAAGCAGAATTAAACATTAAAACGAGACAAGTCTTCTTCAGGACGGGCAGTCAATACTTCAACACCGGTTTTAGTCACTAAAAGGGTATGTTCATATTGTGCTGACAAGCTGTGGTCTTTGGTCACCACCGTCCATTTGTCACCTAAAATTTTGGTTTTCCAGTCGCCACCGTTTACCATCGGTTCAATGGTAAAGGTCATGCCTTCTTCAAGCACCATGCCGGTATTCGGTTGACCATAATGCAGAACTTGCGGTTCGTCATGGAATACAGTGCCAATACCATGACCGCAATATTCACGTACGACGCCAAAGCGTTCTGATTCAACATATTTCTGGATGGCATTGCCAATATCACCAATGGTCGAACCTGGTTTTACCGTCGCAATACCGAGGTACATGGCTTCTTGCGCCACTTTGCATAAACGATCGGCAAGAATTGAAGTTTCACCGCCGACGATATACATCATATTGGTGTCGCCGTGATAGCCATCTTTAATCACAGTCACATCAATATTTAAGATGTCGCCTTTTTTCAGGATTTTGCTTGCAGATGGAATACCGTGACAGACCACGTGGTTGACTGAAGTACAAATCACATGCTGGAACGCCGGGCGACCAGGCGCTGCACCATAGCCCAAGCAGGCAGGAATGGCATCCTGTTTATTGACAATATAATCGTGACAAATGGTATCCAGTTTCAGGGTAGATACACCCGGTTTGATATGCGGTTTGATCATATCCAAAACTTCTGCCGCCAGTCGACCCGCCACACGCATTTTTTCAATTTCTTCAGGTGTTTTGATTAAACGGCGGGGAGCTTCGTAAGTACTGTTCATGATCTTTAAAAACTTTTGGAAATTTGTGTGTGACTATGGTATAAATAGCCGCCCATTTTATCAAATGCTTTTTCGTGAATAAATTTTCACGGGCTTTGTGCGATGGGGCAATAAAATCCGCACATATATCGACACATTTCTCTGGGTGCCTGCAAAGGTGGAGAATGCGGATATATGGAGGCCTAACCCAAACTTTAAGGTAAAGAAAATGGCAGATTACAACGTAAGCATGCGCGACCTTCTTCAAGCAGGCGCTCACTTCGGTCACCAAACTCGTTTCTGGAACCCAAAGATGCGCGAATACATCTTTGGTGCGCGTAACAAAATTCACATCATCAACCTTGAGCACACTGTTCCTGCGTTAAATGATGCTTTGAACTTTGTTAACAATCTTGCAAGCAAAAAGAACAAAGTATTGTTTGTTGGTACTAAACGTGCTGCTTCTAACATCATTCGTGAACAAGCTCAACGCGCTGGTCAACCATATGTAGACCACCGCTGGTTAGGTGGTATGTTGACGAACTGGAAAACACTTCGCCAATCTATCAACCGTTTAAAAGATCTTCAAACTCAATCTACTGACGGTACTTTCGCTAAACTTACTAAACGTGAAGCTTTAGAACGTACTCGTGAAATGGAAAAACTTGAACGTGCTTTAGGCGGCGTTAAAAACATGGGTGGTTTACCTGACGCATTATTCGTAATTGACGTTGACCACGAATCAATCGCGATTAAAGAAGCTAAAAACCTTGGTATTCCTGTAATCGGTATCGTTGATACAAACTCTAACCCAGACAACGTAGATTACGTTATTCCTGGTAATGACGATGCGATCCGTGCGGTTACACTTTACGCTTCTGCTATGGCTGATGCTATCCTTGCTGGTAAAGAGTACGCTCAATCACAAGCAAATGCTCAAGCTAAAGGCGAAGAAGCTGCTAAAGAAGCTCCAGAGGCTTAATGCGTTTTGACGCAGAATTGTCATTTTTGCGACATGTAATCGTGGCAAATTAAGCGTCAAGCAAGCAAAACGGCCCAGAGAACACTTTGGGCCGTTTTTGTTGAACAGATTCATTTTCTACCGTATTTAGGAGAATAACATGACTGCAGTTACTGCGAGCATGGTAAAAGAATTGCGTGACCGTACTGGCCTAGCAATGATGGAATGTAAAAAAGCATTAACAGAAGCGGACGGTGATATCGAATTAGCGATTGATAACCTTCGTAAATCTGGTCAAGCAAAAGCAGCTAAAAAAGCTGGTAACATTGCTGCTGACGGTGCAATCACTATCGTTCAAGAAGGCAACAAAGCGATTCTTGTAGAAGTAAACTGCCAAACTGACTTCGTTGCTAAAGACGAAAACTTTGCTGGTTTCTCTGCTAAAGTTGCTGCTGCTGCTCTTGCTGCAAATGAAACTGACGCTGCTAAAATTGCTGAATTGAAACTTGAAGATGGTTCTACTGTTGAAGAAGCGCGTATTGCTCTTGTTCAAAAAATCGGTGAAAACATCCAAGTACGTCGTGCGAAAATTGTTGAAGGCGAAAACCTTGCAGTTTATAAACACGGTTTAAAAATCGGTGTTGTTGTATCTTACAACGGTGATGCTGCGACTGGTAAAGGTATTGCAATGCACGTTGCTGCGTTCAACCCGGTTGCTGTAAATGCTGAAGGCGTATCTGCTGATCTTATCGCTAAAGAAAAAGAAATTGCTGAAGCGAAAGCATTAGAATCTGGTAAACCAGCTAACATCGTTGAAAAAATGGTGACTGGTTCAGTTGAAAAATACTTGAATGAAGTTGTGCTTGAGCGTCAAATGTACGTAATCGACAACGACAAGAAAGTTGCTGATGTTCTTAAATCAACAGCTACTACAGTTGTTGAATTCGTTCGCTTCGAAGTAGGTGAAGGTATTGAGAAAAAAGCTGAACTTTCTTTCGCTGAAGAAGTTGCTGCTGCTCAAGCTGCTGCAAAATAATCTCTGATTATTTGCAAAAAAAGCCCTCTAACGAGGGCTTTTTTTATGCCTTAGATTAGCATTTGAAGTGCAACACCATGTTCTTGGAATAATACCTGACTCGGAA
>NZ_JBBEUE010000024.1:0-51658 GCF_037402435.1 Acinetobacter sp. NS-4 | reverse complement strand
ATTCAGCTAAGTTCGTTTGCTGTATCGCGTCGGGATGAGCTCATTATAGGGCAATTTCGTACCCGTGCAAGTGCTTTTAACTGATTGTTTTATTGAGTGTTGTATTTTTGCGCACCATATTGGATCGTTTTTATTCTATTTTAAATATAAATATTTAATTTTAAAGCAGAAATATGAATAAAATATTTCTGCTTTATTTTTTTCTTACTTTTTCTCAGCTGCTGCTTTAATGCTCACACTGACAATTTTCACTGCTTGTTTTGGTACATTTTGATGCATTCCAAAGTTTGCCGTTGGTACTTGAGTGATTTTATCAACCACATCCATACCTTTAGTCACTTTACCAAACACCGCATAACCCGCATTCATCTGGCTTCTGTTTAAAAAGTCATTGTCTACTGTATTAATAAAGAATTGGCTGGTTGCAGAATTAGGATTGTTGGTTCGAGCCATGGCCAAAGTGCCACGCGCATTCTTTAAACCATTATAAGATTCATTCTGAATTGGTGCTTTAGTCTGCTTCTCGACCATGTTGGCATCCATTCCCCCACCCTGAATCATAAAGCCAGGAATGACGCGGTGAAAAACAGTGCCGTTATAAAAGTTATCTTTTATATAAGCTTCGAAATTCTTTGCCGAAATAGGAGCCTTATCGTTAAATAGTTCTATTTCTATATTACCCATTGAAGTTTTCATTTCTACCAGGGTATTTGCAGCCATCACTTGCAAACTCATACCAGCAGCAGCGATAGCGAATAAGGTTTGTTTTAACATTTCTTTACTCTTCTACGTCAAGTTGTAATTGTGAATGTCTATATATTAATCTTTCAATATAAATATAACAGTCTCTCTTTTTGAGATAAAACGAGAATTACAATGAGTGACGAATTAAACACGACTTCTTTTCCTCTTTATCCGCCCTGGCATTTACATGGTGACGCGTTTATTTTGAATTACTGGCTAACGCCAAACTTTATTGATCAGCATCGGGCTTTTTATATTGCTCCTTCTCCGATTGGTCGCGTGGTACAGGTCATATTGGTGCGTTATCATGATTCTCCTGTGGGCCCGTATGATGAATTGCTGATCTTGGATCATCCATTAATAAGTAAAAGACGCTTATCTTCCATTCCTAAAATTTATGTTTCTACCAAAGCTTCTATGCTCAATGGTCAACATTTTTGGGGAATTCCAAAACAGCTGGCCCAATTTGAATGGCTGATCAATGATGATGTGGTGTATTGCAATGTGTACTTTGAACAGCAAGAAATGAGTTTGTGCTTGCAGAAATATAAACATAGTCAAACTTTTTATATTAATAGTCATCATTTGCCAGCACGGCTGCTCAACATTCAACAAGCCTGGCAAGGTTTACGTTATCAATTCACGCCACAATTTCGCGGTAAACTAAGTAAATTAAAACAAGCCAGCTGGAAAAACACTCAGGGTATTTTCCCTGATTTTTCTCAAGCCCGCTATTTACACAGCTTTTATGTGCCAGAATTTAGCCTCACCTTACCTAAAGCCCAAATTGAGAAAAAATAAAAAAAGTGTTTCACGTGAAACACTTTTTCCCAGATCAATACCCGACTTAAAAAATTAAGCGTGTTTATCCCAAAACTTTCTATAATTTTTACTGATTTCAATAAAATATTTTTTAGCCCGATAAGAAATAGGCGTTAGATTGACAAAACCATGGGCCTGATCGGGATACTCCTGATAATGCACCTTTACCCCACGATGGCGTAACTTGTAAGCGTAAATTTCCCCTTCATCATGTAATACATCATGACCGGCAGTAACCACAAATGCAGGCGCTAATTTTTCATGCTTACCATAAGTAGGTGAAATGAGTGGATCATCCAGTTCAACCTGATGGGTATTTGCATAATAGTGCGTCACAAAATCAACATCTTCCCCGGTAAGCACCAAGCCGTCTTTATAAGCATAAAAAGATGGATGACGGCTTTTAAAATCTACAGCCGGATAAAGCAGTAACTGCGCTTGCGGTGCATATATTTTATGGGTACTGCGCTGTGCAACCACCGCAGAGATATTACCGCCGGCACTATCCCCTGCTACCGAGATTCTATTCTTTAAGATTTTCAGCTGTCTTCGGTTTTGATATACCCATGCCAGCGCATCTTCACAGGTCTGGATCATTTTCATTGGACTGTTTTCAGGTGCCAAAGGATAATCTACGCTCAGGACCTGTACTTTGGCATGCACAGCAAGTAAACGGCACACTTCATCATGTGAATCCAGACTTCCCATCACAAAAGCACCGCCATGGTAAAACACTACCATCGGCAGCTTTTTACTGGGAGCTGGATTGTAATGCCGCGCAAATATGGTGCCACTGTGTAAAGGTAAACGTAAATCTTCGACCCGTTTCACCGGTGTAGGTTTACTCTTGATAGACTGTATTTGCAGATCAAAACTTTTACGGGCTTGAATAAGATCTTCAGTGACAAAACCACTATTTCCCCGCTTTAACTGGGCCGCCATCATGCACTGCACGAGTGGATCAAGCTCAGGATATTGATGAGGATATCTTAAAATTTTAACTAGAGATTTTTGTGCAAAGCGAGGCAAGCGATCCAAGGTGCGTGCAGCTGTGCCTTGTCCTTTTTCTAACACAGCCTGTAGAGTTCGATTAAAAGCAACCATAAACGCACCTTCCTTTTATTTTAATCTTCACATTTTCTACATGATCAAGCCAATAGGTGACCATAATCTTATATAAGTCTAGTCATCTGTATACACAGTAAAAACATTCATACGCTAATCTTCTTTTTATACCTTGTCATTGACAATTTCCACGCATATTTGGGAGTGTTTTGCTACTCCTTACCACAAGAAGGATAAATGTTATGGCTAAAAGACTAATCATGCTCTCATTAGCAACAACATTTTTAGCGGTGGGATGTGTCGCATTTCCGGAGAATGGTGGCTATGACGATGGCCATTATGATGATCGCTATGACCCTCGTTATGATCGGGGTTATGGCACAAGTTATGATGATCGCTATGCTCGTGAGCGAGACCGTCAACGCTGGGAATATCAACAGCAACAAAACCGCTTGGAACTAGAGCGTAGAAAACGTGAGCTTGAGCGTCGCCAATGGGAACAGAACCGGCAACAACAATCGGATTGGGAACGTAGAAGACGTGAACAACTGCGTTTATTAGAACAACGTAAAAAAGTGGCTGAACAGAATCATAAAAGTCCGTCTGACTGGGACCGTAAAAACCATAAAATTGACCGGCAGCGTTTAGAACAGCAGCGCAATAGAGCGAATGTACAGCCTAACCCTAGAGTACAACAGCAACGTCAAGCACAAGAAAAACGCTGGGATGACCGTCGTCGAGAGACCAATCGACAGCAACATCATCGTCGCGACCATTAAATTATTTCTTCTCATAATGCCCTTTCTAAAAACGGCATTATTTATATAAATGACCAAGTCAAAATGTTGAATAGCTCAACCTATTTTTTATTCAAAGAATCAACCCAATTCAAATCTTCTTTTATCTCTGAGTATTTTTATTTAAAAAATGAGAGAAATGCCATTGCGCAATCAAACCATGAGATCAGTTTCGGTAAGTTATTTAATTTAAGGCAAAAAAAAAGCTTATCCGGAGGTTGGATAAGCTTAGAAAACACATTTCTTAAATACCAAGAAGAAACTACAGCGATAGAATCTGGGTTAAATAATAAGCATCTGAAGCATTTTTGTGAAATATATTATTTATTTAATATTGATCGTTTTTAAGTCTAAGCTATACATTCAGGATTTCCATTTGGTCATGATTTCCCCTGACCTTTGTATATCTCTACTTTATCCAAGCTTTTTACTACTTCGTTTTGAGCCGTTCGCTTACTACCTTATAAATAGTATATGTAGACAAGACGATCAGCTGCGCAATATGGGTAAATCTGAACTGCTCGGCTTAACCAAGGATAAATTCCAGTATTCACCAGCGATCGCATCACAATTTTGCACTCTATTTTATAAAAAATAATACTTTTTAATAATTTTAATCAAATTAAACAGATTTAATTAGTTGTCTCGCTTGAATTTTTACCGTCTGCCCCGAACTCTTGTATTAATCATGAATATTATCACTCATGGCAGTTCAGGATTAACGCGGTTAGCACTGAAGCCAAAAGGACTGACATGTTTAAAAACCCATTCAAACGGAGTAAATCTATGGCAACTGAGCAAAATCAAGATGCTCAAGATCTAGGGCAAGAGCAAGCTGAGCAGCAAACAGTAGAAACTCAAGCTGAAACAGAGCAAGCCGAAGTTTCAGTTGAAGATTTACAAAATCAAATCACCAAGCTGGAAGAAAGTTTAAAACTTGAAAAAGCACGTACAGCCAATGCGGTCTATGAAGCACAAAAAAGTGTAGAACGTATTCAACGTGATGCTGAAAAGCATAAAGAAACAGTGATTGAAAAATTTGCGAAAGAGTTACTCGACTCTGTCGATAATTTAGAACGTGCCATTCAAGCTGCTGGAGGTATTGAGTCTCCATTACTTGAAGGCGTGGAACTGACGCTGAAATCCCTGCTTAATACACTGGAAAAATTTAACGTTGTAGAAGTCAATATGAGCAACGGTTTCAATGCAGATTTACATCAGGCAGTCGGTATTGCACCTGATGCTAAAGCCGGTGAAATCGGTACGGTATTGCAAAAAGGTTATACCTTGTCGAACCGTTTACTTCGTCCAGCTATGGTCTTAGTGGGTCAATAAGACAAAGAAATTCGGGAGTTTTTCCATTTTTTTTTCATTGAAAGAACTTGAAAAATTTTGAATGGCTCTCATATCGGATAACAAGCAAAAAACATTGCAAAAAATAATTTTGAGGAAGCATCCAAATGGCTAAAATCATTGGTATTGACTTAGGTACAACAAACTCTTGTGTTGCAGTACTTGAAGGCGACAAAGTTAAAGTCATCGACAACGCTGAAGGCGCTCGTACAACTCCATCTATTATTGCCTATAAAGATGGTGAAATTCTGGTGGGTCAATCTGCTAAACGTCAAGCAGTAACTAACCCTAAAAACACCTTATTCGCGATCAAACGTTTGATCGGTCGTAAATACCAAGACCAAGCGGTACAAAAAGATATCGGTTTAGTACCTTATAAAATCATTCAAGCGGACAATGGCGATGCTTGGGTAGATGTAAACGATAAAAAATTGGCACCACAACAAGTTTCTGCTGAAATCTTGAAAAAGATGAAAAAAACTGCAGAAGATTACCTAGGTGAAACAGTTACTGAAGCAGTGATTACCGTTCCTGCATACTTCAACGATGCACAACGTCAAGCAACTAAAGATGCAGGTAAAATTGCCGGTCTTGATGTTAAACGTATCATCAACGAACCAACTGCTGCGGCTCTTGCGTTCGGTATGGACAAAAAAGAAGGCGACCGTAAAATCGCGGTTTACGACTTGGGTGGTGGTACTTTTGACGTATCAATCATCGAAATTGCTGACTTGGACGGCGACCAACAAATTGAAGTGTTATCTACTAACGGTGATACCTTCCTGGGTGGTGAAGACTTCGATAACGCGTTAATTGAATACTTGGTTGAAGAATTCAAGAAAGAGCAAAGCGTGAACTTGAAACAAGATCCACTTGCGTTACAACGTTTGAAAGAAGCTGCGGAAAAAGCAAAAATCGAGCTTTCTTCTTCTAACGCAACTGAAATCAACCTTCCATACATCACTGCTGATGCGACTGGTCCTAAACACTTAGTGATCAACGTAACTCGCTCGAAACTTGAAGGTTTGGTTGCTGATTTAGTTGCTCGTACGATTGAGCCTTGCCGTATTGCGCTTAAAGATGCCGGTCTTTCAACTTCAGAGATCTCTGATGTAATTCTGGTTGGTGGTCAGTCTCGTATGCCACTTGTACAACAAAAAGTACAAGAATTCTTCGGTCGCGAACCACGTAAAGACGTGAATCCGGACGAAGCTGTAGCAATGGGTGCTGCGATTCAAGGTGCGGTATTGTCTGGTGACAAAACTGACGTACTTTTACTTGACGTAACTCCATTGACTCTAGGTATTGAGACTATGGGTGGCGTGTTAACAGCAATCATCGAGAAAAACACCACGATTCCTGCGAAGAAATCTCAAGTGTTCTCTACTGCTGCTGACAACCAACCTGCTGTAGACATTTCAGTTTACCAAGGTGAACGTAAAATGGCTCAACAAAACAAATTGTTGGGTAACTTCCAATTGGGCGACATTCCACCTGCTCCACGTGGTGTGCCACAAATTGAAGTATCATTCGACATCAACGCTGACGGTATCTTGAAAGTATCTGCAAAAGACAAGAGCACTGGTAAAGAACAATCCATTCAAATTAAAGCAAACTCAGGTTTGAGCGATGCTGAAATTGAAGCAATGATTAAAGATGCTGAAGCGAATGCTGAAGAAGACCGTAAGTTCGAAGAACTGGCTAAAGCACGTAACGAAGCAGATGCACTTGTTTCTAGCGCGCAAAAAGCAGTGAAAGATCTTGGCGAACAAGTGACTGCAGACGAAAAAACTGCAATTGAAACTGCGGTTTCAGAGCTTGAAGCTGCAACCAAAGAGAATGATGTTGATGACATCAAGGCGAAAACTGAAGCACTTCAAAACATCATCATGCCGATTAGCCAACGTGCTTATGAAGCAGCGCAAGGTGCTCAAGGTGGTGCGCAAGGTTTTGATCCAAATGCATTCCAAGGTGATGCTGCTGGTCAACAACAAAAAGCGGATGACGGCGTAGTTGATGCTGAGTTCACTGAAGTAAAAGATGACAAAAAATAATTTGTCGCTTTGAAAAAAAGACCGCACTTTGTGCGGTCTTTTTTTGGTGATCTTATAGGCAACAGGATGGATTTTAACTACTATATAATTATATAAATCACTGAAAAATAAAAATATGCAAAATTTTATTAAACTTCTACTCATTGCTTCTAGCTTTGCAATTATGATGCTCTACCCGATGGGTAATCTGTTTATCGTACTGCCCTCTAGTGTTTTTCTTTCCCCATTTAATTATTTGCAAGCTTTAGGTATAGAGGCTGCCTTTGCTCTTGGTTTTTTAATTTCAGCAATAGTGTTGCTGATGTTATCGATACCTCAGCGCTACCCTTATGGAAAAGGCTTTATATTATTGGGCTTGGGATTAATCAGCTATATTATTTTCCAGGTGTATAAATATGAAGTGAATTTATATGCTTTCAATCATCGAAATGAAAATTCCTACAATGTTAAATATTTAATTGAACTTATTATTTTTTTATTCAATTTTTTAGGTCTAATCTTGGTCTATCATTCTAATTTGCCAAAACAAATTGATCAGTTTAAAAAACAAAAAAAATAAAGCTTAAGATGCTAAATTTCCTGAAGTTAAGCATGACAAAAAATACTTTGTCGCTTTAACTGTACTCGAAAGAGTAAAGAAAAAGACCGCACGAAAGCGCGGTTTTTTTATTCTTATTTTTGTCCAATTGTTATACAGTATAGAAAAACAAATATCTTTAAGCTTTTATGCGCTTAGTGCTACTGGGTCTTTTGCTCATCTTTCTATCTGGCATGACCTATCAAACCCGAAATCATCCTCAAATTCGCTACAACAAGCTGTTGGATCGGATTCAGCATCCTTTCGATACACGTCTACGTTACCGGATTGCTGAAGTGGATTCGCGTTTTGGTCTTACTGAACATGAGTTAAAACAGATTAGCCAACAAGCCACTGATATTTGGAAAGATGGCACAGGCCAAGATTATTTTGTCTATGATCCGCAGGCCCGGCTAAGCATTCATTTAATTTATGACCAACGCCAAGATGAATCGGTGCAGCGCCGGCAGCAATTAGGGCAGATTCAACAAAGCCAGCAATTGTGGTCCAATAAAAATCAACAACTGAAACATTTTAAAGATGAACTAGACCGAAACAATGCTGAGCTGGAAATGAAAAAAAACCAACTTGATGCACAATTAAATAAATATAATCAGCATATTGCTATCATTAATCAAAATGGCGGAATCCCGGCTGCACAACGCGAGCAGATGACCCAGCAACAAAGTCAATTACAACAGCAAATCTTTGTACTGCAACAAGAAATTAATATTTACAACCAAAAAATTCAGCAACTCAATTTTCAGGTTGATGAACTTGATCAGCTTAATCAACAGATTGATAGCTCGGTACAAAGCTTTAATCAGCGTTTTCAGCCGCGATTATTTGATAAAGGCTCGTTTAATGGCCAACAAATTAATATTTATGAATTTGAATCGCAAGATGATTTACGTTTAACTCTGGCACATGAATTTGGCCATGCACTCGAACTCAAACATAATCAAGATCCTCAAGCACTGATGTACCCGCTCATGAAAGAGCAGAATCTGCAAAACTTCAAATTATCCACCGCAGATATTGCCTTATTACAAGCGCGTTAAAGCATGACCGCGATACAATGAAAAAAGCCCTTACTTTTTATAAGCATATGCCTCGCAATACAGCGGTAATAAAGCTGATTTCATGTTATTGTAATACCCGAAATGACAACAGAAAATCTCTGGAGATGCATGTGAGTTACTACCATATTGTTATTGAAGTAAATGATCACATCAGTACGATTGAACAAACTCGTGATATTGAAATTTTTGATATTATTGAGATTCAGCCTTATCTCCATTCCATTCTGTTGCCTTATTTCAATGAGCAACTAATTGAACTTGAAGATGAAAATATAGAATTCAAAGATATTCTACATTTACAAGTCAAACAGACGCTGTTGCCTATTCAGGATTTGATTGAAGAAGAACAACGCTTACTTCCAAGTGATACCGATATCACCATTAGTGCTTATGAAATTTTTAACAACCGTGATTTAAGCCAAGATGTGACTACCGTTATTTTTGATATTTTAGAAGCTGCAAAACTAGAAGCTTAATCATTTTACCAGTTTAAAATGGCCGTTCCGCCTACTGACTGGCAATAAAAAGCCCTCCAAAAAAGGAGGGCTTTTTTTAAATTTGCTTAAATCGAGAAAGATGAACCACAACCACAAGTTGTTGTTGCATTAGGGTTATGCACGATAAAACGTGAACCTTCCAAACCTTCTACATAATCCACTTCTGAACCGACAAGATATTGATAGCTCAGTGAATCGACCAGCATTTTCACGTCGCCATTGACAAATTCAGCATCATCTTCATTCATGCTTTCAGCAAAGTTAAAGCCATAAGAGAAACCAGAACAACCACCACCTGTAACATAAACGCGTAACATTAATTCTTGGTTGCCTTCGCTATCACGCAATTGGCGTACTTTATTCGCAGCATTGTCGGTCAGCACCAGAGCTTGGGCATTCATGTCGGATTCCTCTGTTCAATTCAGGTGTCTTGAAATATAAAAGACCATATATCAAGTATAGCATACCCAATATATGGTCAGTATTTGCAGATTTAAAGTTAAATCAGACTATTTTTCTCAAGATTGTTTGTAGTTTTCATCCTGCAGGCTACATTCAAAATTCTTCGGATCTTCCTTACAACGGAATTGCCACAGTAATTTCATCATCCGTTTATCATAAACCCCACGTTTGGTTAAATCGACTCGCGACTCGCGCATGAGCTTTTGATAGCCAGACTTATCTGCTTCAGGAATTTGCATCCAATATTTTTGCGGGATATCAGCTTTCATTTTGCCTAAAATACCAAAGGCACGCGGTAACTGGCTTTTCACCCATTCACGTGATTTTTGCCCATACCCTGCCGGAAATTTATCGGGGCGGATAATTACATTACCGGTCACTTGTAAAATAGGATAATTCACGATCGCGCCCTTATTTCCTAAGCCCTTATAGAGTTCTAAAGGTTTAAACACGGCAGCAGGTGCACCAATAATATCGACCTGACCATTGTTAAATTTCGCGCCAAAATTGGTGACATCTGCACTGACAGCCTGTGCCCCAACTTGCTGAACCATAATTTTTTGCGCTTCATCATAATCCAGCACTGCAATTTTTTTACCTGCCGCTTTGGCTACAGTATTAATGCGACGATCATTCACCATTAAAAAAGCATCGCCTACCGGAATAACACCCACCACTTCATATTTGCCATGCACCATATGTTTGGCAAAAGTCGGATTGGCTAAACCCTGCATCACTTTTACAGCCAGTTTTAAATCAGGAATTGCACCAATTGCATCAAGAGACCCGGTAAACTCATTAAACTGACGACCACGCATACCGGTCACACTAATCCCATCACACTTGCCGGCTTTAAAATCTTCAGCGATGACAGCTTCGTTTTGTCCCACGCGTAATTCAATATCTGCACCCCAATTTTTGGCGGCCAATTGATAATCTTTCATCAGGGCGAAAACATCACCACTTTTACCGACTAAATCAAATACGCAAATTACTTGTTTGGCTTGAGTAACACTGGTTACGGCACACAAACCCAAACCAAGCAGCAGTGTTTTAGACGATGGCATCATGATTTTTTTCTTCCTTGTTTCATTATTTTATTCAATCGGAGATTGAATTGTTTTTGCTTTTTTATTCATCATCCATCACCAGTCCTTAAGACTTGTTGTTTTATTGGACTGATAAAATTTTGCTGTTATTTTTTAAGATTACGCCTTTTTTTACTGACCACAATGGCAAAAATGACAAAATCCAAGCGACAAAAAAGCCTAGATTAAATCTAGGCTTTCTTTTTTAAAATCAAAGTTATTCACCGCCAAGTGAACATTCAAAATTGGCTTTATCGACAGAACAGCGTGCCTTTTTCAAAACGCCCATCATGCCTGAATCATAAATACCACGCTTGGTCATATCCATACGGCCTTCACGCAATAATTTTTGATATTTCGTTTTATCTTCTGCAGTTAAGTTCAATTTAAACTTGGCTGGAATGGTGGCTTCCAGGCGATTAATCATGGCAAAACTTTTTGGTAAGTTTTTCACAAACCAATCACGTGATTTTTGACCAAAATCTGCAGGGAATTGATCTGGACGGATAACAAAATCTGCAGTCACCTGAAGTACCGGGAAATTGAACATCGCGCCATTTGAACCTAAACCTTTATAAATTTCTAAAGGTTTATAAGCATAGGCAGGTGCACCCACCATATCGACCTGACCATTATTGAATTTAGCGACAAAGTTAGATACGTCAGAAATCACCGCTTGTGCACCAACGCGTTGTACCATAATTTTTTGTGCATCGTCATAACCCAACACAGCAAATTTTTTACCTGCCGCTTTTTCTATCGAGTTAATATTTTTATCACGTACAAAAATAAATGCGGAACCTAAAGGTGCAATCCCGGCAACTTCATATTTTTTACCGCTTAAATTACTGACCATCTTCGGTGCATTACGTTTATCCAAAGCAAAAGTGATGGCACGCTGAGCAATAGCATTACTTGGTGCACCACCCAAAGCATCAATAGAACCTACAAATTTGTTATATTGACGGGCACGCATTGCTGTCATAAACACGCCGTCACATTTGCCTGCTTTAAAGTCATTATCAGCCACTGCTTCGTCTTGACGTGGAATAAGATTAATTTCCGCGCCCCATCCTTTGGCAGCTAGCGCCCATTCCTGAGCCATTTGAAAAGATTCACCCGATTTACCCAGTAAATCGAATACACATACATCGACTTTAGCGGCTTGCGCTGTACTCGCTAGGCCTACAGCAGCCAATGTAGCGAATGCAAAAATTGTTTTTTTCATTATTTCTGTCCTTTTGGAATCTTGTTGTTTGACGAGTATCCGTTCACGCCACAAATATTAAGCAAGTTCATTCTAAAAAAATAGAGCATTTACTCCAATTAATTACAACTCAAATGCCAATTGGTTTTTATTTTTCGATATTAATATTAAAAATCATAGTCTTATTTAATAATAATTTTTACGTATAACTTATGAAATTTGAGCTATTTTACAAATTAACACACAATAATCGATTTATTCACCACTCAATGAACACTCAAAGTTGGTGCGCTCCACTGTACAACGGGCTTTTTTAAGTACGCTCATCATGGTCGGTTCGTAAATGCCTTGTTTAGTCAGATCTAAACGTCCATCCCGTAGTAATTTTTGATACTTGTCATGATCTTCCTTGGTTAAATTTATTTTATATTTTGCAGGAATGCCTGCTTCCAGACGCCGTACCATGGCAAAACTTTTCGGTAATAACTGTACAAACCAGCTACGCGACTGCTCTGCAAAACCTTCAGGAAATTTCTCGGGACGAATGACCAGGTCTGCAGTCACGTTGACCACTGGAAAATTAATCATTGCCCCTGTAGAGCCTAAACCCTTATAAATTTCTAGCGGCTTAAAGGCATAGGCAGGTGCAGCAATCATGTCGACTTCACCATTGTTGAATTTTTTCACAAAATTAGAAATATCGGCCATAACCGGTACTGCACCAATACGCTGTACAGTAATTTTTTGCGCCTGATCGTAATGCAGAATGGCAAACTTTTTACCTTTTGTCTTCTCTATAGAGTTAATTGATTTATCACGTACAAAAAGATAGGCCGTTCCAATTTGCCCAATCCCTGCTACCTCATATTTTTCATTGCCAATGGTACTGATAAGCCGTTTTTTATTGCGTTTATCCAGCACAAAAGAAATGGCTTTTTGCGCAATCTGATTACTGGGAACACCACCTAATGCATCAATTGAACCGGCAAATTTGTTATAGGCACGGGCACGCATTGAGGTCATGTAAAAAGCATCGCAAACACCGGCTTTAAAATCTTTTTCTATTTTTGCTTCATCTTGATACGGCATTAGATTGACCTCAGCACCCCAGTTTTTACTGGCTAAAGCCCATTCTTCAATTAATTTATAGGACTCACCTGCTTTACCTAACAGGTCAAATACACAGATATTTTGTTTTGCCTGCGCCAAACTGGAAAAACTCAAAAGCGTGAGTGTAGATAAAATAAAAGTCCTTTTTTTCATGATATACCTTATTCTTATTTCTCTTAGAAAATCACTATAATTTTCTTTTTATACTAAAAATAGAGCTGCTCAGGCCTTTCTGACGAAAGGCTATTTTTTGTACAATTTGTCACATTTTTATTGATCTACTTAAAATTATGCTTTTATAGGAAAGAATAATGCACTGTCTTTTTCTTTTCTGAGTGGCTTCCTTTAGAATACGCCCATCATTCTTCTCTTTTAGATATTTCAATGATTCAGTTAGATCAACTTTCTATACGTCGCGGTGGACGTGTTTTATTTCAAAAAGCGTCTATGCAGCTACATCCAGGATGGAAAATTGGCCTAACCGGTGTCAATGGCGCAGGAAAATCGACCCTGTTTGCGGCATTGTTGGGTGGCATGGAATCGGATGGCGGTTCTTTGACCCGTCCTGCTGTTTGGACTGTGGCGCATATGGCGCAGGAAATTAAAGCCCTAGAGATGAAGGCTATCGATTTTGTCCTGTCAGGTGATGAAGAATATTGGGACATCCAGCACAAACTGGAACATTCTGAAGACTTGGATAATGAAGAACTTGCGCATTTATATGGCCGCTTTGACGAAATTAATGGCTACTCTGCCCCATCAAAAGCCTCACAATTGATGGCCGGTCTGGGTTTCTTTGAACATCAGTCTCAACTGGATGTTTCAAGTTTCTCTGGTGGTTGGCGTATGCGTTTAAATTTGGCCCGCACCCTGATGAGCCGCTCCGACTTGCTGTTACTGGATGAACCGACCAACCATTTAGATTTAGATGCCATTTTATGGCTGGAAGACTGGTTAAAAGCCTATGAAGGTACCCTGATTTTAATTTCACATGACCGTGATTTCCTGGATGCCGTTACCGATCATATATTACACATAGAAAATCAGGAACTTACCCTCTATACAGGGAATTATTCCACATTTGAACGTACCCGTAGTGAACGCTTGGCACAACAACAACAAGCTTATGAAAAGCAATTAGAAACACGGGCCCATCTACAGAAATATATCGACCGCTTTAAAGCACAAGCAACCAAAGCCAGACAGGCGCAAAGCCGGATTAAACAACTTGAACGTATGCAAGAGTTGTCTGCAGCGCATGTTGATACACCATTTACCTTCTCATTCCGTGAACCGACTAAAATGAGTTCGCCACTGCTTGAACTTGAGAATGCAGATATTGGTTATGGTGACAAGCTGATTGTGACTAACGTCAATTTGCAAATCACACCCAGCAGCCGGATTGGTTTACTTGGGATGAATGGTGCAGGTAAATCAACCCTGATCAAATCTTTAGTGGGTGATCTCAAACTACTTAAAGGTACGCGCAAAGATTCAGAATTACTCAATATTGGTTATTTTGCCCAGCATCAAATGGATGCCCTGGATGGTAGCGCCAGCCCAATGTTGCAATTGTCACGCATTGCGGACAAAAAAATCAGTGAAGCAACTTTACGTTCATTCCTGGGCAGCTTTGGCTTTAGTGGCGAACGTATGGATACACCAAGTGAGGGCTTCTCTGGTGGGGAACGTGCACGTCTAGCTTTGGCTTTAATTGTATGGTTACGTCCAAATGTATTGATTCTGGATGAACCAACCAACCATTTGGACCTAGATATGCGTCATGCCCTGACTATGGCCTTACAAGACTTTGAAGGTGCTGTGGTGTTGGTATCGCATGAGCGTCAATTGATTGCCAGCGTATGTGATGAATTATTGTTGGTACACAATGGTCAATGCCGTGAGTTTGATGGTGATCTGGTTGCCTATGCGGATTGGTTGCGTCAAGCACGTATCGAGATGATGAAAAATGGTCAAAAACCTGCTGCACCGGTGCAATCACAAGTTGAAGTTAAACCAACGATTTCAAAACTCGATAAAGAAGCTCAGCGTAAGGAAACTGCGCGCCGCCGTGAACTTAGCCGTCCAATTCGTAAAAATATTGAAAAACTGGAAGCTCAGATTGCAAAATTACAGCCACGTTTGACTGAAATTGAAGTATTACTGGCTGATACGGCAATTTATGAAGCAAGTCGTAAAGATGATTTACTCAAGCTGATGAATAAGCAGACTGAGTTAAAAAATCAGCTGGAAACTGCGGAAGAACAAATGTTAGAACTCATGATGGAACTGGAAAGCCTGGAGCAATCCTTTGAAGAAAGCTAAGCCCTAAACCTGCTTTTCAGCATTCAGAGACCAGTGATGAGCATCACTGGTCTCTTTTTTTACTGAAATGTTCAAGTTCTATCCTCCCTGCAATATCCACAATTGTTGTGTGATCTCTGTCTTTCTCTCCTGAATACCTATTCTGTTTAACCCATCTGATAATGAATTACGCAAGCACCCTATAAGCTTATTTTTAAACAGTTGAGTTCCCTATTTCATACATTAATTTACAGCCCTGCCCCACATCATGTGGCTCTAATAAAAGGGCGTTGTCATTTTCGGCAGCCTTATTGAGGTTTGTTTTAATGTTGAACTAGAGAGGAAAACCATATGCGTGCACTTACCTATCATGGTACTCGGGATGTACGAGTTGAATCTGTTGCTGATCCAGTTATTAAGGAAGCAGATGATGTCATTTTAAGGGTGACGGCAGCGTGCTGGAAACTATGCTGACCAACTTGAAAATTGAAGGTTCTAGTGGCTTTGCCTTACATCAGTGTATTGCGGCCGTCCGCCGTGGCGGTGTGGTCAGTGTGCCCGGGGTCTATGCCGGTCCAATTCACGGCTTCCTGTTCGGCGATGCCTTTGACAAGGGCCTGACCTTTAAAATGGGGCAAACCCATGTGCATAAGTTCTTGCCTCAGTTGCTCGAATTTATTGAAAATGGCGATCTTTCCCCTGAGGTGATTATTACCCATCGTATGAATCTGTCAAATGCGGCTGAAGGCTATCGTATTTTTGATAAACGTGAACAGGACTGTCGCAAGATTATTCTGACCCCTTAGACAGAACTGAAGCTGGAAAAGCGCCGCATCAGGTGCTTTTTTTAAATCTAAATCAGCGAACGCTAGACAATGCATGTCACTACACCTAGGAAGCAAGTAGATGCTGGTAACTTCGATAGTCTTAGATTCTTTAGCCATTTCCAGCCTATCTGACACATTCCAATCTTTATGAATCCATATCAGGATTTCCTCAAGCCTTACAGGTCGTACAACCAAAGATGCCAAGAATAATAAGATAAATATAATAATTTGAAAGTTCACTTGATTATTAAAATAATTGTGTAGTTTAACTACACTAATAATTTATCTGTAATTTTCATGTTCCACGCCGATTGTTTATTAGAACTACACATATAAAATAAGTAATTAATTTTTATTATAAAAATACACAATATTGAGACTTCAAGTGCCCTGTCGTGACATTTAACTAAAACACCTCTTTTAAATTTAAAACCGTGATTTAAATTTAAAATCGTATTTTAAATTTAAAAATACTTATCCACAAGCCGCAAACAGACTAATTTTTAAATTTAAAAAATATAATAATTTCTATAAAGAGAAATTTTGGATATTTATTTTATTATTCACATAAAAATATGGATAACTTAAAAGTTATCCACAATATTGACCAAGCTTTGAACTGATTATAAAAAGTATTATTCACATATAATTTAATTACTTTTAATGATTTTATCCAACTTGCTGAAAGATCAGGCCTTTAGGAATCTCAGTTCAATAATTTTCCATTCTGTATCATAGCGCCACAACTCCTGCAGGCGCTGCTTGTCCTGTTCAAGCCCAATCAGGACACGGCATTCTGTCTGATCCGGATTAAACTCATACTCCTCAAACTCCACTTCTGGCCGGTGCGGTCTCCATACACCATTCTGTACGGCATGAGCAATCCGGTCATAACGCACATAGCTGGTTTCTACGCGGCCATCCTGCTCATAGACCACCTTAAAATCATCATGCTCATAATGACGCAGCACCTCATAGTTACCGTTGTAAAATGCATCAGTCCATATATTACGGACTTCTTCAAGCTGGTTATCCATGGATAAACCTCTTTATTGTTGTAAGCTGGCCTTGATCAGGGAGAGAATGAAGTCTAAAAATAGTACCCGGCATAAGGCCTGAGTTCACCGATCAGGTCCTGTTTATATTGACAAGTTAACATGACATTAGCATAAAATTTTCGTAAAAAAAGCACCCCGAAAGGTGCTTTTTTAAATGTATTGTGTATCAATTAGGCATCGATATCTGCGTTCAGTGCGTTCTCTTCAATGAAGGCACGACGTGGTTCCACATCATCACCCATCAAGCAAGAGAACATTCGGTCTGCTTCAATTGCATCATCAATGGTCACTTGCAGCATGTTACGGTTTTCAGGATCCATGGTTGTTTCCCACAGCTGTTCCGCATTCATCTCACCCAGACCTTTATAGCGTTGGATCATCATGCCGCGACGTGAGTCGGATAAAATATGCTGCCAAACCTGATGGAAAGTAGTGACATTAATTTTGCGATCACCTTTCTGCAAATAAGCGCCTTCTTCAAGCAAAGTAAACCAGCTCTTCGAGTTTTGCAGTAAACGCTTATATTCACCTGAAGCCAGCAAGCCTGAATCAAGTAAATACTGATGCGGCAAGTTATGCACGTAAACTGTTACACGTGGCCAGAAATGAGCCACTTTAGAACCATCAGCATGTTCTTTTTCAAACACTTCTAAAGTGATTTCAGGACGTAAACTTGGTTGATATTTTTCAATTGCAGCACGTAACTGTTCAGACCATTGTTTCACATAATCTTCATCATGATTTTGATCAAGTTTGAATGCCTCTAATCCCAGTAAACCATCAAGTAAACTTGCAGGATAGCGTACAGTTAAACGAGTCAAACTTTTCTGTGAAACTTGGTAATCTTCAATGACTTTTGCCAGTGCTTGACCTGTAATTGCAGGAGATTCAGCACTGATATGCAAGGATAAATCATCAATCGCATTTGAAATCAGGAAAGTTTCCAAAGCATCATTATCTTTAAGATACTGCTCTTGCTTGCCTTTTTTCAGTTTATATAACGGTGGCTGTGCAATATAGATATAACCACGTTCTACCAGTTCAGGCATTTGACGGAAGAAGAAAGTCAATAGTAGCGTACGAATGTGCGAACCATCGACGTCGGCATCGGTCATGATAATGATTTTGTGATAACGCAATTTATCCGGATTGTACTCTTCACGACCAATACCACAGCCCAGTGCAGTAATCAGTGTGCCAACTTCTTGCGAAGAAATCATTTTGTCAAAACGCGCACGTTCCACATTCAGGATTTTACCTTTCAATGGCAGAATCGCCTGCATTTTACGGTTACGGCCCTGTTTTGCAGAACCGCCCGCAGAGTCACCTTCGACCAGGTAAAGTTCAGATAATGCAGGATCTTTTTCCTGGCAATCCGCCAATTTACCTGGCAGACCGGCAATATCCAAGGCACTCTTACGACGGGTCATTTCACGTGCTTTACGTGCAGCATCACGCGCACGTGCAGCATCGATAATTTTTCCGGCAATCGATTTGGCTGCTTGCGGATTTTCCAACAAATATTCAGAGAATGATTTATTCATGGCCTGCTCAACTGCAGGTTTGACTTCGCTTGAAACCAGTTTTTCCTTGGTTTGGGAAGAGAATTTAGGATCAGGCACTTTGACTGAAACAATCGCGGTTAATCCTTCACGCGCATCATCACCCGAAACTGCAACTTTCTCTTTTTTGAGCAAGTTTTCATTTTCCATGTAGCTGTTTAAGCCACGGGTCAAGGCTGCACGGAAGCCTGCCAAGTGAGTACCACCATCTTTTTGTGGAATGTTGTTGGTAAAACAACGTACATTTTCCTGGTAAGTATCATTCCATTGCAAGGCAACTTCAACCCCAATACCGTTCTCCGATTGTGTGGTGAAGTGGAAAATTTCATTTAGGTGGGTTTTACCCTGATTGATATATTTGACAAATTCAGACAAACCACCTTCATAATCAAATACATGTTCTGCATTGATACGTTCATCACGTAGCACAATACGAACACCCGCATTCAAGAAAGAAAGTTCACGTAAACGGCGTGCCAAAATATCGACATTGAAAATGGTTTGGCTAAAAGTTTCGGCACTTGGATAGAAACGAACCGTGGTACCGGTTTCTTCAGTATCACCAATCGCGCGTAATGGATAGACAGGATCACCATGGTGATATTCCTGTTCATATACTTTTCCTGCACGACGAATATTTAGTAATAATTTACTTGATAAAGCATTTACAACAGAAACACCCACCCCATGCAAACCACCGGAAACTTTATAGCTGTTATCGTCAAACTTACCCCCGGCATGCAGAATGGTTAAAATCACTTCCGCAGCAGATACGCCTTCTTCAGGGTGAATATCGGTCGGAATACCACGGCCATTATCAGATACGCTGACCGACTCATCTTCATGGATGATTACCAAGATTTCATCACAGTGCCCCGCCAAGGCTTCATCGATGGCATTATCCACCACCTCGAACACCATGTGGTGTAAGCCTGAGCCATCGTCCGTATCACCAATATACATACCCGGACGCTTACGCACAGCATCTAGGCCACGTAATACCTTGATACTAGAGGAATCATAAGCTTTTTCATTGGTTTGTTCTGTTTGAGAAGCAGCTTGATCTTCTGAACTCATGGTTTCTCCCTAGTGAAATATAGGTCTATCCAAAGATGGGTAAAATTTAAAAATTAGTGCACAACAACCTGAACTTGACCATTTTCAACTTTGAATAATTGATATGGAATTGACAAATCATGTAAATGTTTTTTGACTGATTCATGCTCTAAAGTGGTAATAAAAACTTGACTACCCAGCTGACTCAATCGTTCAATTAATCGTCGTTGTGCAGTTGAATCTAATTCTGCTGTCAGATCATCTAATAATACCACAGTTTCCTTATTACAGGCATGCAGCATTGCAATCTGTGACAGTTTTAAGGCCATAATCAGCAGCTTTTTCTGACCGCGGGAAAGCACTACATCGGCATCGCCCATGGCTGTTTTTAAACGCAAATCTGCACGATGTGGACCGTACTCGGTATAGCGGCGATCGACATCTTTCTGATGATGTGCAGTCAAGTCATGCAGCAAGCCGAGCTCAGTATGAAAACCGGGACTATACTCCAGTTGAACATCCAGATTGGGCAACAAATGTTTTAAATCCTGCTCAAAATAGACTTTCCACTGTTCCACAATGCCACTACGTTGCGAATTCAGCATTTCGCCATATTCAGCCAGCATTTTGTTCCACGGTTCCAAATCTTGCAGACTGAGATTACGGCGGGATTTCAGCAAGCTGTTGCGTTGCTTTAAGGCACGCGAATAGTACTGCCAGGCATGATAAAACTCCGGTTCCACGTGGAACATCAACCAGTCAATCAGCTGTCGGCGTGGCTTGGCGCCATAATCGATAATATCGGTACTTTGTGGATCAATATGCTGTAAAGGCAGAATTTTAGCCAGCTGCCCCTGGGTGGCAATATGATCGCCATTGACCTTAATCAGCTGTTCACCAGATAGCAGCTTTTGCATGCCAATTTTTTCTGTCGCCGATTGTGCAAATACAATCGCGTCGCCGGTTTCATTCTGAATATAATTTTTAGGAATATGGGTACGAAAAGAACGCCCGGTCGCCAGCAAATGAATGGCTTCTAAAATCGAGGTTTTGCCTGAACCATTTTGCCCATAAAAGACATTAAACGGCTGCAACTCCTGGAGTGCAACCGCCTTTAGGTTTCGCACACGCTCTATATTTAAACGCGTGATATACATGCTTTGATCTGAATGAAAATCGTCAAATTAAACACGCATCGGCATTACCACATAGGTCTGATCCTGTTGCGCTGGATCATGCACCAATACCGACTGATTCGCTTCAGTCATGGTCATAGAAACATCGTCACCATCCAGAGCTCCCAATACGTCTAACAAGTATTGGGCATTGAATGACATTTCCATCGGTGCATCCGCATATTGAATGGCCAGGTCTTCAATCGCTTCATCTTGCTCCGGGTTATTGGCACGCAGCTGTAAAGAATCAGCACCAAAATTCAGGAATACACCACGTAATTTTTCATTACTCAAAATCGCTACACGCTGCAATGACTGTTTAAACACATCATGCGCGATCAATACATTTTTATCGCCACCACGTGGAATCACACGACGGTAATCCGGAAATTTTCCATCAATCAGTTTGGTAGTAAAGCGAACGGTGATGTCCCCCTGCTCTTTATCGCGACTTGGGGTGCTAATGGTTACATTTAACAGTTCACGGCCAATCAACAAAGATAATTGTTCATCTTCAATGCTGAGCAAGCGCTGTAATTCTGCCACCGCTTTACGTGGCACAATCGCTTGGATCGGCTGAGTTGCAGTAGATTGTGCAACGGTTTCACACAGTGCCAGGCGGTGACCATCTGTAGTGACTGCACGAAGCTGATTCTGGTCAATTTCAAGCAAGGTACCGGTCAAATAAAAACGTACATCCTGCACAGCCATTGCAAAAGCCGTTTTTTCAAACAGGCGTTTTAATTCGCGCTGAGTCACGGTCACTTGCGTACCTTGAGCATTTTCAGTGCTTAACAGCGGATAATCTTCAGCTGGTAAAGTACCCAACACAAAACGGCTATTGCCCGATTTTAAAATACAGCGATCTTCAGTGATTTGCAGGTCAATCAATGCAGCAGCAGGCAATGATTTACAGATATCCATCAGTTTACGTGCGGGAACTGTAGTTTCACCAGCCTGCAAGCAAGCACCTTCAGCCAGCGTGGTACTCGCCACCAATTCCACTTCCAGATCGGAACCGGTAATGGTTAAAGATTCATTGCTCACTTGAATCTTGACGTTAGACAGAATGTTTAAAGTATGGCGACGTTCAACCGCTCCTACGACATGTGACAGAACATTAAGTAAGCTTTCTTTCGCGATTTTCAAACGCACGGTACATTCCTCTAACGACTGAAGATTAAAATAAATAAATGGGTTTTTAGCAGTGTACTATGCGGCAGAATATGCCGCATTGCAAGAATAGAATTTGATCAAATCGGATCAACTTTGCAACAGCCGTTGCAGGTTTTTATAGTCTTCATTGAAGATCGGATCTTCCTCACGCAGGCTGATGACTTTTTCACAGGCATGCATGACAGTACTGTGATCACGACCACCAAATGCCATGCCAATTTCAGGGAAACTGTCGCCAGTTAATTCACGTGCCAAGCCCATGGCAAGCTGACGTGGACGGGCATAAATACGGGTACGTTTTGGACCCACAATTTCTTTCAAAGGGATACGGAAATATTCACTGACCACACGCTGGATATTTTCAGTACTAATGGTACGGGCACGAATGGCCAACACGTCTTTTAACGATTCACGCACCACATCCAGATCAATCGGTGTGCCTTTAAAGCGGGAAATTGCCACCACTTTGTTCAGTGCACCTTCCAGTTCACGAACATTGGCCACCACTTGCTGTGCAATAAACAAGGCACAGTTACGCGGTAATTCCACCCCACTGCTTTCGGCTTTTTTCAGCAAAATCTCAATTCGGGTTTCAATATCCGGTGGTTCCACCCCAACCGATAAGCCCCAGGAAAAACGCGATACCAGACGCGCATCCAGTTCGGTGAGTTCTTTGGGATAACGGTCCGAAGTCAGAATAATCTGTTTCGATTCATCTAATAGCGCGTTAAAGGTATAAAAGAACTCCACCAGACTGGCCTCTTTACCCGCCAGCAAATGAATATCATCCACCAACAACAGATCAAGCGAGCGGCAATTCTTTTTAAACTCTTCCACCTTGCCTTGTTGTAAAGAGCTGACAAAATCCTGTACAAAACTCTCGGCGGTCATATACATCACCCGTGCATTAGGTTTGGCCTGTAACAAGGCATTGCCGACAGCTTGCATGAGATGGGTTTTACCCAGACCGGTCGGTCCATATAAAAATAGAGGATTGTGCTGTGAAGCCCCCAACTGGGTTAAAACTTTACGGCAGGTTTCCGCGGCCATTTGGTTGGAACGGCCTTCAACAAACAGTGAAAAAGTAAATAAAGGATTAAGTAAACGTTTACGGCTATTTTTACTGCCGGTTTCATCTTTTTCTTTTTTCGGTTTGGAAACAGGCGCCGGAACTGATTGCAAGGCTGCTGTAGTAGTTGCTGGTTGTTCATTGGCAGATAAAATTGCCCCTGGACGAGAATCGACCAAAATCTCAACTTTACGCACCCGACCTTCAGACATCTGTTCAGCCAAAATGGTGATCAGTTCCAGATGGTGTTCCTGAATATAACGGGTCCAGTAAGGATTGGGGGCATACAGTCTTAAAGTGTCATTAAGCTCTTCGGCAACCAGGGGGCGAATCCACATGGTAAAGACATTTCCCGAAAGCTCTTGTCGCAAACGAGTTAGACAGTCTGTCCAAAGCATGTGAAACCCCTATTCATTCCATTGTTAATAACAAAAAACATTTGAGTCCGACCAAGCGGGTCGCCATTCTATCGAAGTTATCCACATCTGTCATGGCAAAATTCAGGAAATATCACTCAAAAAAGCAAATTTCCGATTAAATTTAAATTTAAATCACGGTGTGGATAAGTTTATCCGCAAGCTGTGGATAAAATATACCATAAAGTTATCCACAATTTAATAAAATCATAAAAACATAGATATCCACAATTTAAATTCTTGTTTATAAAAAACAAAATATGCTTTTCCACAGAAAAAACCCACCCTAATAATAATAAATTTAAATTTATAAATTTGAATTTATTTATAGAGACACGATTTGTGGGGATAACTTGCAAAAGTTTTAAATTTAAATTCAAAACCAGCAACATTCATTTTTATCAACAGTAAGTTGTGGATAATATTGTGAATATTTCTGTTTATAACTTATGTTGTTTTATTAATCAATAATTTACACTGTGTATAAAATAGATACAACATTTAGTTATTTAGAAAATACACTCACCAGATCAATCTTTAAAAAACCCACTTATTTTGAAAGAAAGTTTGTTTTTGATTGACAGCTCACTGAATGAACACTAAAATCGCGAACCTTCATAGAAAGATCATTTTTGGAGTTTCAATATGAAACGTACATTTCAACCATCAGAATTAAAGCGTAAGCGTGTTCATGGTTTCCGTGCTCGTATGGCTACTAAAGCTGGTCGTCAAGTATTAGCTCGCCGTCGTGCAAAAGGTCGTCATAGCTTAACTGTTTAATCTGTTAAAGCTATTACGATTTTGGGTGTTATGACACTTTATGGCTTCAGCACAGATGTACGCATACGCTGTGCTGCCGATTATAAAAGTGTGTTTGATGGTGCGCTTTTTAAAGTGCATCAACCCCATTTCTTATTTTTGGCAAAAAATTCCGAACAGCCTAAAAGCCGTTTGGGTATTGTTGTTGCTAAGAAAAAAGTGCGTCGCGCACATGAAAGAAATAGAGTAAAGCGTCTTGCTCGTGAAAGTTTTCGCCTGCATCAGCAGCAATTAGATTTATTAGATATTGTGGTCATGCCTAAAATGGGTATTGAAGCAATCCCTAATGAGGAATTGCAGCAGCAATTACAATTTGCTTGGCAGAAATTGCAACGCCTTGCCAAAAAGCATAAAAAGATAGCTCCCTCCCCACAAAAGTAGAGAAGGCCAATGGTACGTTTACTGCATTGGTTGATTCGATTCTATCAGATCGCGATTAGTCCTTTATTGGGACCCCGCTGTCGTTATATTCCAACATGTTCTCAATATTCTTTGGAAGCAGTCCATAGCTATGGTGCTGTGCGTGGTGCGTGGTTAGCGACTCAGCGTATTTGCCGTTGTCATCCTTGGGGGGGCTCGGGTTATGATCCGGTTCCGCCAAAGGCAATTCGTTTTATTTCATTTCAGCAAATAGATTCTCAAACGCTTCACGTTGTTGTACCCTTTCGTGATCGTTTATTGAACCGAAATCACTCTAACTACTTGGGATAATAGATATGCAACAATGGGCCAGGTTTGCAATTCTAGGGGCCATGTTTGTCGTCGCATATTTGCTTATTTTGGCTTGGCAAAAAGATTATGGTCATGCAGAAACTAAACCGCAGCAAGAAACTGCCGCTGTTTCACATGAAGTATCTGCAGATTTGCCAAATGGTCAAACCGCTACTACAGCGTCTGACATGCCTCAAGCGAATATTGCTACTCAGCAAACTACAACAGCTGCCACAGCACCTGTAAGTCAACAGCTTATTTCAGTACAAACTGACCTTTACCATCTTTGGATTAATCCTAAAGGTGGTGACATTGTTCGTATTGAATTATTGAACCATGATAAAGATAAAGACAGTAATGCTCCGTTTGTTATGCTGGAAAGCGATGCAAAACGTACGTATGTTGCTCAGTCTGGACTGATTGGTTTAAATGGACCGGACAGTAACCGTAATGGCCGTCCGGTGTATGAGATTGAAAAAGCATCTTATACCCTGGCGGATGCCAAAGCAGAAAAAACCAAAGATGGTCAAGCGGTTAAAGTTTTATCAGTACCGATGGTCTATAAAACTGCCGATGGTGTAGAGATCATTAAAACATTTACCTTTAAACAAGGTGAATATCCGATTATTGTGAACCACAAAGTGGTGAACCGTAGTGGCCAGAACTGGCAAGGTCAGATGTTTGGTCAAATCAAACGTGATAACTCGGATGATCCTGGTAAGTCTTCTCAAGGTATTTTCACCCTCGGTACATTCCTGGGCGGGGCTTGGGGTACGCCAGATGAACATTACAACAAGCTGAAATTTGCCAACTTCAATGAAGAAAAATTGAATGTTGAAGCCAAAGGTGGCTGGGTGGCTGTGGTACAGCATTATTTTGTCAGTGCCTGGATTCCTGGTGATCTGAAACTGACTCAAGCCAATGGTCAGCCTTATAGTGCCAAACTGGAATCTCGCCAATCTACCGATAAAATGAATATTATTGGTTTTACTTCACCGACCATGAATGTACCTGCCGGTACGACTGCGGAAGTGGATGCCACATTCTATTCAGGTCCTAAAGTACAGTCTGAATTGAAAGACCTGGCTGTAGGCTTGAATCAAACTGTAGATTATGGCTGGTTGTGGCCAATTGCCAAATTATTGTTTTTAGGTTTGCAGTTCTTCCATAACATTGTGGGTAACTGGGGCTGGTCAATTATCTTGTTGACTGTGTTGGTGAAAATGATTCTTTGGCCATTATCGGCTAAGAGTTACCGCTCTATGGCGAAAATGCGTGTGATTGCACCCGAAATGCAACGCATGAAAGAAGAGTTCGGTGAAGACCGCATGCGTTTCTCACAAGAAATGATGGCGCTGTATAAGCGTGAACAGGTCAATCCACTTTCAGGTTGCTTGCCACTGCTGTTACAAATGCCAATTTTCTTGGCCTTGTACTGGGTATTGATGGAATCGGTAGAACTTCGTCATGCGCCATGGTTAGGCTGGATTCAAGATTTATCTGCAATGGATCCGTGGTTTATCCTGCCATTACTGATGGGTTTAACCATGTTTGTTCAGCAGTCTTTAAATCCGCAGCCAGCTGATCCGATGCAGGCGAAAGTGTTCAAAATCATGCCGATTATGTTCACTGTATTTATGTTGTTCTTCCCTGCGGGCTTGGTAATGTACTGGATTGTCAACAACAGTATTACCATCTTGCAGCAAAGCCTGATCAACAAAGGTGTGGCAAAAGAAAGAGAAAAACGCGACGTTGTTTAAGTAACGACTGATTGCGAATAGCTGAATAAATCCGCTTAAGATGGTAATCTTAGGCGGATTTTTATTTGGCTGTGATTTGGGATTTTTTTAGGTGAATTTTATGCAAAACCTTACTACGATTGCTGCGATTGCAACTCCACCTGGGCGTGGTGGCGTGGGGGTAATTCGTCTGTCTGGTCCAAAATCTTATGCCATTGCAGTAGCATTAACCCAGAAAGCCCTGCCTAAAGCCCGTTATGCCGGTTTTCGCCAGTTTTATGATGCGGCCGGTGAAGTGATGGATGAGGGTCTGGCCATTTGCTTCCCCAACCCTAACTCGTTTACCGGTGAAGATGTGGTGGAGTTGCAAGGTCACGGTGGCCCGGTGATTCAAAATGCTTTACTCGGCCGCTTGCTGGAACTGGGTGCAACTGCTGCCAAAGCCGGTGAATTCTCGATGCGTGCCTTTGAAAATGGCAAGCTGGATCTGGTACAGGCAGAAGCTATTGCTGACCTGATTGATGCCACTTCACAGGCAGCAGCTCGTTCTGCGGTACGCTCTTTACAGGGTGCATTCTCGACCCGAGTGAATACGGTTTTAGAAAAACTGATTCACCTGCGTTTACACGTGGAAGCTGCGATTGATTTCCCCGAAGAAGAAATCGACTTTTTGGCCGATGGCAAAATTTTGGCTTTGCTGGCAGATGTGCAGAGTTCTGTGGCTGCAGTGCAAACCTCGGCACGCCAAGGCCAGTTATTGCGTGAAGGCTTACAGGTGGTGATTGCGGGTAAACCTAATGCCGGTAAATCTTCCTTGCTGAATACTCTGGCCGGAAATGAGCGTGCCATTGTGACCGATATTGCCGGTACCACCCGCGATGTGCTGCATGAAAAAATCACTTTAAATGGTTTGCCGATTACCCTGACCGATACTGCCGGACTGCGCGAAACCGGCGATGTGGTGGAAAAAGAAGGGATTCGTCGCGCGATTAAAGAAATTGAACAGGCTGATTTGTTGCTGCTGGTCTATGACCTAAGCCAGGGTGATGATCCGCTGCAACTGGCACAAAACTATTTTGCCGAACATCTGGAACCACGTCGTTTAATGTTGATTGCCAATAAATGTGATTTAACCGGTGCAGCGGCTAAAATTGGCGATTATCAAGGTTTCCGTCATATTACCGTCTCTGCCAAGCAGGAAACTGGGGTTCAATCGCTCATAGAAGCGATTACAGCGCATGCGGGCTTCCAGCCGGAAGAAGATACCTTTATTGCACGTACCCGCCATTTAGACGCAATGAAACGCACTCAGGCATATTTGGCTGAGGCAAAAGAGCAATTGGTGGTTTACCATGCCGGTGAGTTGGTCGCGGAGTCACTGCGACTTGCCCAGAATGCCTTGGGTGAAATTACCGGTGACTTCAGTGCAGATGATTTATTAGGAAAAATCTTTGGATCGTTCTGTATCGGAAAGTAATCTCAGATTGAGCCAATATTCCAATAAGTTCTAATAAGTTCCAGTGAGAATTAAATAGCATTAAGTTATAAAGACTTAGTGCTTTTTTAATATCTTTATATCATCAATGTGGAAAGCAAGATTCCTCCTAAATTAAATATAGGAGATTTAATTGATGGAGGTGAAGTTATATTAATAGCCCAGCAGCAATATCCTGATCTTATTGATTTGGCTTACTCAATGCTTTCTATTGTTCAGAGAAACACTTTCGCAAAACTAGAATTATTCAATATAGGTAACTCTGGTAAGAAACTTTGTGGTCCGAATATTGTGATTCCATTCTTACTGATAAATAGGTGTCCACGCAAACATCAAATCATCTGGCGTATGTAGATAACATTCATGCTTATTACTGAATGTATGAATGTCGTTTAGGTATTCACTGAACGAATCCACATTTGTATCAGTGGTACGAATCAAATCGTTCAATCCCGCCAAGTTGGTTATCTAGACAGGATCTTATGTGCCAAGCATGTTGGGCAAGGGAGAAATTACTTATTGCCACACCTTTCAGCATTCAATATAAGCGAATATGTCAGACTCATAATCAAATACATGAATACAGAATAATTTTTTTAAAAACTGGATTAAATTAATACTCTACAGTGATCACAAATGTATTTTCGCCCTCTAAATGCGTTTGAAAATTAAAAGCGTGTTTGCGACAATATTCTTCCAATTCTAAAATAGCGCCCTTATTGATAGCATCTAAAGGCTCTTTTAAACGAACCGGATTATTCTCTCGCTTAGCAATGGCTTCGTGGAGTTTAGTAAATAATTCTTCATATGTTATGAGGGTGGGATAGGTCATTTGGGTCACCATTGATTACCAAAAATACAATTATAACCTGAATACAAAATGCCGAATGTAGAGAATAATTTTATACCTTCAGACCCTCCTATTTTCTTTCAAGCAATCACCACGCACCTTGATTTCTTCATTATCCATTGCGAAATCATTTTTAGTGGCACCATGAAAACCAAATAAGCAGATTCAAAATCGGAGCATCACTTTTCTCCTGGCAAAAAAAATGCCCTAACATGGATGTATGGGCAAAAACTAAGGACCTCGAAAGGCCATTCAGAAACTACAGCTGTTTCTGTTGACCATCTTGTATATTAATAAACTAATTTTCAGTGGTAAAATATACCAAAATTTAAAACAATATTATTAATTAAATCATATTATTAGGTAGAAATTACTAAAAAACCATTAAATATTAAAAAAGCCCACTTAACTTGGGGATTGAGTTAAGCGGGCTTGAGTTTGATGACCATTTTATTATTTTTATTAACGCTGCATTCTCTTTAGTGTGATTAAAAAATTATCACTTCGAAGCAAATTACAAAGTATATAAAATATGCAGAAATCGTTTTTTCTTGTTTGTTTTGGGTTATTTTTTAATTTTTTGATAGACAACGATCATCATTTTTAAAATCGATTTTAGCTTCCCCATAAATTAAAAAAATTTAGCTGTTTGCTCAAAAACATGCCTCTGAAAAATCAAAGACCTCACAAAATTGTGAGGCCTGTTAGTCAATTAAACAGTATCATTTTGTGTCTTGTTATGTTCCTCACTGTCTCGAAAGTCATTGGATTTGGGGTTTTTCTGCTTACATGTAGCCTTCTTAAAACAATAACCAGCTATCGCACATGTACCAATCACCTTTAACAATTTTATCTTTTTCATCTTTCACCTCAATCAATCAGAAATGCAAGCATGTATAACTAGCACTTCTATCCATTACACTCTAAGCCTATTTCGATAGCTTTTTGTATGGCAGGTAAATTTACGTACATCAAATAAAAAAGCCCTCAATTGAGGACTTTTTTATGCTGCGTGCTCAAGTTTTTTATGCCAAAGCAATAAGCTTAAACAGAGTAAGCCTACACCGATACAAAAGCCCAAAACACCGCTCACCAAACCAAAATGATCGGACAGATAGCCTGCCGCAATAATCGGGATAATGGTGCCGAGATAACCAATAAACAAATAAGTGGAGATCACTGCAGCACGGTTGTTGCTATTGGTCATCTGATGCACCAGACCAAAGGCTCCCAACAGTCCCAACCCGTGACCGATGCCAACCAGAATATCACTGATAAAGAACAGCTGACTCCAGTGCTGGGTCATACATAAACCGAGCAATAGATAACTCGTCATTAAGGTGATTAAACCGTAATTCAGACATTTGCCCGAGGGAAGCGATTTGGCAAAGAACTGCACCAGGGCTGAAACCAGCAAAATACTGGCAATGGTTGAACCACTGACCAAAGGACCATGCCAGGGAATGGCTTCTTTCACAAAGGAAGGTGCAAGTGAGGCAAACAGGCTGAATGAAGCAAATGCAGCAAATGCGGTAAACCCGGCAATATAAAACAGCGATTTATACTGCGGTTCGGGCAGCTCTAGATGAGGTGCCATAGAAAATGGTTGTGATTCAAAGCTCGGGGTTTTAATCGCATACAGACCACCTAAACAGATAATGGCTCCCAATATCACCGGAAGATAAGGCGTTAGCACGGGATGTGTGGAAAATTGCGCAATCACCCCGCCAATAAACGGTCCCAATCCAAATCCGATGACGGTAATCACTGAACTCAACTGAGGTGCACTGTTTTTGTAAGGTTCAGGAATGGTATAAACCAGTCCCAGCATGGCTGAGGTACTAATCAGACCGGAGGCAATGCCAATAATAAAACGGCCGACAGCCAGCCATACCGTATTTGCAGCAATGCTGGACAGGCCCAAACCGAGAATAATAAAACCCATACCAATTTGCAGGCTACGTAAAAAACCGATGCTATTACTGAGACGGCCCAGAAATAACAGGGTGGCCAGACAGCCAAACATGTAAGCGACAAAAATATAGGTGATCTGGCTAGGCATTAAACCCCAGAGTGCCTGGTAAATGGGATATAACGGACTAGCCAGTGCAGTTCCGATTGTTCCCATAATCAGTGCCAGGCTGACCATGATAAAAGGTCGCCATGATTGAGAATGTGTCATTTAGAGGGTCGCAAAAATACGCGAAGTTTAAAACTAAATTTCACGTATTGAGAAAGTAGAAGAGATATATCAGGAGTTTAATTGCGATTTACTTGGAAGGTCAATTTACAAGATGTAAAGATTTAGCCGTAACGCTTTAATAATTTTAAAAATTCATCCAGTTCCTGTTGATTGATGTCGGCCTGTTCCCCAATCACGTGATGACGTAAATGGGATTCGATTAATTCATTCATTAAACCATTGACCGCACCTTTAATGGCTGCCACCTGTTGTAAAACACTGATACAGGAATTGTCCGGCTGTTGCAAAGCCTGCTCTACGGCATGAATTTGCCCTTGTAAGCGTTTGACACGATTAATAATTTTCTTGTCTTGATGTAAATGGCCCAACACAATACTCCAAAAATAAATATACTATAGGGGAGTATATTTAAACACTAAGATTAAGACGATGCAAAAAGCCCCATTCACCAGGACACATGCCCATCAGTTTGATGAGGGAAATCCACTGGCACAAAAACGCATTTTGCTGGCGACCATTCTAACGGCAGCGATGATGCTATTAGAAGTGATTGGGGGCTGGATTTACAACTCTATGGCCTTGCTGGCGGATGGCTGGCATATGAGTTCACATATGCTGGCATTGGGGCTAGCTTATTTTGCTTACCGTTCTGCCCGACATTATGCTCAAGATCAGCGTTTTAGTTTTGGCACCTGGAAAATTGAAATTTTAGCCGGCTATAGCAGTGCCATCCTGTTGATGGTGGTGGCGCTGTTTATGGCTTTTCAATCCATAGAGCGACTGCTCAATCCGATTGATATTCATTATAACCAAGCCATTCCGATTGCGATTTTGGGTTTGGTGATCAATTTGATCTGCGCCTGGTTGCTGCATGATGATCACCATCACCATCACCATGAACACGGCCAGCACCATCATGATTTAAACCAAAAAGCAGCCTTTATGCATGTGGTTGCAGATGCAGTGACTTCGGTCTTTGCCATTATTGCGCTGTTTGCCGCCAAATATCTGGGCTGGAGCTTTCTGGATGCGCTGTTGGGGATTATTGGATCTATACTGGTGGCAAAATGGGCTTGGGGCCTTATTCAAGAAACCGGAAAAACTTTACTGGATGCCGAAATGGATCATCCTGTGGTGCAGGAAATTCGTGAGGTCATTGAGGAATTTTCCAGTGTAGAAATTACCGACCTGCATGTCTGGAAAGTGGGCAAAGGTAAATTTTCCTGCATTTTGGCTTTAGCCACCAATAGCAGCCTAAATGCCGATCAGGTACGGGAAGCATTATCTATACATGAGGAAATTGTGCATATCTCGGTAGAAATTAATCCACTATAAGTCATGTCAATGTTCCACGTGAAACCTTGATGAGCAAATCTGTGTGCTTTAAGTAAGGCATGCTAAAATTTTAAGCATTGCTGGCTGATTTTTAAGTAGAATCAGCCTGAAAAATTTTGAAGTAATGAGCAAAAAATATGATTAAAAAAACATTGGCATTTGCCCTGGTCAGTTTTATTTCAACTTTAACACTGGCAAATGTTGATACGGTGAAAAGTAACCTGAGTAAACAGCATCCAAAACTGAAAATTGAAAAGATTCAAACCACCGAAATGAAAGGAATTTATAGCGGTTCGATGGATGGTCAGGTGGTGTATTTAAACGAAGATGCGCAATATATTCTGGTTGGTTCGATGTTCCGTTTAACTGACCAGAAAAATCTGACCAAAGATTTAATGCTGAAACAAAACAGCATCGACTGGAAAAAACTGCCTTTGCAGGATGCAGTCAAAACTGTGCGAGGTAATGGAAAACGCCAGATAGCGATCTTTTCTGACCCAAATTGCCCTTATTGCAAAAAACTTGAGACTGAACTAAGCAAGTTAAATGATGTCACCATCTATACTTTTATTTATCCAATCAAAACCCAATCTGTGGCCGTTTCCAAACAGGTGTTCTGTGAAAAAGATCCTGCCTTGGCCTGGTCAAATTTGATTGCGAAAGGTATTCAGCCGGCCAGTAAACAAACTTGTGCCAATCCTGTGGATCGTAATTTGGCTTTAGGAAAATCCCTGGGTTTAAATGGCACACCGGCCATTATTTTCTCGAATGGCTTTAAAGTGATGGGTGCCTACCCTGCCCAAGAAATTGAACAAATCTGGAAAGAGCTAGGTTTGTAACTCTCTCGATTGCTCAATAGCCCTATAAAAAAGCACCTGTTGAGGTGCTTTTTTTTATGAGATTAAATCAATCCTGGGATAGCGGTTAAACGCCTGATCTTTTGGTGATGAGGTTATAAATAAACAGAATAATAATGGCACCGATGACCGAGGCAATAAAGCCTGCTGCGGAGTTTTCACCATACAGTCCGAGTAAGCGTCCACCGTAGGTGGCCAGTAAAGAACCTGCAATACCCAATAAGGTGGTGACAATAAATCCTGATTTATCATTTCCGGGATGAATAGCGCGTGCGATTAAACCCGCAATAAAACCGACCACGATCGCAACTATAAGTGACCACATGAGGCTTCTCCTTTTGTTATCGTTTGTTTATTTTGTTTCAATTCGCTTTCGTGTTCATAATTAATCATTTATAAAAAATACAACAGCTGAGTCCTGCTAAAAACTGTTGTTTTTTTGTTCCTTATCAAATTTTAAGGATAAAAAAAGTGGCCGAAGCCACTTAAGTATCTGATCCGAGTCTTATAGACCAATTTCACCAATAAAGGGAATATGGCGATATTTTTGGTCATAGTCCAAGCCATAACCGACAATAAATTTATCTTCGACTTCAAAGCCCAGAAATTTGACTTCAAGTTCAATTTCACGGCGTGAAGGTTTGCTAATTAAAGTACATAGCTCAATTGAGTTAGGACTGCGTGTGCTTAAAATTTCCAGTACTTTGCTGAGGGTGTTGCCTGAGTCAATAATATCTTCAACAATCAGCACGTCTTTACCGCGAATTTCGCCGTCGAGGTCTTTTAAAATTCTCACATCACGGCTTGAAACTGTACCGCCACCGTAACTGGATACCGTCATAAAATCGAGTTCGTGCGGTTTGCTAATTGCACGACATAAATCAGCCATAAAAATAACTGAACCACGCAGTAAACCAATCAGTACAAGTTCTTTGTCACTATTGGCATAGTGAGCATCAATTTTTGTACCAAGCTCTTTGACTTTAGCGTGAATTTCTTCAGCTGAGATCATTACGCTCATATGAACGGTCATGGGTAGATACCTAAAAGCAAATCAAAAAATAAAAAAGGTGTTGACCAGCAACACCTCAAAAGATGTTTTAATTTTAATACATCTGCTCAAGATATGCATCTTTTTTGCGGCTGAAAATGTAATCAGGCCTTGAGCTGTGCAGTATCGCGCTTGAGAAGGAAAGTACACACCGCCGCAATTCCAATCATCAAGATGATCTTTTTTCTGGATGTTTTTTGCGATTTAGTATTTGACATATACCGGGTCTCCGTAAATATAGGTTGTATGAATATTGCGGTCATCACCCATAGTCATCAGGGCAAATAAAGCATCTTCAATGCCTTTGGCGCGTTCCTGACGCAGTGCTTGCAGTGCTGTGGCTTTTAAGTCCAATACAATAAAATCGGCTTCTTTACCCAAGTTAAAGTTACCCAGTTTATCGTCCAGATCTAAGGCTTTGGCTCCCCCCAAAGTGGCGTGATACAAGGACTCAAATGCCGAGAGTTTATCGCCCTGGAGTTGTTGTACTTTATAGGCTTCATTTAAGGTTTGCAGCTGGTTAAACGAAGTGCCTGCACCTATGTCTGTGCCCAAGCCGACTTTGACCTGTTTTTCCCAAGTTTTTTTCAAGGGAAATAAACCGCTGCCCAAGAACAGGTTGGAGGTTGGGCAAAAGGCGATTGCTGAGTGGGTGGCATGCATACAGTCCCATTCGGCATCTTCCAAATGTACACAATGCGCGAATACCGAACGCTCTCCGGTCAGGCCATAATGATGATAAACATCCAGATAGCCTTTCTGCTCGGGAAATAACGCCTTGACCCAGGCAATTTCATTCTTGTTTTCACTTAAGTGAGTATGTACATAGACATCTGGATATTCCGCTTTGAGCTGCCCTGCTTTTTGCAGTTGTTCCGGTGTAGATGTCGGTGCGAAACGTGGAGTAATGGCATACAGGTTACGGCCTTTGCCGTGCCATTTTTCAATCAGTGCCTTAGAGTCATGATAAGAACTTTCTGCTGTATCACACAGCTCATCAGGCGCATGGCGATCCATCATCACCTTGCCGGCAATTAAACGCATTTGCTGCTGTTCTGCGGCTTCAAATAATGCATCGACTGATTCAGTATGGACACTACAAAATACTAAAGCGGTGGTGGTGCCATTTTTCAATAATTGCTGAACAAAAAATTGTGCGATTTTGTCGGCATAAGCTTTGTCTTTAAACTGCAATTCTGTAGGGAAAGTATAGCTATTCAGCCATTCCAGTAGCTGTTCGCCATAAGCACCGACCATCTCGGTTTGCGGGAAATGAATATGGGTATCGATGAATCCCGGCACAATCAGCTTGTCTGGATAATGCTCAAATGGCGTATCGGCACTGAGCAGATCTTTTCCCTTTTCCCATGTTCCAAACCAGCTGATTTTTCCCGCATTCAGGAGGATTAAACCATCTTCAATATAACGTATGGCTGGAGCAATGTCGGAGGCTTGGGAAACGGTGTGTTGAATATCAAGAAAGCGGCCACGAACGGCGCGTTGTGCTTGAAGGGAAGACATGGAATAACCTTTAATTTCTCGTTTTTTCGATTGATTGTACCTGAAATTTTTATTTAAACCGTAACAGCTTGGTTTTAACCCCTTCTCTCTTTTATAAATTAAGCAGGGCTTTGAAGAGGGTTTCGAAGTTTGTAACAACAGGAAAATATGGCAATAGAACCGATAAAAAAGCCTTCCATCTCAAAGATGGAAGGCTGGATCTTTTATTTAAAAATTACAGTTACTCTTGCTTCTTGTTATATCGAAGCGATAACCAGGTGGTAATTGCCAGTACAATCACAATAAAGCCAAGTGAAATCCAGATCGGCATATGGAACACATCCAGCATTAACATTTTAAAACCAATAAACAGCAAGATAATGCCGAGACCATAGGGTAAATAATGCATTTTAGAAGCCGCGCCTGCCAGTAAGAAGAACATGGCACGCAAGCCTAAAATAGCCATTAAGTTTGCGGTTAACACAATAAAGGGATCACTGGTCACTGCAAAAATAGCTGGAATAGAATCCACCGCGAAAATCACATCGGATGCTTCAACCAAAATCAACACCAGAAATAATGGCGTTGCCCATAACACGCCGTTTTGACGCACAAAGAACTTATGCCCATCTAGCTGAGGGGTAATACGGATATGTTTGCGTAACCACTTGAGTAAGGCCATATCTTCAATATTCGGGTTTTCTTCATGACCTTTAAGAAATTTAAAACCGGTATAGACCAGAAAAGCACCGAAAATATACAGAATCCAGGAAAATTCTTGAACGAACCATGCGCCAATAAAAATAAAGATGGTACGTAAAACAATGGCACCGAGTACGCCATACAGCAGCACTTTACGTTGTAATGCCGGAGGGATGGCGAAGGCAGCAAAAATCATCAGCCAGACAAACACGTTATCAATCGCCAGTGATTTCTCTAACAGATAACCGGCAAAATATTCCATGGTCTTTTGATTAGCTAAGGCAACACCCGCTGTTTGCTGTAAATACAGCCATAAACCGCCAGCGAACAGTATGGACACACTGACCCAGGCAATGCTCCAATAGGCTGCTGATTTAATTTTGACGGGTTGGTCTTCTTTGTGTTTGAAGCCAATGAAGTCGATAATGAGCATGACTGCCACCATCGCAAAAAAAGCCAGATACAATCCCGGGGTACCGATGGATTCCATAACAAAACTCCACACCCGGCAACTGGCCATAAAAAAACCTTGACCTGTTGCCAGATGAATTAAACATCTATGTCAACATGATCAAGGTCTTGCCTACATCTGAAAATCCACATTTTGTAAATTCAGATGCTCAGATACCGACTTTTTGCAAAGTGTAATGACGATATTCTGACACCACCGCATTTTAAAACTTCAAAATGCTATGGCTTGGAGGAGGCTACTCCCCTTGTTCTACTCAAATTTGTTTTGGATTAACTCCAAATATGCGGGAAGAATCGCATATTTATGTGGATTGTGCAAATTTTATCTATTCCATTTACATTTTAATGAAGTCTTTACGTTGCACTAAAATGAATGCCAACACTGTACCCAGCACAGCAATCAAGCCCCCCACGATTCCAATCTGACTTAAGCCATAATGTGCCGTGACTATTCCCCCCAACAATGCCCCACCGCCAATACCGACATTATACAGGCCGGAGTAAATCGCCATGGCGACATCGGTTGCATCCGAAGCCAGATTCAGGGTTTTGGCTTGTAGCGCCAAGCTGAAGCAGATAATGCTCATTCCCCAAAATAAGCTGAGTGTACTCAGGCTGATAAAACCTTGAGCAAGGGGCAGTAACAGCAACATTGAAAAAGCTAACAAAGAGCAGCTTAAGGGAATCATCAGTTTGGGATATTGATTGCCAAACTTCCCAAACAGATAAGAACCAATAAAACCGGCAGCGCCATAAATCAGCAATAAACTGGTGGTCTGTGCCGAGCTAAACTGGGCAATATTCAGCGCAAAGGGTTCAATATAACTGTATGCGGTAAATTGGGCAGTAATGATGATCACCGTTAAAGCAAACACCATCATCAGGCTTGGACGCTTAAATAGCATGCCCAGACTTTTCAGTGAACCGGAATTGACACTGGGCAGTTTGGGTAAGGTTTTTGCCAGTGTTAGACAGATGATTGCCGCACCAATAGCAATTAAAGCAAAGGTATTTCTCCAGCCATAGGCCTCACCAATCATGCGGCCAAAAGGAATGCCCAAGACCATCGCCAATGCCGTCCCGGTTGCCAGCAAACCCAATGCCTGAAATTCTTTACCTTTAGGCGCGACACGAACCGCTAAGGATGCGGTAATAGACCAGAACAGCGCATGGGAAAATGCAATGCCAATCCGGCTGGCCAACAGCATGTTAAAATTCCATGCGAAATACGATACGCCATGACTGGCAATAAACACGATAAATAAGCTGATCAGTAAAAAACGTCGTTCAATATTGCGGGTGATTAACATGATCGGCAGTGAAATGGGTGCGACTACCCAAGCATACAGGGTAATCATGATGCCGACATCGGTGGCCGGCATATTGAAACTATGGCCAATATCACTCAGCAAGGCCACAGGAATAAATTCAGTGGTATTAAAAATAAAGGCTGCAAAAGCTAAAGTGATGACACAAATCCATTGCTGGGTGGGATTGGCTGAAATTTTAGGAGATGGGGATGACATAGTGAAATAATATAAGAATTTGCGTTGAAGTTTAGGTGGAAATCTTACACTTGTTAAGTTTACAGTCAGCTAAAAAAAAGAAATCCTGCGCGGTCAAAAACAGTAAAAAACTTAACACTCTGGCGCCAGCAGTTATGGCATGTTGAATATCTTGCTCCTCAGCAGAGCATAATCATGTTAGAGATTAAACATAAGGATGATGGCAAAAAAGGTGAATTTTATATCAGTGACCATCGTCATCATTTCGCTGAAATGACCTATACCTGGGTCGGTGACAGTATCCTGATTATTGACCATACCCTGGTGGATGATACTTTGCGTAGACAAGGCATTGACCTGTGGTGCAGTTGGCCCGAGAAAAACAGGTCAAAATTATTCCATTCTGTCCTGTTGCAAAATCCGTTTTTGATCGAGATTTAACTCTGCATGATCTATTGAAATAATGTATTTTTAAAGTATTCTGATTATAGTTAAAGCCAAAAAATGAGGGAGAGTTATGCAGTTTCAACATGACGATAACGGCCAACAAGGCGAGTTTTTCCAGCTGAATGCTGCAGGAGAACGTGTTGCAGAAATTAGCTATTTATGGCGCGGTGAACATCAGATTATTGCCCATCATACCTGGGTAGATGATTCTTTGCGTGGACAGGGTACAGCACGTCAATTACTGGATGTATTGGTGGAATTTGCTCGTAAAAACCAATTAAAAATTGTACCGACCTGTTCCTATGTGGATGTGATGTTTAAACGTGATCAAAGCCTGACAGATGTTGCGGCCTAAATTTTAGATAGATTAAAAAAGCCCAAAAAAACTGGGCTTTTCTCATTCCAGCCCACTAGGCAATATCAATAATTACCTTCATGGCATTTTCATCTGCGGCATGTTTAAACACATCATAGGCTTTCTCAAACTCATCAAATTTAAAGTGATGGCTGGCTAAGCGTTCCAAAGGCAGTTTTCCGGAACAACAGGTTTTCAGCAACATGCCGGTGGTATTGGTATTGACCAAGCCGGTGGTGATGGTCAGGTTTTTAATCCAGAGCTTTTGCAGTTCAAAATTGACTGGCTTGCCATGTACCCCGACATTGGCGATATGACCGCCCTCTTTTACCACGTTCTGGCAAATGTTCCAGGTGGGTTCTGCACCCACAGCTTCTATCGCACAATCGACCCCTCGCCCTTCGGTAATCTCTAGAATACGTGCAATCGCATCTTCCTTGCCGGAATTAATGGTATGGGTGGCACCCAGCTCTTTAGCCAGCGCTAAACGGTGATCATCCATATCCACCGCAATAATTTGCGCGGGTGAATAGAATTGTGAGGTCAACAAGCAACCCATCCCGATCGGTCCTGTTCCCACAATGGCAATGCTATCCCCCGGTTTAACATTGCCATAACGCACACCAATTTCATGTGAAGTTGGCAGTACATCGGATAAAAACACGGCAATGTCTTCGTTTAAGCCTTCTGGTAAGGGATATAAAGAGGTATCGGCAAATGGAGTGCGCACATATTCTGCATGAGCACCATCAATCATGTAGCCCATAATCCAGCCACCTCCGTTACGGCAGTGAGCGTAGAGTTGTTTCTGACAATTTTCACAAGTCCCGCATCGGCTGACACAGGAAATAATAACCCGATCGCCTTTTTTCACATTTTTGACGGCTGAGCCGACTTCTTCAACGATACCAATCCCTTCATGACCTAATATACGACCGCTAAATTCACCGGTCTTCTTCTTGGCCTCTTCCTGAATTTCGGGGTTTTTACCTTTCCATATGCCTAAATCTGTACCGCAAATGGTGGTTTTGGTGACCCGGATGACCGCATCCGTTGCATCAATAATTTGGGGGATGGGACGGTCTTCAAAGCGGATATCATTTTCGCCGTAATAGACCATTGCTTTCATTGTTGTCATTAGCTTATTCCTTTTAGTATTCACCTACTTTCATTATGTATTGATATATTTTAAATTTTTCTCAAAATTGAAACCTGTTGCTTTAAATTGAGTCTAACCAAATATGAGCAGTAGCATGAAAGAAGTATATTGGAGGCTCTGCGGTATTTGTCGCTTGTTTAATTGTGGCATGGATACACAGAGCTTCGCTCTCTAAGCTAGCAATAGTCGTTGACGAAGTCATTACTTGGACAGGTTTTCTTACAGAATGATCTGATTTGAAGGTGAACTTAAATTATTCACGATAAAAAATTTACAAATGTGAACTTTTATTTCAGGTGATTTATAAGGACTGTTTTTATAAAAATAATGTCTGAAATTTTTTATATTATTTTAATATTTAGAATGTGATAAAAGTCTGAAGAATATTGGCTAAATAGTTAAATTTTATTGCACAACTTCAAATTTATAGAAATATTCAAAATATATACAGTAAGTATTGCCTTACTTTTGAAAGATCAAAAGTAACAAAAATCTTCTGTTGAACTGATGGTATATCCCTATACCACAGTTCAACATGGCGACATCCGTGTCGCTTTCAACGAATCATATTTTAGGTTTATCTTTTTCTTCAATTCTTGCCCGAGCACCTTCAGGTAAAGTTTCAAAACGATCGCGAATTTTTTTAGGTCTCGCGATTAAATCTTCAATGAGATAATTAATTGTTTCAAATAGAGTGTTTGCAATTTCAGGAGAGTCTTCAAGATTTATTTCCCCAGGATGAACAGCACTATTTCCTACTACACGACAATAATCTAAAGCTTGCTGAATATGTGGATCTAATCCTTTTTTGACTAAATTTAGAATATCCTCATTAATTCGCTCCCCTTTTCATTAATTTCAATCATTAATTTTTGGACTACTAAACGTAATAATGCTGCAGCTCCTCGTGGTGATTTATTAACAATGCTGACAGCCTCTTCAAAATCATTTTTAAGGCTATCAGGCATGTCTTCATGAGGTTGTATTTGAGCATCAAGTAATGGGTAAATAATTTCATTATCTAACCATAAAGTACTCTGTTGACAACAAGTACATTGGCTACTTCTCAGCTCTTTTTGATCATGAAAATATCTATCATTTTGAAATGGAATTGGGAACTTTGCATCATTGCTCCATCTCTGGTGTGCATAGACTTTACAATAGAGGCAATGAAACTCTTCTTTTTGGAATATTGGTGGATAATATTTTTATGTCATAAGTTTTATTATAAAAATAGATGATTCATTGAGTCTAATAAAAAAGGACTATAAAAATAGTCCTTAATTTTCAAATATTAATTGTGACTTAAGCTTTTAAAGCCGTAATCAATTTCTGATGTAAACCACCAAAACCGCCATTCGACATAATCACCACAGCATCGCCCTCACCTGCCCCAGAGACAACAGTTTGAATGATGTCATCTAAGCTACGTGCAACCACAGCTTTATTCGGTGCAGCTTCAATCACTGGTTGTAAATCCCAGTCCAGCCCTTCAGGTTGATACCAGATTACTTCATCGGCTAAACGTGCAGAGTGCGCCAAACCATCTTTATGACTACCCATACGCATGGTGTTGGAGCGAGGTTCAATAATCGCCCAAAGTTTACGCTCGCCAAGACGTTTGCGTGCGCCGTCTAAAGTGGTTTCAATTGCCGTTGGGTGATGGGCAAAGTCATCATAAACTTCAATACCTTTCACGGTATCCAGCAATTCCATACGGCGTTTCACACCGCCGAAATTCGACAATGCTTCACATGCAGTTTCAATAGAAACACCGACATGTTCCGCCGCCGCAATGGTTGCTAAAGCATTCGCAACACTATGCTGACCGGTCATATTCCATTTCACGATGCCTTTCACGACGCCGTTTTGCAGTACCTTAAAGTGTGAACCATCATTTGATAACTGTTCGGCAGATAAAGATGCTTTTTCATTGCTATCTAGACTGGTACGAACTACTGGAGTCCAGCAGCCCATTTCCAGAACTTCATCAATATTGGTTTCAGTGATTGGTGCAATAATGCGACCTTCACTCGGAATGGTACGGACTAAATGGTGGAACTGTTTTTGAATCGCAGCCAAATCATCAAAGATATCGGCATGGTCAAATTCAAGGTTATTTAAAATCGCAGTTTTTGGGTGGTAATGCACAAACTTGGAACGTTTGTCGAAGAAAGCAGAATCATATTCATCCGCTTCTACACAGAAGTATTTGCCGCCACCTAAACGCGCGCTTTCAGTGAAACCTAAAGGTACGCCGCCAATCAAGAAGCCCGGGTTTAAACCGGCTTGATCTAATACCCAAGCCAGCATGGTCGTGGTTGTGGTTTTACCGTGGGTACCTGCTACGCCAAGTACATGTTTGCCTTGTAAAACGTGATCTGCCAAAAATTGCGGACCTGAAATATAAGGCAAACCTTCATTCAGCATATATTCCACAGCATCAATGCCACGTTTCATGGCATTACCCACAATCACCAGATCGGGATGTGGCTGCAAATGACTGCGATCATAACCCTGCATTAAGCCGATGCCTGCATTTTCCAGTTGGGTTGACATAGGTGGATAGACATTCGCATCTGAACCCGTCACCTTATGTCCCAAATCACGCGCCAAGAGTGCCAGCGAGCCCATAAAGGTGCCACAAATACCCAAAATATGCAGATGCATGCGTTTTAACTCCACTGCTTATTAAGACACATCACGTTGTTATTGGTGGTGTTGTCATTATCGATTCAATTTGAAAGCAACGATATCAAGGGTTTTGCGGAAAAGATAGTCTTTCTTGTATCTATTCATAGCATTGCAGCAGGTGCTTTATTTTGAGCCTGTATGCTGTATTTAGGGAGTAAAAAACGGTACGCAAATAACATGCTTTTTTGCAGGAAAAACGTAAAATACGCACAACAGCACCAGATCAATTTGCCATGTTCTTTCCTTTATTGCTTTTAATTATTTCTAATTGTTTCATGACCTTGGCCTGGTATGGGCATCTTAAATTTTTACATGGTGCCCCGCTCTGGCAAGCCATTTTATTTGGCTGGCTGATTGCCTTACTTGAATATAGTTTTATGATTCCGGCTACCCGCCTGCTGGCGCAACAAGGCTGGGCCATGGGACAGATGAAAATTACTCAGGAAGTGGTGACTTTATTGGTCTTTGTCCCCTTTATGATTTTGATGTTTAAGCAGCCTTTTAAACTGGATTATCTGTGGGCAGGTCTATGTTTATTGGGCTGTATTTATTTTGTCTTTCGTAGTCAATAAACTGACCACTGCCCTATTTTTATCTATTTCTATAAAAAAGATTGAAAATATCCATCTGCGTAGGCTGTTAAATTTTGGTGAGATGAAAAATCAGTCTATAATATCGAGCTTCTGATTCATTTAAAGCTTGGCTCTTGTCGAGATTTATCCTTCCTTACATTCGTTTATGGAACATTTGCAATGAATGCGGCTGCTGCAGACACTCAACCTCTCGTTGGAATTATCATGGGTTCCCAATCTGACTGGGCAACTCTGGAAAACACTGCCAATATGCTGAAACAGCTTGGCGTCCCATTTGAAGCGGAAGTTGTTTCTGCACACCGTACCCCAGACCGTTTATTTGAATATGCTGAAACAGCACGTGAACGTGGCATTCAGGTGATTATTGCCGGTGCTGGCGGTGCAGCACATTTACCAGGTATGTGTGCAGCAAAAACTGATTTACCTGTGCTAGGTGTACCGGTGAAATCTTCCATTCTAAATGGCGTAGATTCATTGCTTTCAATCGTGCAAATGCCTGCAGGTATTGCTGTCGGTACATTGGCGATTGGTCCTGCGGGCGCAACCAATGCGGCCATTATGGCAGCACAAATTTTAGGTCTGACACGCCCTGAAATTGCCAAAAATGTTGCTGAATTCCGCGCTGCGCAAACTGAAAAAGTAGCAAGCAAAAATATTCCTGGTCAAATCTAAAGCCAAGCTTAAAACGGGACACACGTTATGAATAAAACCATCGGTATTTTTGGTGGTGGTCAACTCGGCCGTATGATGGCGCAAGCTGCTTTACCGCTGAATATTCAATGCACTTTCTTTGAAGCCAATACCGACTGTCCTGCGGCAGCCTTGGGGCAAGTCATTTCAAGCCAAGCTGAAAATGGTTTAAATGACTTTATCCAAAGTGCAGATGTTTTCAGTCTTGAGTTTGAAAATACCCCGCTTGCAGATGTAGACGTTTTAACCAAGCAAAAAGAATTGCACCCGCCACGTCAGGCTCTGGCAATTGCCCAGCATCGTCTGTCTGAAAAAGCCTTGTTTGATGAACTGGCGATTCCGGTCGCACCGTATAAAGCGGTCACTTCACTGGAAAGCTTAAACGCAGCTGTGGTTGAACTGGGCTTGCCAATCGTATTGAAAACCTCACGTGGGGGTTATGATGGTAAAGGGCAATTTGTTCTTCGTTCAACAGATCAGATTGATCAGGCTTGGGCAGAACTGGGTCCTGCCGGTGAACTCATTGCAGAAAGTTTTGTGACTTTCTCACGTGAAGTGTCGATTATTGCGGTGCGTGGTTTAAATGGTGATGTAAAAACCTGGCCATTGGCGGAAAACCATCACCACAACGGCATTTTGTCGCATTCAATTGTGCCGGCACCTAACAGTGCCGATTTACAGCCTGTGGCACAAGATTACATCACTCGCCTGCTCAATCATTTGAATTATGTGGGTGTGTTGACGCTAGAACTGTTTGTGACCGATAAAGGTTTATATGCCAACGAGATGGCACCGCGTGTGCATAACTCGGGTCACTGGTCGATTGAAGGGGCTGTTTGTTCGCAGTTTGAAAACCACATTCGTGCTGTTGCCGGTTTACCTTTGGGTTCAACCGAAGTGGTACGTCCAACAATCATGATCAATATCATTGGTCAACATCCGAAGTCTGAAGATGTCTTGGCTTTAAATGGCGCACATTTGCACCTTTATAACAAGACTGAGCGTGAAGGCCGTAAAATTGGCCACATCACCTTGATGCCGAATGACAGTGCTGAACTGACTGCTTTATGCCGTGCATTGGCGAAAATTTTACCGAATCCACTAGCACTTAGCGAAGATATGAGCATTTAAACCCAAGTTTGAATGATAAAAAAGCGGTCATGCCAATGACCGCTTTTTTTATGCCTGCACTTCGGGCATGATTGCGCCTCTTTTGAGTGAGTACGCCGTTTATCGGAACAAAATAAAAAATAATTGTATGTTATTTATACAATCCTTTATAAATATGGTGCATAAAAAACAAGCAAGTAGAATGGTTCTGTATTTCAGTTTTAGCACTGTAAAACGCTGCAGAAATTTTAAATTCAAAAGATAAAAATAAATTCAAAAAATATGAATTTAAATTTAAACCCATGCATTTGAATTTAAAAAATATGAATTCAAAGTATTTTATGAAATATGAATTTAAGCTTTTTAAATTTAAAAGCTGGATTTTGAATTTAAAGTTTTGGCTATTTAAAGCTATAAAAATAAAAGAAATTAACTTATCCACAGATAATTTAAATTTAAAATAATGTTTTAAATTTATAGAAATGAATTTAAATTCATATTTCCAGATATTTTGAATTTAAAAACTTGTAAATAAAGGGTTGTGGATAGATTTTTTAAATTCAAAACTTAAATATGAATTTAAAATAAAGAAAATAAATTTAAATTTACGATTTGATTCAGAAACGATGTGTTGATGGTGGTATGGTAAAAGCATAATTTAAATTCAAAGATCGTAAAGGATACTATGCAGCGCTTAGCTTTCATTTTAGGTTCAGTTTTCCTTGCAATGACTCAAGCCAATGCTGAGCTGATTATTAATGGTCAACCTGTCACAGTCACTTCAACTCCACCTGCAAATCAAATTTTTAGTTCGCAAAATAATTTCCAGCAATGTATTGCCAATTTACGTTCTCAAGCGATCAGTGCTGGAGTAAGTGGCTCGACTTATGACCGTTATACGCAAAATTTAACACCGGATTATTCGGTGATTGATAAACTGAATTATCAACCAGAATTTTCTACTCCCATTTGGGATTATTTATCTGGCTTGGTCGATGAAGAACGGGTACAGCTTGGACGTCAAAAATTAGCCCAGCATCGTGATGTGTTGAATCGTGTTGCTGCAACGTACGGTGTACCGGCTGAAACGGTGGTTGCGGTATGGGGTGTGGAAAGTAATTTTGGAGATATTTCGGGTAGTTATCCTTTATTACAGGCTTTGGGCACTTTAAGCTGTGAAGGGCGGCGTCAAAGTTTTTTTCGTGGCGAATTTTTTAGCAGCATGCGAATTTTGCAGCGTGGCGATGTAAGCGAGCAGCAAATGAAGGGTTCATGGGCTGGAGCATTTGGGCATACCCAGTTTATGCCTTCAACTTATGAAGAACTGGCGGTGGATTTTGATGGGGATGGTCGTCATGATCTGGTGTCCAGTACCACTGATGCTTTGGCTTCAACTGCAAACTTCCTGAAAAAACGCGGCTGGCAAACGGGTATGCCTTGGGGCTTTGAGGTGAAAGTTCCTGAAGGCATGTCAATTGCGGGTGAAAGCCGTCGTAATAAAAAGCTTTTAAGTAGCTGGATCAGTCAAGGCGTGGTTCGCGCTGATGGTACACCATTAATTCAAGGTAATTTAAGCGAGTCATCTGCTGCAGGTTTAATGGCACCTGCCGGTGAGAACGGGCCGTTATTCTTAGTATTTAAAAATTTCGATGCTATATATAGTTATAACGCGGCGGAAAGTTATGCTTTGGCGATTGCACATTTGTCCGACCGCTTACAGGGACAGGGTGGCTTTAGTAAAGCCTGGCCAACTGATGATGCGGGTACTTCACGCGCTGAACGTCGTGAGATTCAGCAGTTCTTGGCCAATCGCGGTTATGACATTGGTACTGTAGATGGTCTGATTGGTGATAAAACCCGTCAAGCCATCCGTCAGGAACAGATTCGTTTGGGCCTAAGTCCGACGGGACGGGCAGGGCAACAGATTCTGAATGCTTTTCGTCAGGAAAATGCTAAAAAGCTGATGAAATAAGTGACTATATAAAGTATAGAAGCAATAAAAGTATAGAAATAAAAAAGGTCTGCTTGATGCAGACCTTTTATATAAGTCTTTTGGAATAAAAACTTATACCGCAGTCATGGTACCTAAAATACGATAACCTGCAGCACCTGTCACTGCCGGCAGATTACCACTTTGCTGATTCACAAAGCGCATCGCCAACCATGCAAAAGCAGTGGCTTCCACCCAAGTTGGGCTTAGACCTAAATCAGCGGTACTTTGTACCGTCCATTCGTGTTTGCGTAAACGCCAGCGCAATTGCTCAAGTAAGTTCGAGTTATAGGCACCGCCACCGCAAACATAGACTTCGCCGGTTTGCATTTCAGAACGGTAAATGGCTTTTTTAATCGCGCGGGTGGTGAGTTTCATTAAAGTCGCCTGGATATTTTCAGGCGTATCTTCTAACTCGTCATATTCAAGGTCATTACGCCAATCCAGAATCTGTTCATCTAGCCATTCAAGGTTGAAGTCTTCACGACCGGTACTTTTGGGTGGTTCTTTTGAAAAAAACTCATGCGCTTGCAAGCGGTCGAGCAGGCTGCGGATCGGTTGTCCATATGCTGCCCAGTTGCCGTTTTCATCATAAGGCTGACCCGTGTATCGGTGACACCAGGCATCCATCAGGATATTGGCGGGACCGGTGTCAAAGCCAAAGACTGCTTCGGGTTTGCCTGCAGGCAACATGCTGACATTGGCAATCCCGCCTAAATTCAGAATCACACGATGAATGCTGTCATGCTGGAACAAGGCCTGATGAAATGCGGGAACTAAGGGAGCACCTTGTCCGCCAGCAGCCATATCACGACGACGAAAATCTGAAATCACTGGAATTTGCGTCATTTCGGTAATGATATTGGGATCACCAATTTGCAAGGTGAAGCCATGTTCGGGGCGGTGGCGAATGGTTTGTCCATGCGAGCCAATGGCTTTAATTTGAGTGCGATCTAAATGATTCTTTTCAATGAGCGTATTGATTCCTTCACCAATCATGGTTGCTAAAGCAACATCAGCTTTACCCATACGATCAATTTCGTTGTCTGAAGGTAGCGTTAATGCCATCAACTCATCACGTAGGTCCGGTTCAAAAGGCAGAGTGAGGGTGGCATGAAGCTGTAAAGGATCAAAAGAAGCAGCAACAATATCGACACCATCCATGCTCGTGCCGGTCATTACCCCAATATAGATCGCTGTCATGATTATTCTTAAGCCTGCAATGTGCTGAAAAAGTGTTAGTATATCGCACAAATTGAATAACTGATGTATTTGGGTTTTGTGATGTCAAATTTCCTGCCGGCTGAAGAACAACTTGCCCTCATCCAACGAGGCACACACGAAATTATTTCTGAAGAAGATCTTCTGAAGAAATTAAAACAGAATCGTCCACTTAAAATTAAAGCAGGTTTTGACCCAACTGCACCTGATTTGCACTTAGGTCATACGGTTTTAATTAATAAATTGAAAGTGTTTCAAGATTTGGGCCATGAAGTTTATTTCTTGATCGGTGACTACACTGCCATGATTGGTGATCCGACTGGCAAGAGTGCGACACGTCCGCCTTTGTCGCGTGAAAAAGTGCTGGAAAATGCAAAAACCTATCAAGAACAAGTATTTAAAATCCTTGATCCAGCAAAAACCAAAGTGGTGTTCAACTCTGAATGGTTTGCTCAAAAAACTGCAGCTGATTTAATCCAGTTGGCTTCGCAGCAGACTGTGGCGCGTATGTTGGAACGTGATGACTTCACCAAGCGTTATAACAGCCATCAACCGATTGCGATCCACGAATTTTTGTATCCACTGGTACAGGGTTATGACTCGGTAGCACTCGAAGCTGACGTGGAATTGGGTGGTACAGACCAAACCTTTAACTTGTTGATGGGCCGTACCTTGCAAGGTCGTTATGAACAAGAAGCACAGGTCTGTATTACTGTGCCAATTCTTGAAGGTTTAGATGGCGTGAATAAAATGTCTAAATCTTTGGGTAACTACATTGCGGTATTTGATGCACCGGGCGCGATGTACCAAAAAGTACTTTCTATGCCAGATGCCTTAATTGAACGTTACTTTGACTTACTCAGCTTTAAATCAGTTGAAGAAATTCAAGCGTTGTTAAAAGAAGTGGCTGAAGGTCGTAACCCGCAAGAAGTGAAGAAAATTCTTGCGCTTGAGCTGGTTGAGCGTTTCCATGGTGCGGAAGCTGCTGCAACTGCACATAAAGGTGCGGGTAACCTGATTACTGAAGGTGAACTTCCAGAAGGTACGCCTGAAGTGACCATTTCACGTGGTGAATATGGTGGTGAAATCTTTATTGCTTCTATCTTACGTGCTGCCGGTTTAACCAAAAATGCCGCTCAGGCAAAAGATGCGGTAGGACGTGGTGCGGTAAAAGTAGATTGGGAGCCAGTTGATGGCAATTTCTCGGTGAAAGAAAACGTCACTTTAATTATTCAAGCCAGCAAAAAAGCAATTGCAAAAGTCATTTTTGTTGACTAAGCCTAAGCTAAGCTATTGAAATAAAAGCAGGCTTTGGCCTGCTTTTATTTTTTATACCGTATATTAATATTCTAAATAACTAAATTCAAAAAAAAGCTTATAAAAACAATACTTAAATTTTTCCAATTGTCTTGATTTTGTCATATTTTATGTTTAAGATTTATCCATCTAGACATTGTGTAGAAAACATATCTAGAGGGTACGTGTATAACAAAAAAGTTCCACAATTTTACGTCTCTTCCCCAAGGGACTTTTTTAAATTTTTGCAGATAACTATAATAATGACACGATGGATCGCATAAAGATTCAACTCCAAGGAAGAGATTTTGGGAGAGATCTCTTCTTTTTTTATTTCCAAAATTTCACCTTTACTTTCGATGTTCTCATTTAAGAATCACATTTTTCATTTGCTTCAAATCCCGTGAAGATTGCCCGATAGATACTGACATCCAGAAAATTATCAGTATGCTGATGATATGAGGTCTCAAAGAAGATCTATAAATTTATAAAAAGAGGGTAAATAGCGTTTATGTACCACTATCAAACTCAGGATATTTTCGATCAGGAAGTTGATTTCATTTTACGTTTTCTATTTGAATACGAGACCGCTGAACAGAAGCGGAAATCCTTTGAGCTGGCACATGCTTTATTACAGCAATTAGATCTTGCCTCACACTATCTTCTATTTTCCTTAGTTAAAGAACGTTTGCCACGTCGGGCTAAACTATTATTTGCTGCTGAAGATTATAAGGGTAAGAAAGAAGTGATTGAGGAAGTCATGCAACACTGGTTAGGGGGTAACAATCCCCAATATGCAGCTTAAGTCTTAAAATCCTATTTAGCTTTATATAGGTCTGAAATTAAGTTTTTATCTTATCTAAAGCTTAATAAAGATGATTTACTTATTTTTCGCTACTTAAAATCTGGAATTAGAAGGAAAAGTCTAATAGAAGCAGCAGACTGACTTTGTTGATTTACCTTATATCTATAAGTCGGATAGCAAACAGCAAAATATGTAACCTGATATAAGAAAGTTTTGGAAAATTCTGGGTGTAAAGTTGAAATTTTGTGGTCTTATTAAAATTTAGCACTTTTTTGAGAGTTATTAGGTCTTAATAAAAAGGGCTGTTTTAAAATGAATTGCACTGAGTACAGATTTTATTTCATAAAAATGCTCAAAATTTAGATGAAAAAGCGATTTTTTGGTGATTTTCGTTGAAAAAAGATACATACGTGAAAAATATAGTGAATTGGGGGTTGCAATGATTCTGAAATCCTCTAGAATGCACCCCATACCGACGAGATAGACGGAAACGAACGAAGCGCGAAGCGCTGAGTTGTTAAGTTTGTTGAAGTCCAGCTCTTAATACTGACGAGGTATT
>NZ_JBBEUE010000023.1:0-52673 GCF_037402435.1 Acinetobacter sp. NS-4 | reverse complement strand
AAGTTTAAATTAACAACAATTTTGATTTAAATTTATAAATAACGTCTTTTCAATCCATTTTACCTCTCTGATTTTTTATCTTTTTTATTTTCTCACATCAACTGCACTGGAGTTATTAGAACGATCAGCATTCCTATCGACTTAAAAATTTATAAGGTATAAACAAAAGATAGGAGAGATAGAGAAAAGAATTAAGCTAGAAATGAAACCCACCTTTTCCAGTAATAATGCAATTTGCTAATTTTTAATATTCCTTTCAAGCAAAATTTTAATTCTTTGGCTTATTTTCAAGTTTTATATTTCAAGAGAGCTCATTAAATTATTTGAATATCGAGAGCAGGATCAATAAATACGATTCAAGCCATGTTGAATGTTGAATGTTGAATGTTGAATGTTGAATGTTGAATGTTGAATGTTGAATGTTGAATGTTGAATGTTGAATGTTATTATTAAATTTCAGGCATAAAAAAACCGCATTTAAGCGGATCATTTATTTTTAAGTTTAAACTTAAAATGGTCGGAGCAGTAGGATTCGAACCTACGACCCTCTGGTCCCAAACCAGATGCGCTACCAAGCTGCGCCATACTCCGAAATTGGGGTGAATGATGGGATTCGAACCCACGACAACCGGAATCACAATCCGGGGCTCTACCAACTGAGCTACATCCACCGTTACAACATTTTGGCTCTATAATACCAGACTACCAAATGGTGCGCCTGACAGGATTCGAACCTGTGACCATCCGCTTAGAAGGCGGATGCTCTATCCAACTGAGCTACAGGCGCATGACCGATGATAAAAATATCATGCGATACTCGCCTTGAAGAATTGGTCGGAGCAGTAGGATTCGAACCTACGACCCTCTGGTCCCAAACCAGATGCGCTACCAAGCTGCGCCATACTCCGATTCATCTCAGCTTTTAGTGTATCGCACATCGTGCGGTACGGGGTGCATTTTAGGCGTGACGCATAGAGACGTCAACACCTATATTCAAAAAAAGCTAAAAAATCACTTCAACCGCTTATTTATCAAGCATTTTAGGTGATTTTTGATCAAAATTAACGTTTTAGACCAGCACTAAAGCTCAACATACGATCAAGTGGTAATTTAGCACGTTCAGCAAGAGCAGGATCAACGTGTATTTCTTGATCACCCTTTTGTAAAACCTCTAAAATTCCATCCAATTCATTCATGGCCATCCATGGACAATGAGCACAAGAGCGACAAGTTGCCCCCTCACCTGCTGTTGGTGCTTCAATCAAAATCTTGTTTGGCACGGCTTGTTGCATCTTGTAGAAGATGCCACGGTCGGTTGCCACAATTAAACGCTCATTCGGAAGCGTTTGTGCCGCTTTAATCAGTTGCGAGGTACTTCCCACCGCATCAGCAATATCCACCACTGACTCAGGTGATTCCGGATGAACCAAAACAGCTGCATCTGGATAGAGTGCTTTCATGTTGGCAATACCACGTGCACGAAATTCTTCATGCACAATACAAGCGCCATCCCAAAGCAACATGTCTGCACCGGTTTTCTTTTGGATGTAACGTCCCAGATGCTGGTCAGGTGCCCAAATAATCTTTTCACCTAGGCTATCGAGATGCTCAATAATTTCCACTGCACAGCTCGATGTCACCACCCAGTCTGCACGGGCTTTGACTGCAGCCGAGGTATTGGCATAGACCACCACGGTATGATCAGGGTGCGCATCGCAAAATGCAGTAAACTCATCTACCGGACAGCCCAAATCTAAAGAACAGGTCGCTTCCAAAGTTGGCATGAGCACAGTTTTTTCAGGAGAAAGTATTTTTGCTGTTTCTCCCATAAACTTCACCCCGGCAACCACCAAAGTTGAAGCAGGATGGTCACGACCAAAGCGTGCCATTTCTAATGAGTCAGAAACACAGCCGCCAGATAGCTCTGCAATCTCCTGTACTTCAGGATCGCAATAGTAGTGGGCGACAAGGACAGCATCACGTTTTTTGAGTTCTGCCAGAATTTGTGCAAATTTTTCCTGTTTGACCTCATCACTTAAATGAATATCTTTAGGTTCACCCAATCGATCTAAATGCGCCTGCACAATCGATTTAGCCTCATTGGCAATTAAATTGGTCGCATTACTCATAACGTGTTCTCTATCCTTTAAACTTGCTTCTCACAAGTCATTCAACCCACTTACCAGTCAGAATAGCATCATGCTTTTTGACCAGTCATTAAAAACTTTACCTTATAAAAAAGCCTCACTACGGAGGCTTTTTTCATTCAACTCAACTTAAGAACGGTAATCTGCATTGATCTTGACATAGTCATAAGACAGATCACAGGTATAGACGGTATCTTTCGCCTGTCCTCGTCCCAAATCAACCCGAATGGTCAACTCAGCCTGAGACATCACGCGCGCGCCAGCTTCTTCCGTATAGTCCGCTGCTGCACCACCATCTTTGCAGATCTGTACATCATCCAACCAAACCTGAATTTTTTCAACGTCTAAATTTTTAACGCCCGCATAACCAATTGCTGCAAGGATACGCCCCCAGTTCGGATCTGAGGCGAAAATTGCAGTCTTCACCAATGGTGAATGAGCAATACTATAGGCAATATCGCAACATTCCTGGGTATCTGCACCACCTTCAACCGCAACGGTAATGAATTTGGTTGCACCTTCACCATCACGTACAATTAGTTGTGCCAAACGTTTCATGACACGTGTCAACACATCTAGAACAATGGTGTAACGTGAATCATCAGTTGAAGTAATTTCTTTACCACCTGCCCGTCCAGTAGCGACAAAAATACATGAATCATTGGTTGAGGTATCACCATCTATCGTAATACGGTTAAATGATACATTTACAGTGGTTTTTAATAACTGCTGCACCAGTTCACGACTGATCGGTGCATCAGTCGCGACATAGCTGAGCATAGTGGCCATATTGGGACGAATCATGCCGGCACCTTTGGAAATACCGGTCATGGTATAAGTCACGCCATCCATCTCAAACTGTTCTGACGCCCCTTTAGGCAGCGTATCCGTCGTCATGATGCCTTTTGCTGCATCCAGCCAGGCATCTTCTTTTAATGAATCCAGTGCAGGCTGCAAACCATTGACCAGACGTTCAATAGGCAATTGCTCGCCAATGACCCCGGTAGAAAAAGGTAAAATTTCGCTGGTCAATACACCCGCCAGTTCAGCCAGTTTTGCACAAGTCGCCTGCGCATTTACCATACCGATTTTCCCGGTACCTGCATTGGCATTACCGGTATTAATCACTAGATAGCGTGGATTAGTGATTTGCAAATGAGCTTTACACACATGTACCGGTGCTGCACAGAATGCATTTTGGGTAAATACACCGGCAACGTTTGAACCTTCAGCAAATTCAAAAATAACGAGGTCACGTCGGTTCTGATAACGCACATAAGCTTCAGCTGAACCAATTTTTACACCTTTAACCACATGCATCTGTGGCATTGTTAAGTCGCCCACCGCCATTTTTAAACTTCCAAATAAGTTCGTGATAAAAAGACAGCTTAGTAGAAATTCAGTAAAAAATCGAGCAGAACACTTTGTTTGATTTATTTTTTATCAGTTTGCTATTTTCAGGCCCAAAAAAACCAGTCCGTAGACTGGTTTTAGCAATACATTCGATTTAGTTGGATGCCAACTGAGTCGATTCCGACAATAGCGCCTGTCTGGCTTTTTCCTGACTGGCAGCAGATAAAGCCGGATTTGAAGCCACAATGCGGTTTGCATTCGCTGCATTTGCCGGTGTGATGGCTGCAGTTTTTAACACCACTGGACGTTGCTGCGGATTAGCAAAGGTATAGCGAATTCCGGTACGTGGACTCATAACCGTAGTGTTGTCATCTTTAACAGCATTTGCCGCTGTGTTTTTTGCTGGCTCATTTGCAAAAGCCAAACCTGGAATAGCTAAAGCTAAAATCATCAATGGTTGTAATACTTTTTTCATTGTCTTTTCCGCTTCTCAATATTCATCAATATGCACTAAATACCACTTAATTCAGCTCTCTGCAAACATATTCACATCTTGCAAAAATAAACCCTATATTTTGCTGCAATAAAAAAACCACTTTATCTATTCAAATCCAAAGGAAAAGAAATAGATAAAGTGGCTGCATGTTTTAGATAAAATTAAATTTTACCGTGACATTGCTTGTATTTTAAACCTGAACCACATGGGCAAGGTGCATTACGGCTTGTAGGCGGCTCAAATATTTGCCCTGCTGGATTAAAGCCAGACTCCACTTCAACAATTTCAGTACCGCTTAAATCGCCGGCTAACAAATTATCAAACTCAGCATGAGAAAGATTCAATTGCATGGCTTCAGCTTGAGCCTGCTTTTGTGCTTCCATTTCAGCCAGTTCTTCAGCTGTAGGAACATGAACACGTGAAAGATCTGTAATCACATCTGACTTGATCACAGCCAGCATATTTACAAACAGATTAAAGGCTTCTTTCTTGTATTCCTGTTCAGGGTTCTTTTGTGCATAACCACGCAAGTGAATGCCCTGACGCAAGTAATCCATGGCAGCCAAATGATCTTTCCAATGGCGATCCAAAGCACTTAACATGAAATGACGTTCCAGCATGGCTGCTGACTCATCACCCATCTGTTCACGGCGAGTGCGATAGCGTTGTACGATTTCATCAGAAATACGTTCTACCAGAGCTTCTTCATCTAAACGACGGTCTTGTTCCAGCCATTGATTGACCGGTAAATCAATACCTAAATCCTCACGCAATGCACGTTCCAGACCATCGATATCCCATTGGTCATGAATGGATTCCGGCGGAATATAATTTTCAATTACACCTTTAATCACTTCGTGATGCATTTCTTCAATGTAATCTTGTAGCGTACTTTCAGCCAGCACTTCATCACGTTGTGAATAAATGATCTTACGTTGTTCATTATTCACGTCATCGTATTTCAACAAGTTCTTACGAATATCGAAGTTACGTGCTTCTACTTTACGTTGTGCATTTTCAATGGAGCGCGATACCATTTTGTGTTCAATGGCTTCATCTTCCTGCAAGCCCATTGCCCGCATCATGCCAACCACACGATCACCAGCGAAGATACGCATCAGGTCATCTTCAAGCGACAGGTAGAAACGTGAAACACCCGGGTCACCCTGACGACCGGCACGACCACGCAACTGGTTATCGATACGGCGCGACTCATGACGCTCTGAACCAATGATATGCAAGCCGCCAGAAGCCAATACCATTTCATGGTTTTGTTCCCATTCAGCCCTTAAGCGTGCTTCATCTTCAGGCGTTGGGTTTTCAATGTGAGCCAGTTTGGCTTTCCAGTTACCACCCAGCAAAATATCGGTACCACGACCTGCCATGTTAGTTGCAATGGTCACGGCGCGCGGTGAGCCTGCTTGAGCAATAATGTCTGCTTCACGCTCATGCTGCTTCGCATTTAGTACTTCATGCGTAATACCCGCTTCTTTCAATTTTTCAGAAAGAATTTCAGAAGCTTCAATCGTTGCCGTACCAATCAGGATCGGTGCAACACCGTCTTCATGCACCCGCTGAATTTCTTGAATGATGGCGTTATATTTACCATTACGGTTTAAATAAATAAGATCGTTTTCATCTTTACGAATCATTGGTCGGTGGGTTGGAATAAGTACTACATCCAAACCATAAATCTCTTTCATTTCCGCAGCTTCGGTATCGGCTGTACCAGTCATACCAGAAAGCTTTTTGTAAAGACGGAAATAGTTCTGGAAAGTCGTGGTTGCCAAAGTCTGGTTTTCAGGCTGAATTTCCAGACCTTCTTTCGCTTCAACTGCTTGGTGCAAACCTTCTGACCAGCGACGACCTGGCATGGTACGACCGGTGTTTTCATCAACAATAATCACTTCGCAATCATGAATGATGTACTGAACATTACGTTGATAAAGATAGTGTGCACGAATAGCAGCCGAAACATGATGAACCAGGTTCAAGTTAGATGGTGAATACAAGCTCTCACCTGCAGCCAGCAAACCCATCTCAATCAATTGATCTTCTACGGTTTCATAACCAACTTCAGTCATTTCAACCTGACGTTGCTTTTCATCAATCCAGAAATGACCGCCATCCGGCACTTTTTCTTCTTTTTGCGCACGAAGTTTTGGCGGGATGCTATTGATTGCTGCATACAATTGTGAAGAGTCATCACTTTGACCAGAAATGATCAATGGTGTACGTGCCTCATCAATCAGGATCGAATCGACCTCATCAATAATGGCATAGGTTAGGCCACGTTGTTTTTTCTCGGCTTGAGAAAACACCATGTTGTCACGCAGATAATCGAAACCAAATTCGTTGTTGGTACCGTAAGTAATATCGGCACGGTAGGCTTCAGCTTTCTCTGTTGGATCTTGCATGGAATAAATAATACCAATGCTCAGACCCAAGAATTCGAATAAGGGACGGTTTAATTCCGCATCACGCTGTGCCAAATAATCGTTCACAGTGATGACATGTACACCCTGTCCGCTAATAGCATTCAGATAGCAAGCCAAGGTACCCATCAGGGTTTTACCTTCACCGGTACGCATTTCTGCAATTTTACCTTCGTGAAGGGTAATACCACCAATCAACTGAACATCGTAATGACGCATTCCCATGATTCGCTTTGCCGCTTCACGACAAACAGCAAATGCTTCAGGTAATAATTTATCCAGGCTTTCGCCCTTGTTATATCGTTGTTTGAATTCTTCAGTTTTTGCAGATAAGTCTGCATCGCTTAGTGCAGATATCGTCGGCTCGAGCGCATTAATCTTATCTACGATTTTACGCATGCGTTTGAGTTCGCGCTCATTTTTGGTACCGAAGATTCCTCCGATCAGACTTGCCAACATGAATAGACTCTCTAAATCTTGCTTGTCGAATGAATAAATTTTTTCTCAGTCGTTATTATGGTGCTAGAAATTTGAAGTACAAGGGGTTTGCACAAAACCAATAAAAAAATTCTGCTCACTCGTTCTAGCACGTGACAGCTAAGGACAAACAATGTAACAAATTTTAAACAGCCAATATAGTCATAGAATTCATCATTTATCCGGATTTTACTCATCAATCTCGGCCTGTATATTCCATTTACTCATAAAGAAATACAAAAACGCTATTTTCATTGCAAAAAAAAATGCGTCATATTAGATCGCATCAACATACATAACAAAGCAAATGAGGCTATAAAAATGACATTACGTTTAGGCGATACCGCACCGAATTTTGAACAGGAATCCAGTGAAGGCTTAATTAATTTCTACGACTTTTTGGGTGACAGCTGGGGAATCTTGTTTTCCCATCCAGCGGACTATACGCCGGTATGTACCACTGAATTGGGCTATACCGCAAAACTGAAAGACGAATTTGCAAAGCGCAATGTTAAAGCCATTGCCCTCTCGGTAGATGATGTCGAATCACATAAGGGCTGGATTAACGACATTAACGAAACCCAAAACACCTCTGTGAACTTTCCGATCATTGCCGATCAAGACCGTAAGGTGTCTACGCTGTACGATTTTATTCACCCGAATGCCAGTGAAACCCTGACCGTGCGTTCTTTGGTGATTATTGATCCAAATAAAAAGGTACGTTTAATCATTACTTATCCGGCATCAACAGGCCGTAACTTCAATGAAATTTTACGTGTGGTCGATTCGCTGCAACTGACGGATAACCATAAAGTGGCTACACCCGCCAACTGGCAACAAGGTGAAGACGTCGTCATTGTTCCATCATTGAAAGATGAGGAAGAAATCAAGCAACGTTTTCCTAAAGGTTATAAAGCAGTTACCCCTTATTTACGTTTAACGCCACAGCCTGAGCAAAAATAAAAGTACTGCTTTTATTTTTGCTCAAGACAAGCGAAGCGCGTAGCCGTCGAAATGAAACGTTTTTAAACGCAAGACGAGAAGCTATGCTTCGAGTTAAAAAACTAAAGCGCTGCTTTTATTTTTACGCAAAGTAAGCGTAGCGCGTAGTTTCTTTAAAAAGAGTACTACACTATTCTGAAGAATATATGCCACAAGTAGGTGCTAGACTGTATTACAACTATGCTGCAAATACAGGATGACTATGACGAGCCAATCCTGATCTTGTTCAAGCCTGTCTGATGACAGGCTTTTTATTTGGCCAGGAAATTGAATTACAAAATCAAGTTGGTGTTTGTTTCACAGCCAGTTTATAAATACGCCTAATCATCTTAAGAATAAATATTGTGATCTATAACATTCATCATTTGCACTGCGGCACCATGTGTCCGATTTGCGGCCCTCTGTTTGGGCAAAAAGGTTTACATGCCAAAATAGTTTGTCATTGCCTACTGCTTGAAACCGATCAAGGTTTAGTACTGGTAGATACCGGCCTGGGTATACAAGATTATCTTCACACCCAAGCCCGCTTAGGTCGTATGGTTTCCAGGCTGGGGCGTATTGAAAAGAATTTAGAGTTGACTGCCATTGCCCAGATTCAACGCTTAGGTTTCAATCCTAAAGATGTAAAACATATTCTAATCTCACATCTGGATTTTGATCATGCAGGCGGTATTTCCGATTTCCCACACGCCACCGTACATGTACTTTCCAGTGAATTTAATGCCACTCAAAGTTTTTTCCCCTTAAAAAATAAAGCGCGTTATAAAACCCAGCAATTTAAGCAGCACCGATACTGGAACTTTATAGAGCCCAATCAAGGTGAAGCATGGTTTAACCTGCATCAAGTGCAGGGATTTCGCTTATTTCAGGATGAAATTTTAATGATTCCATTACTAGGCCATAGCCAAGGTCATTGTGGTGTTGCCATTAAACAGCATGATGGTTGGCTGTTTTTCTGTGGCGATGCCTACTATTCCCACTTGCAGCTTGATCCTAAAAATCGACTTCCTACTCTGGATAAACTGGAACGTTTTTTTGCCGAAGATAATCACATGCGCGTAGACAACTTGCACAAAATCCAGCAACTTGCACAAAATGAAAAAAATATCGAGATTATTTGTGCCCATGATCCTGTAGAGCTGGAGCGTTATCAAACATGATAAAAAGAACTGCTTTCGTCCTTGTCCTGAGTTGCTCAAGCCTAATGGGATGCATGACCTCACCCACTGTCCCCATGGAACATCGGTCGCAGCATTGGGGGCAAGCCATCAATCCTCAGCATAATTTTTATCAAATCAGTAATGATGTATTTCGCAGTGAACAACCCTCGGCTGAACTGATTCCGCAATTAAAAGCCCATGATATTGATGTGATCATTAATTTAAGATCCAGAAATAAGGATCTGGCGGTCCTGCCATCTACAGATTTTAAATTGGTTCATATACCCATTTACACCTGGGCAATGAGCCGGGAAGATTTATTGCAGGTGATGCAACAGATTCAGCAGGCCAAAGCCACAAACCAGCGAGTTTTGATTCATTGCTATCATGGCTCAGACCGCACCGGTGCAAGTATTGCCATGTATCGGATTATTTTTGAAAACTGGTCGATTGAGGATGCCATGAATGAAATGAAACATGGCGGTTATGGATTTCATCCGGTCTGGCTAAATATTGAAAAAATATTTAGCCCTGAAAATGTAAGATGGATTCAACAGCAACTGTTGAATCCATCTTAATTTCACTTCAAGCCAGATTTAGCGTTTATCTAGCGGAACCCAGTCAATCACCCATGCCGACTTCATTCCCAGGCTTGCATCACTGGTAATTTTCTTGCGGGCAGCATCAGCAACATCACGGTCTTTAGCCGGTCCAACCATAATTCGAACCCCTTTTGAAGTTGGACTCTTGGTCACCTTATAGCCTTTAGCACGCAGCTTAGAGGCCAGTGCATCGGCATTGGCTTCATTGGCAGCCAAGGCCACTTGCACCATCCACTGTTTATCGCCATGTTCCAACAAGTCACGAGCTTTTTCTGCTTCAGCTTTTTTCTTGGCTTCAGCTTTTCTCTTCGCTTCTGTTTCAAGTTGGGCTTGTTCTTTTTTCTTGACTTCTAACGCTTTCTTTACAGCCAACTGTTTTTCGTCTTCAGCTGCTTTACGTTTTAACTCAGCCTCTTGCTTTACCTTGTCTTCAGCTGCTTTTTTCACTGCTGCCTGTTTTGCAGCCAACTGTTTTTCAGCTTCGAGTTGGGCTTTACGTTTGTCTTCAGTTATTTTTTTATCAGCATCAGTTCGTTGTTGTTGAGCTGTCTGCTGTTGTAACTTTTTTGCAGCGAGCAGCTTTTCATCTTCCAGACGCTTTTGTTTGGCTTTTTCATCTTCCACCAGTTCAGGAGGAATATTGTCCGAACTCTGCTGTGCTCCACTACGACGTGCATTTAAAGCGGCGTATTCTTCAGCTGCTTTACGTGCCGCATCAGCTTCAGCCTGCTGCTGCATCGCCAAAAATTCAGCTGCGCGCGCTTCTTGTTCTGCCACGGCTTTTTCACGTGCCCGGCGTTGTTCTTCAAGTAAACGTTTTTCTGTTTCCACGTCAACCGTTAAAGGTTGCAGCTGAACCACTTCCCCTTCTGCTGCCGGCTTTTTTTGCTCAACTTGAGCGGCTAAATTCGGGGTTCTGAGCTCGTTCTGATATATTTCTTGTTTACCCTTGAGAAGCAATGCTGCCAATAAAACACCACCACCTAATAAAACAACGCCTCCCATCCAGCGTTGGTTGCTATTCATTGACATTCTTCCAAATACTCCCATACCGCTTCTAAGGTATGAAATGAACCACATACCAAGATCAACTGATTATTTTTTGTTTCATTTAGCGCTGATTCAAAAGCCAATTGAACACTATTGAAGTGCTGTACTGTTTCACCCAGTAACGCTTCATCAAGCTGCTCGACTGCAGCTGCTCGTGGAACGGTTAATGGTGCAATTTTCCATCTTAAAACAGTACCTTTCAACAAATCTACGACAGAACTGATATCTTTATCCGCCAACATGGAGAAAACACTGATCACTTCTGTGTACTGTTTATTGTATTCTAAAAATTTTCGCAACTGATTTAACAAAAACTCTACGCCATGGGGATTATGTCCGGCATCAAAAATCACGGTTTTATCCTGAATCTGGCGTATTTCAAAGCGGCCTGGCAATTTTGCATTTTGGATGCCTTGTGCAATGGCAGCTTGAGTCACTTTTAGACCACTGACTAAAATCGCGGCAACGGCGGTAGATATATTTTCCAGTGCCAAAGCACCTAGAGGAAGTTTTAAAGTCGTGCCTGAAGAAGCAAACATCCAGGCTTGACCATCATCGCAATATTGATAGAAATAATCGCGATTAACGGCAAATAATTGCACCTGAGATTCATCAACCTTGTTTTGAATCGCTTGTGGAAGCTCTTGCGAACCGCCAAAAATTACGGGGATATTCGGGCGAATAATCCCGGCTTTTTCAAAGGCAATCTTTTCAATGCTATTGCCCAGCCAGTCTGTATGGTCCAGCCCGATGTTGGTAATGACCGCCACATCGGGATCAATCACATTGACTACATCAAGGCGACCACCGAGTCCGACTTCCAATACCCAGACATCACATTGCTGGGCTTTAAAAATAACAAAAGCCGCCAGTGTGGTAGCTTCAAAGAAGGAAAGCGAGAGATCACAGTCACGACGTGCCTGATCCACCTGCACAAACGCATCTACCAAAGTCTGGTCATCCACTTCAATCCCGGCCAGTTTCACCCGTTCATTAAAACGGTAAATATGCGGTGATTGATATAATCCCACTTTATAGCCTTGCGCATTTAAAATAGCAGCCAAAGTGGTAGTGGTTGAGCCCTTACCATTGGTTCCCGCTACGGTCAGAACTTTTGCCTGCGGACGAATTACCCCGAGCTTTTCAGCAACAGGAATAACCCGTTCCAGACCTAAATCAATACCCGTAACGTGAACATGGCTCCAATAATCGAGCCATGTATTTAAAGAGTCTGTTGCAAGTGGTGCTGTGTTCAAGACAAATTCATCAGTTTCGCGATAATACGATATACAGTATCACGTAATGCGTGACGGTGAACAATTTGATCGATTACACCATGATCAAGCAAATATTCTGCGCGCTGGAACGGTTCTTCCAGTTTTTCACGTACGGTTTGCTCAATTACACGTTTACCCGCAAAACCAATCATGGCTTTAGGTTCAGCGATATGCACATCACCGAGCATTGCCAGTGACGCGGTTACACCACCATAAACAGGATGAGTCAGCACCACCAAATACGGTAAACCTGCATCTTTCATGCGTTGGATTGCAGCTGAAGTACGTGCCATTTGCATCAATGACAACATGCCTTCCTGCATACGTGCACCACCTGAGGCAGCAAAACAGACTAAAGGCTGTTTCTCTTTAATAGCACGTTCAGCGGCTTGCACGAAACGGTCACCAACCACTGTCCCCATTGAACCGCCCATAAAGTCGAATTCAAATGCACAGGCAATTAAAGGAATATCCTTAAGTAAACCTTGTATCACCACCAATGCTTCAGTTTCACCGGTTTTCTTTTGCGCTTCAGACATACGGTCTGGGTATGCCTTACTGTCCACGAACTTAAGTGGATCTTTCGCAGTAAACTCTTGACCCAATTCGTTTTGAACCTGATCGAAGAACCAGTTCAGACGGTCGCGTGCTTTCATGCGCAAATGTTCATCGCATTGTGGGCAAACATAGGCGTTAAATGACATCGCGGTACGGGTAACCAGTGCGTGACATTCAGGACACTCAATCGTAGGCTCGGTAAATGTTGCTTTGAGTGAGGTTTGCTCATCAGGCGTGTGAATACCCGGAACATGACGTTCCGTCCACGGTGTCGCTGGGCTAAGAATTTTTCCTGGTTTCACTTCTTGATTCATACTAACTCATCGAGCGCAGCTCGAAGCTCCTTGACTTTATTGACCGTTTCGACAACGGCTTGTTCTGGCGCTAAGTTCGCAAACTGTTTCACAAAAGCACTACCAACAATCACAGCATCAGCGGCTACACCCATGGCTTTTGCCGAGGCAGCATCGCTGATCCCAAAACCGACACCCACAGGAACGTCAGTCACAGCTTTAATTTTCTGGATACGGGCTGCTGCTTCAGCAACATCTAAGGTTGCAGCACCTGTTACCCCTTTCAAGGATACATAGTAGATAAAACCACTGGCCTGATTTGCCACATGCTGAATACGCTCATCGGTCGATGTAGGCGCCAGCAAGAAAATTTGATCCATGTCGAATTTTTTCAACACATCATCTAAATCTTTGGCTTCTTCAGGCGGTAAATCCACCAGCAGTACACCATCCACACCACATTCATTCGCATACGATACAAACTTTTCGTAACCGATCACTTCTACCGGGTTTAAATAACCCATCAGCACGACTGGTGTTTCTGTATCTTTTTGGCGGAACTCTTTCACCATGTTCAAAGCGTCCAGGGTATTGGTGCCGCCTGCCAATGCGCGTTCTGCAGCAAGGGCAATCACGGGACCATCTGCCATAGGGTCTGAAAATGGTAGGCCAAGTTCAATCACATCCACCCCAGCCTCAACCATTTGATGTAACAATGGAACGGTTACCTGTGGATGAGGGTCACCAGCCATCACATAAGAAACGAGCGCTTTACGCTGCTGAGATTTAAGCTGTCCAAAACGAGTGGCTAAACGTGACATAGGGTTGTACTTTCCTTGAATTATTAAAAAACTGAGGAGTTGGCTTTGTAGAAATACAAGACAACGCATTGTAACGCTATTTTTTACTCATTGAATAGAGCCTGAGCATTTCGCGCTACATTCGACTCACCATCTCATTTTTCAGAACAATCCGAGAACACCATTTACTGATATTTACGCTTTTTTCTCAATGATCAAAGATGCCTAATTTTGCTATGTAAACAAATATCTATCATTCAGATAAACTTATTTTTATGTGTAAAAAGTTGATAAAAATAATCAAGTTAGCCTTTATATTTAAAGTTTTATGCAATAGCAAAACCTGTACTTTACTCAGTAGGTTTTATTTTATAAGACTCCAAAGCCGCAAGCTGAAGTGGATGCTTTAGTGCTTGCATTGAATTAAAAAACAGCCTGAATGAGCCATTTTTATGGTTCAGATTGGTCTTTCAGTTGCTGTTTTCGCTGTAATAAGGTTTGACTGCTATAGGCCTTATAAGCACGCGCCAAAGCCGACTGGTCTGAATATCCCAGGCGCATGGCAATTTCAGTCAGGCTGGTATTGTGTTGCAACAACTGTTCACAGCGTTTCATTCGTTCCGATTCCAGCACAGCCTTAAATGAACTTTCAAGCTGCTGCAATTGGCGTTGCAGCGTTCGTGTAGAAACATGCAATTCATCTGCAATCTGATCAATTTTTGGGGCTGCTGCGTGCAGTCTTAAATACTCGGCCACAGCAGTATGAATTTGCTGTAATACACTTTCATAATGTGGCTTGAGTGCAATAGCCTCCTCCGCCTGTTTAAGCAATAGCTGCATTAGTGACGGATCCGCCAGTACCGACTTCAAGGTTAGGCTATCAACACCCATGACATAGGCATAACGTGGCTGATCAAACAACACATCACAACCATAAAATTTTTGATAATGATACTGTGCCATTTGCGGTCGATGTGCCATCTGGATATTTAAAAATTGTGGTTGATCCGGAAAGATTTGCTTGGCCAAATGCACCATGGCAGCCATGGTCATTTCATTTAACAAAGCATATTTTTCATCTAAAAACGGCCAGCTCAGCCAGATCTCATTGCCCTGCTGATGCATCTGCAATGGGGTTGCATCGGCACCATCAATCACCAGACGGCTGAAACGCATTATGTACTGCAATGCTTCAGCCACACTGTTACTTCGGGTGGCCATATAACCGAGTACGCCGAAATGTTCAGGACGAATTCGCTTGGCCATTTCAATAATCAACTGCGGGCAATCCAGCTGCTCACGAGTTAATTGCAAAATGCTGTAAAAAAAAGAAAAGGGCGACTGGGTATCGATCGGTAATTGCAGCACGTGCTCCAGATCATCCCGATAAGATGCTAAAAATTCAAGCGTGTGAAAGTCAAGTCCCTGGTCTATCAGATACATATTCCAGAGCTGAAAATAACCATTTGGGATGTGTAATTCTTGCATGGCGACTCACTTATAATTTGACATATTATATTTTCACCTTGGCGTAAAATGTATAAAAAATGGCAAGTACTGTCAAAACAAAAATGAAAAAGCACGACATACTGCAACTATCCAAGGCTATTTGAATAAAACAACATGAATGCCATTGTCCAACCACAGATTACTCCTGTAGTACGTAGCAATCTTGATTTCAAGCTAAATGAAGTACCGCGTTTCTGGTTCGGAAGCGACCCGTTTATTACCCGGATGTTCGATGCCTTAAGCCTGACTTTTCCCGATGGTGAACGTTACTTCATTCAGTCAGTACGTCTGTTCCGCGACCAAATTACCAATCCGGATTTAAAGCAGCGTGTGACAGACTTTATCCGTCAGGAAGCACAACACGGCATAGCGCATGACAAGATGAATCAGGTCATGAAAGAGCAAGGTATGCCGGTCGATCAATTTATTCAGCGTTTAAATAAGATTTTTAAATTTGAACTGGAAAAACGCTCACCACAATACAACATTGCCATGACCGCTGCGGCTGAGCATTTGACGGCTCTAATGGCAGAAACCTTTTTTGGCAATAAAGAGACATTACGCGGTGCTCATCCTTATGTACGGGCACTTTTTGCCTGGCATGCAATTGAAGAAATGGAACACCGTGATGTCGCTTTTGATGTGATGAAACAGGTCGGCAATGTACCTGAAAGCACACGTAAATTTGTACTGGCATGGACAACCGTATTGATGTTCGGCTTTACCATTTACCGTGCCAATGTGATGTTAAAGCATGATGGCTTTACGCCGTTACAATGCTTACAAATGAATTTCAAAGGCTTGCCGTGGTTTTTTGGCAAACATGGTGTGCTCACCAGAATGGGCAAGCCATACAGGGACTGGTTTAAAAAGGACTTCCACCCCAGCCAGCATCCGGTGATTGCCCAATATGATGTCTGGGTCAAAACCCTGGAACAAACGGGTGATCCGATTCAAGCCGGCGAAGCCTTTTGGCAGGCGGCACAAGAATAAAAAAAGCCTGCATTTTGCAGGCTTTTTTTATTCTTGGCTTACAATTTGGCGCTTACCACTTTGCATAGTGCTGTTCCAGCAAACCGTATTCATTGACCAAGACAATTTCCTGATCATCCTGCTGAATAGTGCCACTGATTTTGGCCTGCCACTGACTAAACTGACTGCCGACCAGTCTTAAATTCAGATTTTCGTAACGGCGCCAACCGGTTTTTACATCCAGATTCAGCTTGTTATCCAGTGAGCGAATCTTCCAGTGTCCTTCATCCTGATGCTGAAACAAAACATCGCTTACAGGATATAGCACACCATTGATCCACAAGCAGTTCTCATTGCCAAAACTTTCATTGACTCCAGAAGCCAGATTTAAGCCAATCCGGTTATTGTGTTGATCCCAAAAATTACTCGACAACCAGAACCATGCCGTTTCTGGACGCAGAAAACCGCAGGTATCATCCAGCGATGCAAAAGTTCTTTCATTAAACTGTATGGTTTCACCCTGTTTATTGATAAAAAAACCTTCACACGCCAAGGTGGTTAGCTTCTGGGTATAAGTCCAGCCATTGATCCCGGTCGGGCTGCACATGCTGAGCGGGTCGGTACCGGCACAGAAGATTCGTGCACTCAGCCTGATTTCCCCATATTTGGTGACATGGATATAGCGCACGCCATTGGCATGCTGGATATCAATTTGGAAAGGGGAATTAGAAAAAAAGCTCTGGTTATAAAGCGGCTGCTCATCCACCACGGTATTGCGTGATAGCAGGTTAATGGCATTCCACTCTAAAACTTCATGGTTTTGATGATTATAAATATAAAAAAAACCATGCCCTGCCCAAGCAATATCGGCAATGGCCAAACCTATGGTGTAGTGTTGATGCTGAATTGAACAGAATTTAAACTTCTTATATTTTAATCGCTTGCGCCAACCCGTTAAGACATCACCATAAGGTGTCTTGTACTGGTATTGATTCAAATCGATGGTTTTTGGGAGAGAACTAAAACGTCCATAATTTGGTTGTCCATTTGATTGAATCAAATCCATTTATCAAATTCCATCTAGCCAAGAGATAACAATTCCTTAATCTTATTATGCCCATATAAATAGAACTTAAAAGTATCAAAAGCATCTTTTATCTAAAATATACAAAAATGTATAGTATTTAAGAAAGCTTAATATCTAATAAATACAATTTATTAATCAGATAGATATGAATTAGCGCTCCGATAACATTAAATAGGTATTTTCCCAGCGGTTAGCGCTGAATTCACCATCAATCAGTTGCACATAACGACCATGCACCTGATCAATCGCAATACAATCATCCACATCTAATATGCGATCGGTATGCTGTTTTTGCCAATGCTGTGCAAAGTAGGCTTTACCGCGTTGCTTAGCCAGCATGGCATTTTGTGCCACGACCAGAATATAACGGTGTAACTCGCCAAACTCACGGGCATCGTAACCACCCAAGTTAATTAAAAACAGACGTTCTGAAGATGGATGGGGTGCAGCTTTACTAAATTGGATTTGATATTTTTTAGCCTCAAACTCCACGCCATTGATTTGTGCCCAGGCATCAATATGCAGTCCCTTTTGTTCACCAAACCATGCATTTTTCAGTTGAGGATAGACCTCTTGCAATGAATCGCCTACGGCTAACACGACATCATGGACTTCTGTATTGGCACGTGCATGACGACCACCAAGCATGACGATAAATAGGCTGGGCATTGCTTACTCCTTTTAGAATCCTCCCCTAGCCCCTCCTTTTTCTAAGGAGGGGAATTTCTCTTTAAAAATAGAAACTCAGGACGGTAAATATTTATCTTCAATATGATACGCGCTGGCGACAGGGATGTCGCCCGTTAAACTGCGGCACAAGGAGGTGCCGTCAGTTTAACAAAAAGCCTTTGGTTACTTTGGGCTTATCCAAAGTAACATTACGAGCTCCTTACATTTGAATGATAAACAATAAGACTCTGTCAAAATGTAGATATATTCATAACCACAAAGTTGAAGCGAATTTAAGCAATAAAAAAATCGTGCTGAGTTTACTCAACACGATTTCTAAATCTCCCTCCCCCTTGCGAAGCTATGCTTCTCATCCCAAAGGGAGAGGCTTTTTAGAAGAAGTTACATCTCGACCATTTCCACGCCATCAATGCGTGCAACAGTCATCAAGTCTTTATCACCACGACCTGAAACTGTCGCAATAATGATTTGATCCTTGTCCATCGTTGGAGCAAGTTTAGTGACATAAGCCATTGCATGTGAACTTTCAAGCGCAGGAATAATCCCTTCAATTTGGGTTAAATCACGGAAACCTTGCAATGCTTCTGTGTCCTTGATTGGTACATATTCAACACGGTGCATATCTTTCAAGAAACTGTGCTCAGGACCAACGCCCGGATAGTCCAGACCGGCAGAAATTGAATGGGTTTCAATAATCTGACCTTGCTCATCCGACATCAAGTAGGTACGGTTACCGTGTAATACACCCACATGACCTGCATTTAACGGCGCAGAATGTTTGCCCGTTTCAATGCCATAACCTGCGGCTTCAACACCATACATTTTCACATCTGAATCATTCAAGAATGGATAGAACAAGCCCATCGCATTTGAACCACCACCGACACAAGCTACTAAGGCATCCGGTAAACGACCTGCCTGTTCCTGAATTTGACGGCGCGCTTCACGGCCAATAATCGACTGGAAATCGCGAACCAGTTGCGGGTATGGATGTGGACCTGCAACCGTACCAATCACATAATAGGTTGAATCAACGTTAGTGACCCAGTCACGCATGGCTTCGTTCATAGCATCTTTCAATGTTTTTGAACCGCTTTCGACTGGCACAACAGTTGCACCCAACAGACGCATACGATAGACGTTCATGGCTTGACGTTTCACGTCTTCCGCACCCATGAACACCACACATTCAAGACCCAGACGTGCTGCGATGGTTGCAGTGGCTACACCGTGCTGACCGGCACCGGTTTCTGCAATAATGCGTTTTTTACCAGAAAGTTTTGCAAGCAGTGCCTGACCAATGGTGTTGTTGATTTTATGTGAGCCAGTATGGTTCAAGTCTTCACGTTTTAAGTAAATCTGCGCTCCCCCCAACTCTTTAGACCATCGCTCAGCATAATATAAAGGACTAGGACGACCTACATAGTAGGCTAAATCACGGTCGAATTCTGCCAGAAACTTAGGATCATCCTTCATTCGGAAATAAAGTTTTTCTAAGTCTTCTAATGCTGCCATGAGCGTTTCTGACACAAAACGTCCGCCATGAATACCGAAATGCCCGCGTGCATCAGGAAATTGGGTATAGTCAATTGCCTGACTTTTCTGGCTAGTATTTTGCTGATCCACGATGGACTCCTTGCATAAACTGTTCAATGAGTTGTTGGTCTTTAATACCTTTTGCGGACTCTACGCCTCCGCTGACATCCACTGCATAAGCATTGGTCGTCTTTATAGCGTCTTCAACATTGTCAGGTTTTAAGCCGCCTGCCAAAAGTAAAGGAATATCCAGTTTGGGGAACTGTGACCAGTCAAAGCTATGCCCTGTTCCGCCTTTAAGCTCAGGATGCCAAGCATCCAATAATACTGCGCTTGCCCCTACATTTTGGTAGCTTTTTATAGTATTGATGACATCTAACTCAGGTTTAACCTGAATGGCTTTATACCAACGGCGTTTGGTTTGTGCTGCAATCTGCTGACATTGCTCTGCAGTTTCATCACCATGAAACTGCAGCATATCCAAGGGTACAACCTCAAGCACTTGAGCAATTTCATCGGCTGTTGCATTCACGAATAAACCCACGATTTGTACATAAGCAGGGACATGCTTTGCTAATTCTTGAGCTTGCTCAATGGTCACACTTCTTGGGCTGGGTGCATAGAATACAAATCCAATCGCATCAGCCCCTGCATTCACAGCAGAATGTATATCTTCTATTCGTGTGATTCCGCAAATTTTGGCACGGGTTCGCATACAATTCGCTCTAATTTTTTAATCTAAACTTTGCCAATCTATAGTCATTCTATAAAGATGGGGGCGAATCATTGTAATGCAATTTTGCTGAGTTGCGTGCAAATTCAGCAGGCTTTCCACAGAAACCTTATAAAACAAAAAACCCTTATTTAAATAAGGGCTTTTTCATCAAATCAATATTACTTCATGGCATAACGAAGCGTTACCCAAGCAGTACGACCGTCTTGATTAAATAAGGTACTGTTACTGTAGTTAGTTGAATATTCTTTATCAAACATATTGGCAAGTTTTGCTTGAATAGAAAACTCTGGTGTTGCTTGATAGGTAACACGAGCATCCACTGTTGCAAAAGAACCTAAATAAACAGTGTTTTCAGCATTAGCAAAACGCTTATCCTCTGCGTGGACAGAAGCACCCACAGTCCACTTATCAATCGTATAGTCAGCTGAAACATTAAAAATTTGCTTAGGCTTTAATAAAAGTTGTTTTCCTTTATTCGCTGCTGTCTCATTTTCAGGTTCTTGGTAAGTGTAGTTCACATTCCAAAGAAAATTATTTAACTGTTGGGTTAAAGATAATTCACCCCCTTTGATTTTGGCATCATCTACATTACTTGGAACCCAACGTCCTGATGCATTAGATGCCCAAACAATCATATTTTCAATTTCATTATAGAAGCCATTTAGCTCCCAATTAATATTTTTGACTTGTCCTTTAAAACCAAGTTCATAGTTGTCTGACTCTTCTGGAACCAAAGTAGGATTTTCACTTCCCGGCCAGTACAAATCATTAAATGTTGGGGCTTTAAATGCTGTGCCATAACTTACATAAGTTTGCACTGCTTCATTAAAACGATAGCCTAAAGTTGCACTACCCGTTGTGTGGTCACCAAATTGCTCATTGTCATCTTGGCGGATAGCACCCTGTACATCAAATGCGCCAAATGAACCCAAGTATTGAGCAAAATAGCCCTTATTATCACGTTCTTTTACTGCATATGCCTGTGTACCCGAAACTTCATCTTGCAGATAGTCAAATCCTAACATCACGTTATTATTAGGATTGATATGCAAAGTATTTAACCAAGATAAACTATCACGTTGTGTATTAATCACCGATGGATTTGCATCGCGGCTATTCAGTTTATCTTCAGAACGGCCCAATTTGAGTTGCGTAGTCCATAGATCAAAAGGTTTATAAGTGGCACCAACGCTATATACATTTTGTTCAATTTTACTGTGCACATTTTCTGCATCGGTAAATGGACCAAATCCCCAATCATCTTTACTGTCGTACTCATTCGTTGCATCAACACGTAAAATACTGGCATCTACTGCAAATTGGTCATTAAATTTATGTCCCATACGCAGTGAAGCTGATTTATTTTCATAACCATCACGGTCTAAATCATTTGCTTCTGTAATATTCGTCGCATCAAAACCTTGGGTTTTCGTTCCAGCAACATTTAATGTTGCCCAAGTATCATTTTGTCGAATATTTAAACCCACATTACCTTGATAGGTTTCATGAGAACCATAAGTCAGTGCTGCAAAGGGTTTTACACCATTTTGTGTACCTTTACGGGTATAAATCTGGATTACACCACCAATAGCTTCTGAACCATAAATGCTTGAGCGAGGACCACGTACAACTTCAACACGTTCAATCTGATCAATTGGAAAATGTTCGAAAGCAGTTTCACCCAAAGTCGCGGAACCTACTTTTTGGCCATCAACCAAAACCAGTGCATGTCGATTACTTGTGCCCCGAATAGAAATACTCGTTACTTTACCTAAACCGCCAGTATTACTATAAGTTACGCCTGGTATTGTTCTAAGTAAGTCTTGAAGAGAATTAAATTGCTTACGCTCAATTTCTTCACGATCAATCACTGTAACCGCTGCAAGTGTTTTACTATTTTCTTGCTCCACCAAGTTAGCAACAGTATTAATCGTTGGTAATGAAACTTCTTTCTCCGCAGCCATAGCTAAAGAAAGTGGAGATAAAACAAAGAAAGAACCAAGAATGGTTTTATGGATGAGATGCATGAATCTTTTCCCCACCGCACCGCCCGTGCGAATTAAATATATGAATAATGCAGAGGCGGATGTGGGGTAAGCACAGCTTTAATAATAAGAAAAGCCATGCAATCCCAGTTATAACGCCCACCGCATTAAATTAGGTTTGCAGCAGGCCGGTCTCCGGACTTAAGTTATATGCACATAACTATTCACCGTTGCGGGGGCAGTGTTAGCTTTAAATTCATAAATTTAACTAACTTCCCAGTTTCACTTCTCTATGGAAGCACCTGAAGCGGTCGCAGATTAGTTTCTGAACTGGTCTAAGTCAAGCTGAAATCTGCTTTTAGCAGTCAATCCACGAAATAGGATATTGAATTGTCATTCAATTTCCCTTTATGGATATATTTCGTTCTTTTAACACCTTTTGTCTTTAATCCAAGACCTCTTTATTGTTTAGTGGTTTAGCTCTCTTTATACTTCTGAATAGTTGTGACAGTGAGGGAAGTTGAAAAACACGCTGCCCCCGCAACGGTGCTTACACATAGTTTTAATCCCCTGTGTATAACAGTCCGGAACCTTGCTGTTACGTTCTTTCTCTCAAACATTCACGGTGGGGTGAATGCTAGGAGCTTAAGCCATGTCTCTACACTTTCACCGCACATCTTTGGTCGGTGCAATTGCATTCGCTATGGGTGTTACAAACACTTATGCGCAATCAAATAATGATTTGACATCTGCCTTACCCTCTACTTTAAAAACATTGGTTTTTACAGCGACACGTTCTGAAGAAAGCATTGAGAATGTTCCAGCTCGCATTTCCGTCATTGAACCGCAAATTTTAGAGCAATCACCCATTCGTGAATTACCTCATTTACTGATGAGTGATGCTGCGATCAATATGGTACAAAGTGGAGGTCATGGGCAAATTGCTTCTATTTTTACCCGCGGTACCAATTCAACGCACACTTTAGTTTTAAGAGATGGGGTTCGACTGAATGGTGCCTCTGCCGGCATGCCACCTTTATCTTTTTTAGATACTACAGATATTAAGCAGATCGAGGTTCTTAAGGGACCTGCATCCGTTCTGTATGGAACCGATGCAATTGGCGGCGTCGTTCAACTGCTGACCAAAATACCCGATAAAAATTCGGCATTTGCAACAGCTGAAATAGGTGAACACCAAACATATAAAACAGTTCTGGGCGTAGCTGGCAAAGCCAATGATGTCTATGCCCAAATTCGTGGGCAACGTTTGGAAACCGATGGTACTGTAGCGACAGATGCAATCAACAGTAAAAAAACAGATTATGATCAAAAAGGTTACAGCGCCAAAATCGGCATCGATAAAGCGTCCTATGCAGCATCACTTGATTACAGCACCAATGCAGGCTCGTCAGCTTATGATAATTTTGGGCTGATGTTGTCTCAAAATTTTGACAATGAAACAGTCAATTTAAAAGGCCGAATCAGTGTGAATGACGCTCTTGATTTAAATGCCAGACTGTCTCAATTTAAGGACGACACAGACCAAAAGAACTCTGAAAATTATGTGCATAATATTTCTCAAGAAGCAGAAGTTTATGGTAAATGGCAAGTTACAGCCCAACAAAATCTGTTATTAGGTATTGCCCATAAAAAAATGGAAGGTGATGTTGTTGCAGACAATTTAACTTATAAGAATGATGTGCAAAGTACAGGCTACTTTCTTCAGCATCAATACCAGACAAATTCGGTCAATACACAAGTCGGGTTACGCGTAGAAGACAATGAACTATTTGGAACCCATACTGTAGGTCAGGCGGCGATTCGCTATCAGGTTCAGCCATCAACCAGTCTTTATGCCAATATCGGCAGTGCCTTTCGCGCACCGACCACCAATGATCTATATGCCATTGGCTGGGGGGCAAACCCCGATTTACAACCGGAAAAAAGCATATCCTACGAGCTGGGAGTCGATCAGACGCTACCCAGAAATGTTCGAACCGGTATTTCTGTTTTCCGCACTGAAGTAGATAATCTGATTAATTCCGTGTGCATTGCAGACTGCGATGGCGATTCAATTACGGTTTTCCCTGTCTATCAAAACAATAATATTGATCAAGCCTCGATGACAGGTGCCGAAACCTATTTAAACTGGCAAAAGGATGAATTATTTTTTAAGCTTTCCTATGCCTATATCCATGCGAAAGATGAAGTCACGGGTCTTGATTTGGCACGACGACCTCGTCAAAGTGCTACATTGACCGCAGGCTGGCAGGATGAACAGTTTGGAATCAGCACCTCTGTTTCCGCCAAGTCCAGATCAAAAGATTTTGCGGACTGGCCTGATACCACACAAAACTCTACACCTGGCTATGTCACTACCGACCTTCATGCTTTTTGGAATATCAACCCTCATCTAAAAGCTTTTAGTAATATTCAAAATGTAGGTGATGTGAAATACAAAACAGCCTATAACGGTTATGGTGTGCATTATATTAATGGTGGACGATTGGCCTCGGTTGGATTAACTGTAAAATATTGATCTAAAAACCAACTTATTTTCCGAGGGATAATTTTATTTATTCCTCTTATACCTTTTCTTATATATATGAATGGATAGATAAACATGGGCCACCGTTTAAGTAAAATTTACACCCGTACAGGCGACTCAGGCACCACTGGTCTTGGTGATGGTTCACGTGTCGCCAAAGATGACTTGCGTATTGCAGCCTTAGGTGATGTGGATGAACTCAACTCTTGCATCGGAGTTTTGCGTGCGCAAATTGCCATCAGTTCAATTGAAGACAAAGCCCCTTGGGATAAATCACTCAGCCTGATTCAACACTGGCTCTTTGATCTGGGCGGTGAAGTCTGTATTCCCAACTACAATATGGTTTTACCAGTTGCAATTGAATTTCTGGAAAAAGAAATTGACCAAATGAATGAAGCGCTACCCATGCTGAAAGACTTCATTTTACCTGCAGGCACACTTTCATGTAGCTATGCACATCAAGCACGTTCGGTATGCCGCCGTGCTGAACGCAGCTTAATGTCGGTGCATACTCGAGATCAGAATATTCAAGCTCCTTCACTGCAACTCCTCAACCGCCTTTCCGACTGGCTATTTGTGGCATCTCGTACCCTGCAACGTGCTGAAGGTGGATCTGAAGTGCTTTGGCAAAAAAATATTAATGAGACGATTTAAAGATAAATTAATATTCAAAAATAAGACTTAGAGCTAAATCTGATACGCGGAAATGTCATCCGCAAGTGTTTGAGGCAAGACTCCATTAAAAAAATAATTGTTTCTGCGATGATTATAATAAAAGATGGTAGTTGTCGAGTTTTGCGGATGACAATGGTTTTGGTTACTTTTCCCAAAAGAAAAGTAACATATGAGCTCCTTCCTTACTATTACAAACGGTAAGACTCCGCTGTAATATCTGTGTTTAAAAGAAAATATATCGAGAATATTGAATGCGAATCATCGGACATCGTGGTGCACGTGGCGAAGCCCCAGAAAATACTTTGGGTGGCTTTCAATACATTCATGATCTCGGCATTCGAGCAGTTGAGTTTGATGTCCGTCAGCTGAAAGATGGAGAACTCATCATCATGCACGATGACAATTTCCTAAGAACTACGGGTGCCGATCAAAAACTTTACGAATTAAACAGCCAGCAGCTTGACGCCTATAACCAGGCCCATATCTGGATGGACTGGGAAAAGCAGCTTACCCCGACCCTTTGCCAGACCCTGAGCATTATTCATGACTTTGAGCATATTGAAGTTGAAGTCAAAGCAGTTGCAACGATGTTCGACGCTGAAAAACTGGTTTTAGAATTACAAAAACAGTTACACGGTTTTGAACAAACGGCGGTCATCACCAGTTTTGATTTAAAAATTCATCAGGCCTTAAAACAGCAGTACTCCATCTTCAAACGCGGCTTACTGATTGAAGATGACATCAAACACCAAGCCATTGAACAGGCTTTAGAACTCGGTTGCTGCCAAATTGGCTGGATGAACCAGCTGGCAAGCGATGAGATGATTCAGGCCACCCAGCAAGCCCATTTAAAAATCAGTGTTTGGACCGTCAATGATGTTGAGCGTGCCAAGCATCTGCAAAGTTTGGGAATAGACGGATTAATTACCGACTTTCCCAAAATGATGCTCGAACAACTTTAACAAAAGTTTCTGTCTCCATTTTTGTGACCAAATCCGCTATTTATTTATTCAAAAATGACTCACATCGCTGCTGTTCACGGAAGCTGCTTTGACCTTCGATAAAATCAATCACCCCTTCCCCGTATTCTGTTACTGTTTAGTACAATACACCTGTAGAATAATGCTAGTGAAGATTTATGTGCTCATGTTAAGATGACACATCTTAATCCTTATAAATTGTATTGAATTAAGTAATTCGTTTATACCTTACCTTTAACAGGTTCTAGGAGTGCTGTTGGAGATGAATGCTCCCTTACCCAAAGCCCCAATTAACTGGATTGCAGTATTCGCACTGGTACTTTTACCAATTGTGGCTGTAATCGCTATCCCTTTATATGCTTATCATCATGATTTTAGCTTAGGCGCATGGATCAGCTTATTTGTACTACTCGGTGTGAGTAGTTTAGGGATTACTGCGGGTTACCACCGCTTATGGGCACACCGTGCTTATGAAGCGACTCTTCCATTAAAAATTATTTTAATGATTATGGGTACTTTTGCTGTTCAGAACAGTATTTTGTTCTGGGCTTCAGGTCACCGTACCCATCACCGCCATGTAGATGATGTCGATCAAGATCCCTATTCAATTAATAACGGCTTTTGGTATGCGCATATGGGATGGATGCTACGCAACTATCCGGCAGCAGAAAAAAACTATAAAAACGCACCCGATTTGTTAAATGACAAAGTGGTGATGTTTCAGGACAAATACTACATTCCACTGGTGATCGTCGTACATGCAGTTATTCTTACGACTGTAGGCTGGGCTGTGGGGGATATGTGGGGCGTATTGTTATTAGGCGGTTTACTGCGTCTAATCCTTAGCCATCACGTGACCTTCTTTATTAACTCACTTTGTCACATGTGGGGCAAACGTCCATATACTGACGAAAACACGGCTCGCGACAATTTCATTTTAGCTATTGCAACTTGGGGTGAGGGTTATCATAACTACCACCACATCTTCCAGTATGACTACCGTAATGGAGTGAAATGGTGGCAATATGACCCAACCAAATGGTTGATCTGGTCATGCTCAAAACTCGGTTTGGCTAAAAACTTGCGCCGTATTCCAAGCTTTAATATCAAAAAAGCGGAACTGGCGATGCGTTTTAAATATGCTGAACAAGATTTGGCAGTTTATGGTCACAACGTTAATGAAGATATGGCTACGGCTAAACTTCGTATTGCTCAGGAATATGAAGCATTTACCCAAACCCTAAATGACTGGGCCAAACTGAAAGAACAAGAGATTCAGGTGAAAAAAGCTTCGGTAGCTGAAAAAATTCATCAGATGGATAACAAATTAAAAGTGGATTTCCAACTGGTGGAACAGCGCCTTGCTCATCATCGTAATAGCTTGAAAATTTTAATGCGCAATATTAAAAAGAACCCTGTGTCTGAATAAGACCGGAGTCAATATAAAGCCCCATTATTGGGGCTTTATTCATTTTAGCCGTTTAAATTTGCTATAGTGATCTGGTCTCCCCCGATTTTTATAGATTGTTACCATGCAATTTAATCCGCGTTACCCCTCGCTCAATCCCCAGCTTTTTCATCATCAAATGCCTGTTCCCTTAAAAGGAGCAAAAGCCGGTCATTTCAATGCTGCGCTGGCTGATGAATTACAGTGGTCGGATGCAGATAAAGCTCAATGGGTGGAAATCTGTAGTGGACAAAAAACCTTTGCCGAGTTTGAACCACTTGCCATGGTCTACGCAGGACATCAGTTTGGACAATGGGCAGGACAACTCGGCGACGGGCGCGGCTTGCTGATCGGGCAAATTCTGGATAAGAACAATCGAACCATCGACTTGCATTTAAAAGGTGCCGGCTCTACCCCCTACTCGCGTATGGGTGATGGACGTGCCGTATTACGTTCAGTGATTCGCGAATATCTGGCCGGTCATTCTCTGAATGCTTTAGGGATTGCTTCCAGTAATGCAGTTGGTTTTACTTCTTCGACCCAAGGCATACAACGGGAAAAACTGGAACCTGGTGCGATGATGCTGCGTACTTCAGACTGTCATATCCGCTTCGGCCATTTTGAATGGATCAACCAGTATCAGCCTGAGCTTTTAGAAGACTTTGTACAGAAATGTATGGAATGGCATTATCCAGAATGTCTGGAAGCCGAACACCCTGTTTTGGCTTTCGCAACTAAAGTCATCCAACGTACTGCGGTGATGATTGCCAAGTGGCAACTGGTAGGCTTTGCCCATGGAGTCATGAATACCGACAACCTGAATATCACCGGTTCAACGCTCGACTTTGGCCCTTATGGTTTTATGGAGCGCTTCCGCCCGAACTGGATCAACAACCACTCGGATTACCAAGGCCGTTATACCTATCAACAGCAGCCGAGTATTGGGCACTGGAATTTATGGATGTGGCTGAATAACCTGATTCGGCTAAAAAAAGATCCTGCTGAAAAAGAACAGTTCAAAGAAGATTTAGCGCAATGTTTAGAGCATTTTGAGCCTACTTTCCTAGAATATTATACAGTTGGGCTTTGTCAAAAAATGGGCTTGCCAAGTTTCCATAAAGACAGTTTTGATTGTGGTATGGCGTTCTTACGAATTTTACAAACGGAGCAACTGGACTACACCGAAAGCTTTATTCGACTTCAGAACAAACAGTTTGAGACGATTAAAGATGACTGCCTGGATCGCCGCCAATTTGAAAGTTTCCTAGCTCAATATGAAAGTATTCGGGCAAATCAGGATTGTGCTGAACTGGATGCTGAAATGGTTAAAGCCAATCCGCAATATATTCTGCGCAACCATATGGCGCAAAAAGCGATTGAACTGGCGGAACAGGATGATTTTTCTGAAGTCGAACGTTTGTTTAAGTTGTTGAGTCAGCCTTATCTTAAACAACCCGATTTAGAGCAGCCTGAAGATTTAGGTCCCTTGCCGAGTGATGTTCCGGAAGTGATGGTGAGTTGTTCTTCCTAACAAGAAAACGGAGCGATATGCTCCGTTTTCTTGTTAGGACATTTTAATGTTGAAAGGTTTTACCAGTGATATTGGGCATATAAAGAGGCACTAAAACGATGTGCCTGATTGCTCTCTAAATCGTCAGTCATATATTTAGCACCAAAATTTTTATGCTGTATTGATAACCCCCAAGCATGTGTTTGCGGCTCTATATGCAGTCCATATTTTAATTGTTCCGTTTTCCAAAAGGCATTGAGTTGAGCTAATGTTATATATTCATTTGAAAAACTACTGATGCTCGCACTCCAAGGTTTAGTTTGAGCCTCATAGCTAATTTCCGAACTTAATTTCACAGGCAGTTTTTGACGATACTGTTTACTCTTACTTAATTGTCCACTTAAATCTATTCGAGGACGCTGATTTTGATCGTAATAAAGATTGTAGCGTGTAAATGGAGCATTATCCCAATATAAGTAACTGAATAAATCATCGACCTGAAGAGTAATATTCCAATCTCTTTTGATTTGTCCATTGAAACCAAAATCTAGGGCATAGCCATAACCTTTATTAGTTCTTCCATCCCAGCCTAATTCATCTTCTTTTAATGCAGGACGGTCATAACTATAATCCAATGAACCATTTAACCAAGCTACTCTATCCATCAACTCAGTCATACTGGTTGTTTGGCCTGTTGCTTGAAATTTACCATCCACATAATGACGGCCGATAAGCGCCGTTGCCCCTGTCACAATTGTCCAATCAGGATGAACTTTCCAATCATAGGCAAAACGAGTTCCCACTGTTTCGACATGCTGAGCTTCTAATTCCAATTGATTATGTTTATTTGCATCAATTAACTGATCATTTTCAATTTGATAATATAGCTTTGCCATATCATCACTAAAATGAATCTGATAGTCATAAGCCCAAACCCAACCTACAGTCCAATTATCCTGTTTGGTTTCTAATTTCATTTTCCCATGCGCAAAGGCATTATTGCCTTTTTTAAAATCAGGGGTTTCCCAACCATTTAAAAAGGCATGTACACTAACAGGCTCACTATAAATATCTGCATTTATACTGTATTGAATCGTTTTTTCCGCATAAGCAGAGTATGGCAAACTTACAGCCAATATGAATAAATATTTTTTCATTAGATATAAAAGAAGACAGCAAATGCTGCCTTCTTCTCAAAGTTAAGTTTTAGATTAAGGAGCGATATAAGTTATTGTGTCATCACTAAATTTCACCACATATTGCCCAGATGAATTTTTAGTGAGTGTGCCGTAACTTTTTCCTGCAACCATAATATTCGCTGAGGTAAAATTCTGTACATCTGCAATACTGATGGATGCTCCATTTTTATGCTTAATCACACCCGCAATAATTTGATGGTCTTGATCTAAGTCTTTTGCAGTTAACTCAATATCCAATGCATTTTTATCAACGACAACGGCAACAGTCGCTGTACCTTTGGTAAATTCAGCACGTTTTGCGGTAATATCAATGCTAAATGGTGTAGGTACTGCATTGGCACCTTTTAAGTTACCACTTAATTTGACATTTAAATTCGCATTGATGAAATTAGTCGATGTTTCCTGTCCAGCACTAACATCAATAGCTTTAGATAAATCATTATTCAAATTAAATTTGGCTTCTAAATTCAAGGATTCCTGCTGATAACTTACAAGACCTTTCAGCACTAATTCAGATGGAATCAATTGTTCTTGAATTCCAACACCATTATTAAATATAGCTTTGCGTGCAATTAAAGAAACTTCTGCTAAATTGGCTTTCACATCTGCACTTTCAAACAAAAGTCCTTTTAAACTCATTGTTGCTTGATTCGGAATATCTTTACGATTTTCCATTGTATCTGCGGTAGCATAAACCATAGATGCTGTACTATCGGCAGTGAAACTAAAACTCGCAGTTTGATTTTTAAGATTCTTGGTAGAAATTTTTCCATTATTCTGAATCTTATAATTATAAGTTGTGCGAGCGGTATCAATAAACGGCGCTTCTAAGACCAAATTCGATACCGTAACTTCAGCATCATCACCATAAATTGAGTATGCTGGATTGCTATATAATTGACTGAAATTATTCAATACATTGTCTGCTGCAACTTTATCCCAATTAAACGCTTGCCAATATTGGACACTGGCATTACCTGAAATGGTAATAGAAGTACTCGTAACCTGAACCGTTAAATTATTGCTCTTAAATTTAAAATTACGTGAATAATCTTGATTAATTAAATCCTGTATTTGTTGCGCCGTATAAGTTTTGGTCTGACCCTGTGCATCCTGAGTAACAACCTCTACAATCACTAATAATAAATTCGTTGCACTGCTCAAATCTGAAGATGTGTCATTTATGACTTGTGCAGGAACTTTATATTGATCAGCAATATTTTGAAAACCATCATAATAAGAAACAATAGCATTGGTCGTTTTGACAAGTTGTTTTGCTTTTTCTAAATCTAAAGCAGGTGTCGTTACCTGTCCACTATCTGTTCCATCAGATGAAGAAGACCCACCTCCACCTCCACCACAAGCCACTAAAAACACAGAGCAACTTAGTACTAGTAATGTTTTTTTTAAAATCATTTTACCCCTACCCTCTAAAAATTATAAATAAAAAAAGCCCCTAAAAAATAATCATTTTAAAGGAGCTTTACAATGCTAAAAAAATATTTATTTATTCAATCCTCAGGATATTCAAAACGATAGCCCACCCCATACACCGCCTGAATCCACTCATGACGATTACCGGTTTCAGCAGCATCAGAAATTTTACGGCGTAGGTTTTTAATATGGCTGTCAATCACACGGTCCGCGACATCAAAACTGTCTGGGTTAATATGATCCAGCAATTGCGCACGTGAATACACCTGTCCTACATGTTCCAGGAACAATTCCAATAAACGGAATTCGGTTGGGGTCAGGTTCAAGGTTTTTTGTTGATACCAAATACGTTGCTGGGCTTTGTCCATACGGAACAGGCTGTTTTGTTCCGGCTCAACTTGACGGTCTAAACGACGCAACACTGCTTGTACACGCGCGACCAGCTCTTTGGGGCTAAAAGGCTTACAAATGTAGTCATCTGCACCCATGTTCAAGCCCAATACCCGGTCAATTTCTTCAGTACGCGCAGTCACCATAATAATCGGCAAATCAGACTGTTCACGCACTTTACGGCAAATGGTCAAACCATCCATACGTGGAACCATCAGGTCCAAAATCATCAAACTGGGTTTGCGTTGCAGAAAGCTGTCATATGCTTCCTGACCATCATGAAACATGCTGACTTCAAAACCCGCAGCTTCCAAATAGTCCCGCACCAACTGTGCAAGTTCAACTTCATCTTCAACCAGCATGACATGTTTCATGAATGTTATCCCTTTATTTGTTTAACTGTTTTGGAAAAGTCAGTTTGCAACGCAAACCACCTAATGGAGAATGCTCAAAACTCAATTTCCCGCCCAATGCCTGGGCAATCTTACCAGATAATGCCAGACCTAAGCCTGTTCCCCCGGTACTGCGTGTCCGTGAATCATCAACACGATAGAAACGCTCACCTAGACGTGACAATTGTTCATCACTTAGCCCAAGCGGACTGTCATCAACAATCACGCTCCACTCCGTTTCAGACTGTTCAGTATGCACACGAACTTCTCCGCCTGCTTCGGTATAACGAATACTGTTGCCGAGTAAGTTGACCATAATTTGTTTAAAACGATCTATATCTAATTGTAAATTCGCACCTTCACCTTGCACCGAAACAGATAAATCGGCCTGTGCAAATTTAGGTTTGAAGTTTTCAACTTCTTGTAATACCACATTCCACGGGTTTACTTCTGCTATATAGCATTTCAATTGTTGGGCTTCTGCCTGAGCCAGATCAGCCAAATCCTGAGTCAATTTTTTCAGACTGGTCACCTGACGCAGCATGGATTCAAAATGTTCCGGTGTCGGTTTTCGAATCCCGTCCTGCATGGCTTCAATTTGTGCTTGCAGCACTGCAAGTGGTGTTTTTAATTCATGTGAAGTATCTGCCACCCACTGACGGCGTGATTGTTCATGTTGATCCAGAATCACCGCAAGATGGTTCAATTCTGTCGATAAATCACCAAGTTCATCATTTCGGTTAACGGTCACCTGATGCTGAAAATTGCCTTTGGTCAGTTCACGGGTACCTTGCAGCAAACGCTGAATCGGCTTTTTAAAATAAGTAGCCAACAATAAAGCCGCAATTAAACTGGTCAGAAAAGTTAAGCCATAAACCAATAATAAATAGCGTTTTTGATTACTAAAGAAATTGATACTTATGGCATCATCCTGATCCAGTACCGGCTTCAATCCCAAATAACCGACCACTTTGTCGTTCACCATAATCGGACGATACGACACTGGACTATCTGAAGGCTCACCCACCACAAACTGTTTATTGGCATCATACAAGGACAAACGCGAACTGAGTCCCAGACGGTCAGGCATGGAAATAAACTGCTTTTTTTTGTTTGGATTAGATACTGGATCTGTTTGTCGCGCATCAGTTTTTCGGTCTGGACGGAATACATTCTGATTGGCACTTAAAGGAAACTTGAGTCCTTCAAAGGGCTGATATTCAGAAGGTAAATTTAGCTTCATCATACGGAGTTCTTCCGCATCCAGGACTGGTTTGCTATGTTCCGCCTGATTTAAGCTCGGTGTAACACTGAGCAAGGTATTTTCCTGAAAATAACGCTGCTGCAAGGCAATATCATATTGACGACGTAACCACCAACGTGACAACCTGTCATAATCATCGGGGGCAGCAGTTCCTTCAATTTGCAGGATTTGAGCCTGAATGGCATTGCCCCAGTCATGATAGACTGAATATACTCCGGCCAGATTGCTGATCACGTGATCCAGCTTCTGCATTTCGACATCCGCCACATAGCGGGTGAAATTCTTTTGCATGGTCCAGTGCAATACCCCCAGGCTGACGGTCGTAATCACCAAAGTGGTGAGTAATACCGTCAAAAACAGGCGTAAGGCAATCGGAACACGGCGAATTTTCAAAAGTGAAGTCTCAATATTTGTTCTCAACTTGTTATTGTAACCAACCCGATCTCAAAAAACTCTCCATTGTTTCTTCATCATTATTATTTAATCTTTAACTGATAAAATTTACTGTATTTCTCTTGGAGATAACAACAATGAATTCCATGAAAAAAATGGCTTTAATTACTGCCAGCGTGCTAAGCGTGAGTGCTTTGAGCGCTTGCCAATCAGCCAATACGGTTCCAGATAGCGACCACAAGCCAATGATGAAACAGCATCATGGCCAACACGATCGTAAAATGACACCCGAACAGCATGAACAGTTCCAGCAGTCACGTGCTGAACGTCGACAAATGATGCAGCAGTTCCAGAAAACCTGTGACGGTAAAGCGGTCGGTGCTGCAGTACAAATTAAAACCAGTGAAAAAACCATTGATGGTACCTGCAGCATAGGCTTTAAAGCAGACCGTCAAGAGATGAAGCGCATGCATAAAGAGATGATGGGCATGCATGGTGAGATGGAAAGTATGCATATGCAAGGTGACCATCAGCCTATGCGCGGTGAAATGAAGGGTATGCACATGAAAGGCATGCCAATGCAATCGGCAGAACCGCTTACTGATGCCAAACGCGCAGAACTGACCAGGCAATTTGATCAGCGCCTGGCTCAACATCAGGCACATCAGCAAGCCATGTTAAAGGCTTGCCAAGGTCAGCCCAACGGTAAGGCTGTTCAAGTCAAAATGGGCACACATACCATCAATGGTAAATGTGAAGTCCGCTTTCAGCCTAAAGCCCCGATGGCTCCCGCAACTGCAAAACCGGCATCATAAAATTTACCCAAAATTAAAAAAGGCGCAACTCTGCGCCTTTTTTCTTGCCTGTCAAAAAGTGAACAATTTGACTATTTATGCCACTAACAAAACCATAAAAGCATTTACACTCAAGATACTTAGCAATTTCAAGTAAGAAATCTTTGACTTTACAGTCACCAAGAAAAAGCCCCTAAAGCTTGTACCAACTAAGAAGATGTTGCACGATTGAGCCATAGAAATACGTGTCATTGAAGATACGTTCCAATGTTTATTTAGAATTATTAACGCTGGTACAAACCAGTATTGAGGAAAACGATATGCCACAATACAAAGCGCCCTTACGTGATATGCAATTCGTTCTGCATGAACTTTTAAATGCAGAAGAACATTACGGAAAATTACCTGCATTCCAGGAAAGCGTAAGCCGTGAGTTGGTTGACCAATATCTGGAAGCTGCTGCAGACTTCTGTGAAAACGAACTTTCTCCTCTTAACCAAGTTGGCGACCGTGAAGGTTGTACTTGGAACGACGGCGTTGTTACAACTCCGACTGGTTTTAAAGAAGCGTACCAAAAATATATCGAACTTGGTTTCCCTTCTCTTTCTGCTGAAGAGCAATATGGCGGTCAAGGCTTGCCGAACTCTTTAGGTATCACTATTTCTGAAATGGTCGGTACTGCGAACTGGGCGTGGGGTATGTACCCTGGTCTTTCTCACGGTGCAGTCCGTACTTTAGAACACCACGGTTCTCAAGAACAAAAAGATGCTTACCTGCCAAATCTGGTTTCAGGTGTTTGGACAGGTACCATGTGCTTGACTGAATCTCATGCAGGTTCTGACTTGGGTATCATCCGTACCAAAGCTGAACCAAATTCTGACGGTAGCTATGCAATCTCTGGCGAGAAAATCTTTATCTCTGCTGGTGAACACGACATGGCTGAGAACATTGTTCACATCGTACTTGCTCGTCTTCCTGGTGCACCTAAAGGTACTAAAGGGATTTCACTATTCATCGTGCCTAAGTTCAACCTGAACGAAGATGGTTCAGTGGGCGAACGCAATGCTGTACGTTGTGGTTCAATTGAACACAAAATGGGTATTCACGGTAATGCAACCTGTGTCATCAACTTCGATAACGCAAAAGGTTTCCTGATTGGCCCTGAAAACCGTGGTCTGAACTGCATGTTCACTTTCATGAACACTGCACGTATCGGTACTGCTGTACAAGGCCTTTCAGCTTCTGAAGCATCTTTCCAGGGTGCACTTGCCTATGCCAAAGACCGTTTGGCAATGCGTTCACTTTCAGGTGTTAAAGCGCCAGAAAAAGAAGCCGATCCGATTATTGTTCACCCTGCTGTACGTAATATGCTTTTAACTCAAAAATCATATGCAGAAGCTGGTCGTGCGCTGGTGTACTTATTGGCTCAATACGCTGATGTAGTTGAACACGGTACAACTGAAGAAGAACGTAAAGCTGCAGACAACATGCTGTCTTTATTGACTCCAATTGCCAAAGCCTTCTTGACTGAAACTGGTTCTGAATCTGCAAAACACGGGGTTCAAGTGTTCGGTGGTCATGGTTTCATCTCTGAACACGGCATGGAACAAATTGTTCGTGATACCCGTATTGCCTGCTTGTACGAAGGTACTACTGAAATCCAGGCACTGGATTTATTAGGCCGTAAAGTTTTGGGTACTCAAGGTGCAATGTTGAAAGACTTCACCAAGATCATCCATAAATTTGCTGAAGCAAACAAAGACAATGCTGCAATGAAAGAATTTGTTGAACCGCTTGCTGCTCTTAACAAAGAGTGGGGTGATTTGACCATGCAGATTGGTGTGCGTGCAATGCAAAATCCGGATGAAGTTGGTGCAGCTGCGGTTGACTACCTATACTTCTCGGGTTATGTAACGCTTGCTTATTTATGGGCTCGTATGGCACTTGTTGCTCAAGAAACATTAGCGGCTGGCACAACTGATGTAGATTTCTACAACGCGAAAGTGACCACTGCCCGTTTCTACTTCAAGAAAATTCTTCCACGCGTTCGCTCACACGTTGACGTGATCGCAGGTGGTGTAGAGCCATTGTTGTCTTTAGATGCTGAACACTTCGCATTCTAAGTGCATGACATTTTAAACTGATGTGAGAAAAAGGACGGTCATGGTTTTGGCAGTCCTTTTTCTTTATCAAATCAACAAAAAATTAACCTTTAGTCGTCTAACAACATGAATTTTCATCTATTAGACTGATCAAACCGAACTGACTCAAACAATAAACAGGTGACTCACTATGCCAATCTATAATGCGCCTCTTGCGGATATGAAATTCATCCTTAATGATGTTTTTAATGCAGAACAATTCTGGCAAGCCAATGAAAACCTTGCTCATATTGATGCTGCGACTGCGGAAGCTATTCTTGAGGAAATGGCGAAATTTGCGCAAAACGTGACCCTTCCATTGAACCGTACAGGTGATGAAGAAGGCGCTAAAATTGAAAATGGCAATGTGACTACCCCGGCAGGCTTTAAACAAGCATTCAAGCAATATGCTGAAGGTGGCTGGATTGGCTTAGGTGCTGACGCGGAATGGGGCGGTCAGGAAATGCCTAAAATGCTGACTGTACTGTCTGATGAAATGCTGTTCGCTACTAACCCCTCATTCATGCTCTACCCGCTTCTTTCTGTAGGTGCTGGCATGGCATTGAACAGTTATGCATCTCAAGAACAAAAAGAAACCTATCTTCCTAAAATTTACTCTGGCGAATGGTCTGGTACCATGTGCTTAACCGAGCCGCACGCAGGGACTGACTTAGGCATTATCAAAACCAAAGCTGAGCGCAATGAAGATGGCACTTATAACATCACTGGTACTAAAATTTTCATTACCGGTGGTGACCACGACCTAGCTGAAAACATCATTCACTTGGTATTGGCAAAAACTCCGGATGCACCTGCCGGTTCACGTGGTATTTCACTATTCATTGTGCCGAAATTCATTGTGAATGCCGATGGTTCTTTGGGTGAGCGCAATTCAGCAGGCCCGGGTTCGATTGAACACAAGATGGGGATCAAGGCATCTGCAACTTGCGTGATGAACTTTGACGGCGCCAAAGGCTACCTGGTTGGCAAAGAAAATGAAGGTTTGGCTGCGATGTTCGTAATGATGAACTACGAACGTCTGTCTATGGGTATCCAAGGCTTAGGTGCTTCTGAGTTTGCTTACCAGAACGCTGCACAGTACGCGACTGACCGCCTACAAGGTCGTAGTGCAGTAGGTGTGAAATCTCCAGAAAAACCAGCAGACAGCATTCTTGTCCATGGCGATGTACGTCGCATGTTGCTTAATGCACGTGCCAACAACGAAGCATCTCGTGCCTTTGCAGTATATGTAGGTCAACAGCTCGACATCACCAAATTCTCGACCGATGCAGAAGCAGTGAAGAAAGCCAATGACCGCGTTGCCCTATTAACACCAATCGCAAAAGCTTACCTGACTGACACAGCATTTAACGCAACTTTAGATGCGCAAATGGTGTTTGGTGGTCATGGCTTTATCCGTGAATGGGGTATGGAGCAATGTATCCGTGACTTGCGTATCTCACAAATCTACGAAGGTACCAATGGTGTTCAGTCACAAGATTTAATCGGTCGTAAAACCATTAAATGTGGCGGCGCATTTATTGAAGAATATATTCAAGAAATCCGTGACTTTGCCAACGACCTTGATGCTGACCTAAACTTCATCAAAGATGCCACTTTAGATGCAGCAGCAGAAATTCAATCGGTAACGCAGTACATTATTGAAGCTGCAAAAGAAAGCATCGACTTCCCGAATGCAGCGGCAGTTGACTATCTACATGCAGTCGGCTTGCTCAGCTTCTCTTATATGTTTGCGAAAATTGCAAAAGCTGCAAGTGCGAAAGAAGGTGATTTCTACAGCAATAAAGTTTCACTTGCACTTTACTTCGTACAACGTGTTTTGCCTGAACTTGCAGTACGCATTGCGAAAATCAAAGCAGGTTCTGAAGTGGTCATGAACTTCTCTGAAGACTACTTTACTAGCCAGGCTTAATCCTGAACAAAAATAAGCGATAAAAAAACGCCTGCAATTGCAGGCGTTTTTTATAATCCCAGAAGGGCTTAAACTTTTTCAATAATAATTGAATCTGCGGTTTTTTTACCGCTTTGTTCTGGATGATTAATCTTTACAATTTTAATCACACCTGTAGTCGCCAATGATTCACATAGATCGACAATATTTTGCATATGGCTAATTTCAATCCCTGAACCCAATATGAGTTTTTTTCCGGCTTGCAATTCATTAATTTTTGTTTGAATTTTTTCTATCATTTTCTTTTTCCCTAAGATTTAAAACAACACTCTCTACATTACATGAATTTCGCATAAAAAAAATACAAAAAAAATTATGTTTTTTTGTTTAGCGGTTGATATGTGCATGAAATTTGCTTGTTATTTAATGAAATATCAATTGATAAGTATAGGAGGTAGAGATGACAAACCGTGATTCTAAAGTAGAAAAGATAGAAGCCCTCCTCGACCGTTTTGGCAATATTGCAGTAGAAGGCTTTCACTACATTGCCCTATTTATTATTGGCTGTATGGTGATCTGGTCTGCCGGACATACCGTATTTGAAATTTTGGCGGTAAATCAATTCGCCACGATTGATGACATTCTTTTATTGTTTATCTATCTAGAACTGGGTGCCATGGTCGGAATCTATTTTAAGACCAACCACATGCCGGTTCGCTTTCTGATTTATATCGCCATTACAGCACTCACTCGCTTATTGATCTCAGATATCCAACACGACCATAAGGCGGATATGGATTTGATCATTATTACCGGTTCAATCCTAATTCTGGCTTTTGCGATTTTAATTGTCCGATATGCTTCCTGGACTTTTCCTTCCGTGATTCGTGACAAACATTCAGAAAACCCTCTGCCTGAAGGTAAAACCCCACGACCACAAGATGACGAGCTGGCTTAGAAACTCCTTATTAAAAAGTCCCCCTTGATAAAGGGGGACTTAGGGGGATTTTCAGCGATTCGGCACCAACATATAACGCCCATTTTCAAAAATCCAATAAGTGCCATTCGGTGGTGCGGGCAAACCCAAACGTTGCCAATCACTGATAAAGGTCGTGGTTGAACTTTCAATGCGGGCCGTTCTCGGATCACCATTCACCCAGCTATAGCTTTGAGAATTTTGTGTAATGGTGGTTGGTGCCTGATATTGAATACTGATGCCATTCTGAATGGTCGGATAATTCTGATGATGCGGTGAACGCTGCGGATCATTCGGATAGTGCTGTGGATAATGTTGCTGCTGATGAGGATAGTTATTTTGAGGATAATTGTTATGGGGATAATAAGGACGAGGTTGGTAGCGAGTGGTATCTACCCCGCGATAATTTGACCAGCGATTTTCCGCCTGCGTTGTTGCAGAAGCTCCAAAGAGCACCATGCCACTCAAAGCACAAAGAACTGCTAATTTCATAAGAGCCACCAAACATACGATATAAAACTTATTTTAATTCCTAGTTTAGGATAAAAAATGAATAAAAAAACAGCAAATGCAAAGTTTTGTAAATTAAATATTTCGCTGATTTTCTCTTCAGACACATCTCGGCTCAAATCATGAATATGTTAAAATACTGTTTTTTATTACGGGATCAAACAAAGTGTCTGATTTAAGTTTTGACCGCCTACATCAATTCTTTTGCAAGGTTCCAAGTATTCAAGAATCTTTAATTAATGCTTATGGTTCAGATGGTCAACATGCATGGTGGTTTAAATTTCAAATCAATGTTGAACATCCTCTGGCATGGCAAACCGTACAGGAACTGGGTCATGTATTGAATTACATTTCCAAGAATGAACGTTTACCAACACAGTTTTTACCCGTATCTCCGCCACCTTATATGAATGGTGAAGCCAAAGAATTTTTGGCTTGGGTGATTCAATGCAACCATCCAGATTTTCCACCCGATGTCGTTTGTGACTGGTTAGAAGCGCGTTTACCTCAGCCGGTTGAAGATGAAAACCAGTGGAAAATTAAAACGGATTTAAAAGAACTGGATAAAATGAAAGATGCCGATTTGGATAAACTCGTTCCACCGAATCCTGAACCTAAGAATTAAGAACGCGCTTGAATCCCTCCTGACCTCCCTTTATCAAAGGGAGGAGTATTAGAAGGTAGACAATCCGCTCCACTCCATAAAACGGTAAATCAGATATTTCAGTTTCGATTCATCTGCATATTGACCGTAATCGACACTCATATTTTTACCATTCAGATTCGACCAGGCACCATCAAAATAGGTTTGAGCATCTGTAAACACTGGCGCTTGTGATGAACCGACCACGCGTAAATTGGTTTCCAGATTATAGTTTTTGATATTCCGTGCAGTGAAATTAGCAGAACCTAAAATTAGTTCAGACTGCTGAGCATTTGATTTAATAATCATCTTGCTATGGCATTGTTCACCTTGGGTATTGCACCAACGTACAGGCACACCCGCATCATTCAATTCAGAGGCGACTTGCCGGTTGGGAATGCCATTTTTTTTCCGCCCAAACGCATCCTTATTCGGATCCAGCAGTACTCGGACTTTAACCCCACGTTCATGTGCAGCAATCAAGGCTTTAACAATATACCGTTCTGACAAGTAGAACATCGCCAGATCAATCTGCTCTTTGGGTTTGGCGGTTTCAATCAGTTTGAGTGTTGCATCATAAATGGCTTTTTCTGTCAAAACCTGAACTTGCGGCAAAGACTTTTCAGCTTCAAATTCACCCACAATCACCATTGGAATATCGCCTTTGGACATCCGGCCCACAGCCTGCTCGGTCTTCAATACGTCAATGGCTGTATTGCCCGTTACCAGCAAGGCAACATTGGAATGACGTGAACTGCCATCATGCGGATTGGCAGAAGTCACCAGTGCTTTCCAACCCTGAGCAGTATCTACCACTAGGGTTTTACGGTGATTGGCTTTAAAATTAAACAGGTTAAAATAGCTGCGCAGGGTAATTTTTTCCTTCCCAAACGGATTGCTTAACCAGCCTTTTTCAGGATTATTGCCAGCATCCTGACAACAGATATACCAGAAACCAGACCACAATGGGTTGGATGCACGTAGCGGTCTTAAATCCGTTTCAATCACGTCAATACCTGCATTACGCAACTGACGATAATGCTTGGGTGCAATACCACCATAGACAGAATTAATCGGGTCGGTAATCACCTTAATTTCAATATTTGGCTGCACACCGCGTTTTAAGATCAAGGCATCGGTGAGTTGTTGCGCCAGTGCCCGGTGGGGTAGCGTCGACTCCCCGACTTCGCTATTGAATAAAAACATGTCCAGCACAATCGTACTTTGTGCTTCATCAATCATTTTTAACATTTCATTAAAAATATGATGATCTTGCTGCTGTTTTCCACTCGCATCGAGATAGGTTTGGTCTGCAATAAATTTCACCTCGGCATGCCGCAACTTACCGGTAAAATCCAGGCCTTCAGGCAAGGGTTTATAGGTATGATAAATGGCCGATGAGAGATAACCCAAAGCCAGCAAACCGACAATCACACTGACATAACGACGGCGTGACCAATTCAATTTCTGATGAATTCGTTGAAAAATACGCATAACAAAAAACCTAGTCCAATGGCATCAGACTAGGTTTTATTGCTTGATTTATCAAGAGGATTTCTGTGATGCCAGTTTCAACTGGCATGTCCTGCCCAGCTTCAGATTAAAAACCCAATTCTAAACCGAGGGTAAAATTACGCCCCACTTGCGGAATATTGGACAGGAACGATGCATGCGAATAAACCTGTTCATCCAGCAGGTTATTGGCTTTGAAATAGACACGGTAATCATTGCGATCTTTCAATTGACCAGCATAAGACAGTCCCAGATTCAGCATGTTATAGCCATCTGTTTCAGACTCATAGCTGGCAATCTTGTCCTGATTAAAAACATGGTAATACTCAGCCAAACCTGACCAGTGATCATCAAAACTTGCATCTACTTTTGTACCGAGGCGGCCTGCCGGAACACGCGGTGCATTTTCTCCCTCAATTTTGCCACGTACATAATCGCCAAATACACCCAGTTTATAAGTGTCGGTTAAAGCATAAGAAGCTTCTGCTTCAGCGCCATAGAACTTGGCTTTGTCCTGAGTATATTCAACCAGGCGGAAATCTTTAAAATTATCCAAGGTTTGGGCATAAATATAGTTATCAAACCAGTTGTGATAGACATGCACATGGTAATCAAACTTATCCTGCTCATAATGCAGACCAAGTTCCAGATTATTGGATTTTTCTGCGCTTAAATTTTCATTACCACGTTCATAAGTGTTGGTCGCGAAATGCTTACCATTGGCATACAGTTCTTGCGCCAGAGGCAGACGCTCTTGATGAGAGCCGACCAGAGACAATTTATAGCTCGGTGCAAATTCCCAGTTCACGGCGCCTGAATAGGAAAAACCATAATCATCAAAATCTTTTTTATTGGAATCAATCTCAATTTTTTGCTGATCTAGACGTGCGCCAAGTTCAACATGTACATCATCAAACTGTTTATGCTCTAAAGCAAACAGACTCCACTTTTGGGTTTTGGTCGGATCCAGTAAAGCTTCTTCACCATCAATATCAAGCTTTTGCTGATTATACTGCCCACCGATTACCCCTTCCCAGTTGGCAATAGGATGATGCAGCAATTCCAAACGCGCATCATAGCCTTGACTCTTGAAAGTCGTGGCAATATTGTCTTCTTCAATTTCATCATGCTTGTAGTCGGTATAGCTGGCATGAGCACGAAGTTTTTGAAAACCAGCAAAAGGATCACTTAATTCAGTGCGAAAATCATAGCGCTCTGTTTTTAGATCGACCCACGGTCCAGCAGCATGTTCTTCCTCATGCGTATGTCCTGGCTGCTGGCCACAACCAATTAATGAATTCCCTGATACCGCACAATCTTCATATTCATGGCTATGGCCCGGCAAGCCATACTGGTCCTGACGGTTGCTATATGAAATCCCGCTAAAGCCTCGGTCATGAATCCAGGACAATCCAATATTGACTGTCTCGCCTTCAGCAAAGGTGTTACCTACACGACGTTCTTTTTCACCCTCATGAACATAATCTGGCGCAATATAACTGTTGGCATCCCGTTTTGACCCTTCAACACGTAATGCCACTTGATCAGTTAAAGCAACGGTCGCCCCTGCACTGGCCAGTTTTTCATCACTACCACTGTTATAACGTAAGCCCAGCTGTCCTTGATAACCCTTTTCCGGTATTTGGGTGGGAATCTTATTATCTGTCACATTAACCAGTCCACCCACTGTCCCTGCGCTATAGAGTAAAGTTGATGGTCCACGAATAATCTCGATCTGTTTCGCTAAAACAGGATCCACGGTTACTGCATGGTCTGGTGAAAGAGTGGATACATCTGCTGTTTCAGAGGCATGTTGCAAGATTTTGACCCGCGCGCCATCCTGTCCGCGAATAACCGGACGGCTTGAACCTGAACCATATTGGTTCGAAGTCACCCCAAGCTCACCAGCCAAAGCATCACCAATGGTCGTGCCGCCTTCAGCAAGCTTTTTGTGATCAATCAACTGATCGGCCACTGCAAAATCTGCAGCCGACTGGACTAAAGGATGTGCCTGCAATTTGATTGTTTCTAATTGTTGGCTTTGAGGGAGTTCATCGGCAAAAACAGCAGGTGCGACAACGGCAAAAATAGACAAGGTAATTAAATTCTTATGGAAAAACATGGAACTGGCTCAAAGCTGCGATTTTTGAATTACGTTATATTATAACATTTCATTTTTTTTGCAATAAAAAACATTTCATTTCTGATGCTTGAGTTAAACTATTTCAAGTTTTATTCCATAACGATAGATTCTTAAATAATTTTAGATGCCTTTTACCTTATCTCACGCGGTACTTGCCCCTCCTATTTCCAAACTTACTGGACATATGCTTCCCGTTGCAGCGCTTGCGATTGGTTGTATGGTGCCAGACCTCTATCGTTTATTTACCCAAGAACAATCCAATGTGACACACCTTTGGACGTCTCTGATTCATCCCAACTTATGGATTGGACTCGGATTTTGCGCCTTGTGGTATGGGATTTATCGCCCTGCGATGTATCGTTTTGTGGGTATTCAACACGATTTAAATCTACATAGTTTTGGATCAGTGATTAAATTTATCATCACTGTTTGTGTTGCATTAATCATCGGTACAGCGACACATCTGATTTGGGACGGACTGACGCATATTGATTTTCGTACGTTTGCCTTTCGGGATTTTTTAGCACAATCGGTCAATTTACTCGGACAGACCTACCCGATGCATCGGGTATTACAAATCGGGACATCTGCCTTGGCTTTGCCATTTTTAGCTTGGATGAGTCTGCACTATTATCAGAAGTATCAGCAACATTTTAAAATCAGCCGTAAGATTAAAACCTTTGCAATCGGTTTAGTCAGCCTCTCTTTGATAATGGGCAATATTTCGGTTTGGGATTATGCACGGTATATTCCATCAGAAGTTTGGCAATCGGATCTCTATTATTTTACTGGTCGAGCCATCAATGAATTTAGTCAGGGTGCATTAATCACATTCACATTAGGCTGCATTCTATTTTTATTTTTTGACAGAAATCATCGCCTGGGATAATTCTCGAACCGATACTTTAATCGCTCCCAGGTCAAAATCATGGTGTTTTTGGTAGTAGTTCTTGTGACCTATGCTTCAAAGAGGCATAATTCAACATTCGAATAAAAGCAGTACGCTGTTTACGTATGTGCTTTCCTTAACCCATATAGTTGGATTTCTAACGCTATGATGCGAACTCATTACTGCGGTTCTTTAACCGAAGCTCAAATTGACCAAACCGTAACATTATGCGGTTGGGTACACCGTCGCCGTGACCACGGTGGTGTAATCTTCCTTGATATGCGCGACCGTGACGGTCTAGTGCAAGTGGTTATCGATCCAGATACTCCTGAAGCATTCGCAACTGCGGACAAATCACGTTCAGAATTCGTATTAAAAATTACAGGCCGTGTACGTCGTCGTTATGCAGGTACTGAAAACGCGAATATCACTAGCGGTCAAATCGAAGTTCTTGGTAAAGAGATCGAAGTTCTTGCTGCTTCTGAAACTCCGCCATTCCCATTGAATGACGAAAACACAAATATTTCTGAAGAAGTACGTTTGAAATACCGTTTCTTGGACATCCGTCGTCCAGAAATGTTAGATCGCCTACGTTTCCGTTCTAAATTAACCAACCTGATTCGTAACTACTTCGAAGAAAATGGTTTCTTAGACGTTGAAACTCCTATCTTGACGCGTGCAACGCCTGAAGGTGCGCGTGACTATCTAGTTCCAAGTCGTGTTTCTAACGGTAGTTTCTACGCACTTCCACAATCTCCACAATTGTTCAAACAGTTGTTGATGGTTGGCGGTATCGATCGTTACTACCAAATTGCTAAATGTTTCCGTGATGAAGACTTACGTGCTGACCGTCAGCCTGAATTCACCCAAATCGACGTTGAAACATCGTTCATGAGTGACGATGACATCATGGATTTAATGGAACGTTTAACAGTTAAGATGTTCAAAGAACTTCTAAACGTTGAATTCGATAAATTCCCGCGTATGACTTATGCAGATGCAATGCGTGACTATGCATCTGACAAACCGGATATGCGTATTCCTTTGAAACTTGTTGACGTTGCAGACATGATGCAAGACGTTGAGTTCAAAGTATTCGCAGGCCCTGCTAAAGACCCTAAAGGTCGTATCGTTGCGCTTCGCGTACCAGGTGCTGGCGCTTTACCGCGTAGCCAGATTGACGAATACACTAAATTCGTGGGCATCTACGGTGCGAAAGGCTTGGCTTACATTAAAGTCAACGAACTTGAAAAAGGGATCGAAGGTCTTCAATCTCCAATCGTTAAATTCATCGAACCAATCGTGCTTGATTTGTTGAAACGTGTTGGTGCTGAAAATGGCGATATCGTATTCTTCGGTGCGGACAAAGCGAAAGTTGTAAATGATGCAATGGGTGCTTTACGTATTAAAGTCGGTCACGACATGAAATTGGCAACTTGCGAGTGGGCTCCACTTTGGGTTGTTGACTTCCCTATGTTCGAAGAAACTGATGATGGCAAATGGACCTCTGTTCATCACCCATTCACGCTGCCTAAATCAAGCGTTGAAGAAGTGAAGAACAACCCAGGTGCTGCGCTTTCTGTTGCTTATGACATGGTATTGAATGGTACTGAAATCGGTGGTGGTTCACTTCGTATCTTCAATCTTGAAATGCAAAAAGCCATCTTTGAAGCTTTAGGCATTGGTGAAGAAGAGGCAGAAGAGAAATTCAGCTTCTTGTTAAATGCCTTGAAATTTGGTGCGCCTCCGCACGGTGGTTTGGCATTTGGTCTTGACCGTCTTGTAATGTTGATGACGGGTTCATCTTCAATTCGTGACGTGATTGCATTCCCAAAAACCAAGACTGCTGAATGTCCGCTTACTCAAGCACCTGCTCCAGTTGAAGGTAACCAATTGCGTGATTTGGGTATTCGTTTACGCGAAAAACCTAAAGCTGAAACTAAAGCAGAAGCTTAATTCTTCTTTAACTAGCAATAAAAAACCCTGCTTTATGCAGGGTTTTTTATTGCTTCAAAAATAGAATACACAATGATTAAAATTTTGATGATTTTTGATAATAGTTTCTTAAACGCTATATGCTATCCTGTTTAAGAATCAAACCCATGTGTACAATATAACATTGATTTAATTGCTTATATTTTGTTGTTAAGACTCTCTTCTTTTTTGATCAGTTCTATCTTAGATTTTTAGACTCTTGCCAAAATTCTAATCCAACCTCATATCTTAAGAGTCTATTCTAACAAATCATGTATTTCATTCTAAAAGTTTTAGCCTTGCTACCTTTACGCATTTTGCAAAATCTGGCCTGCTTTGCAGCATGGTTACTGTGTATAAGAAATTCATCCTTTAAACGCATAACTCGTATTAATTTAAAGCTTGCTTATCCAGAATTGACAGCGGCACAAAGATCAAAACTGCTCCATGACAGTATTCGAAGCCAATGCTTAAGCTATGTAGAATGCATTAAATGCTGGGGTATGTCGCCTCAATACAGTTTAAAACTTTTAAATAAAATTCATGGCGCAAACTATTTAACAGAAGCTTTGAGCAATCAAAAAGGCGTTATTGTCGTTGTACCACATTTTGGTAACTGGGAACTCTTAAATGCCTGGCTCTGCACTCATACTCAGCCAATGATTATGTATAAGCCGAATAAGATAAAAGGCATTAACCGCTATATTTTAGAATCGCGTCAAAAGACCAATGCAGTATTGGTTCCAACCGATGAAACTGGTGTACGTGCTATCTTCAAACACTTAAGGCAAGGTGGCCTTACCGTCATTCTTCCCGATCATTTACCTAAACCTTCGGGAGGAATTTATGCTCATTTTTTTCAGCAAAATACCTTATCCACCACCATTGTTTCTAAATTGGCATATAAAACTCAGTGTAATGTAATTGGTTTAAGCTGTATAAGAAATCCTGATACTTCCAGTTTTACTGTTCAATGTGTTCCACTATCAAATGAGATTTTATCAAAAGATCTGCAAAAAAGTGTTGAATGCTTAAATCAGGAAATGGAACTCATGATTACAAAAATGCCAGAGCAGTATATTTGGTCTTATAAACGTTTTAGAAATTGTTATGGAAATATTAACCCTTATAGCGTTTAAACATAGATTTCCCTTCACATCTTGAATTAGGTCAGCAGAACACTCAAATGGAATGAATTGAGATTGATGCTTGCTAATGGCATAATAGCCCTGTTTTTCCATTATTGAGTTAAGCAAGCTATGGCTATGCGTCCTGCTGTTCGTAATCGTGGCATCATGTTGATTGTGTTCTCTATCGCACAATGGCTTTTCATGCGTTACATTTTGGCCAATGGCTTATTTAACATGGATACCAATGAACGCATTCTTTATTTTTGTGTAAGTAGTTTAGGTGGGGCCTTACTTATTTTTGTCGGCTTGATTTATATGGTATTGAAGGGTAATCCGGATAAACCTCAATAATTTACTCCCCCATCCCACTGAATGCTCTATGCTCTTCAGTGGTTTTAATAATTTGTTTTTCTTTATTTTGTTCTAAAGAATTTTAATTTTATTCTCTATATTTTAGAAATGGCGCAGCATCTTTGATGCAATAAAACTCTTTCCAAAACTTTCTTTTTATAATTATCTTGGTTATAAAGAGTTGTGCATTTTTATGTATTTTTTATTCAAACTTGTTTCCTTACTGCCTCTATCGGTTCTGCAATTGATTACGTCTTGGATTGGCTTCCTTTTATATAACTATAATTCATCCATGAAGCGAATTACACGGATTAATCTGCAATTAGCTTATCCAGAGTTAAGCGCACAACAACATAAAGTTCTTATCAAAAAAAGCCTAATAAACCAATGTATGACCTACGTTGAATCAATTAAATGTTGGAGGAATGTCTCCTGAATATAATCTAGGTTTATTAAAAAATATTTATGGGAAACAGCACTTGACTGAAGCTTTAGCCAATAAAAAGGGTGTAATTGTTGTTATTGGTCATTTTGGCTGTTGGGAACTTCTAAATGCATGGCTTAATCAATATTGCTCCCCCATAATTATGTACAAGCCGAATAAAAATAAAGCAGTAGATCGTTTTATGTTAGAAGCAAGATAACAATTGAATGCAACTCTTGTCCCTACAGATGAAAATGGTGTACGTGCTATCTTTAAACACCTTAAGCAGGGTAGATTGACTCTCATTTTGCCGGACCACCTTCCCAAAGCATCCGGAGGTATTTATTCTATTTTTTTTGGTCAAAAGACATTATCCACTACTCTAGTTTCAAAACTAGCTAGTAAAACACAGTGCAATATCATAAGGTCTCAGTTGTATTCGTGATGGATGTTGTGGATTTAATATTCATTGTTCACCACTATCACATGAGATTTTATCGAAAGATTTACAAACTTCTGTAGATCGCTTGAATCAGAATCTAGAAGAGATGATTAATGTTGCGCCTGAGCAGTATGTCTGGTCTTATAAGCATTTTCGTAAAGTTGAAGGAGGAAAGAATATTTATAATAGAAATAAATAAAAACAGATATGTTAGATTTTTACAAAGTTGTGATTAATTCTCGAGAATGGCATAATTGAAAACTTCTCTTTTATTAAAAACCCCCATCCTAAATTCTCTAATGTCCATCATCGTCATACCTAAGTAGACAAATGAGGAATTATGTTAATTTTTCTTTACACCGTTTCAAAAGGGAATGTGAATAAATTCTGATGGAAAAATTTAAAATACTGATCATCGGAAAACGAGGCGGTATTCTGCAATGGTATGAAAACTTACTTGCCTCAGATCTTCCAAATCAAGAATATAATATTCAGGGTTTTGCATTAAATCACAACAATAACCTTGAACGCACAGTCAAGAAGCTCATTTTCAATAAAGATAAATATACAGCAAACCTGCTTAAAAAAAAGTTAGCAGGATTTCAGCCTGATCTGATTTTAATTGCGGATCTATTTTATTTTAACGAGCATTTGCTAAAAGTACTTCATGAATCCAAAGCAAAAAAAGCACACTGGATTGGTGATTTTTTTGATGAAAGATTGCTTAAATCCAAAGATGTTATTGATTTATATTGCTTTACGGACTCAAGCTTTGTTGAAGATGCTCAGAAAATCGGCTTAGAAAAAACCGCATATCTGCCATTGGCATTTAACCCCAATGTTTTCTTTGCCAATGATACTCCCAAAAAAGATCGACTATTATTTATTGGTGCTTGGTCCCAAGACCGTCAGGAATTAATTGAACAGATTCCTGTGCCATTGACCATTTATGGCAAAGGCTGGCATCAACTGCATAAACCGGATTGTAATGTTCATCCTCATAATATTCCGCTGACTGAAGTCGCTAATTTATATCGACAGCACCGTTTTGTGTTAAATATGATTAATAAGACAAACATACGTCAGGGTATGAATATGCGCTGCTTTGAAGCGCCTGCATGTGGCAGTATATTAGTCAGCGAGTATGTTAAAGACTTGGATTTTGCCTTTGATATTAATAGTGAAATTATCTGTTTTTCAAATCCGCTTGAATTATCGACAAAAATTCAAGCTATTGATATTGAACCTAAATTAGCAATGTATAAAGTAGAAAAATTCCATACCTATAAAAACAGAATTGATGAAATTTTAATAAAGTTTTCTTGATCTAAATTTTTTCACATTTCTGCTTAATATTTTTATCTTTTTTCTTGAGTATAGTCCTTGCTAAACGCAATATGCGTCTCAAATTAAAAAAAATATTTTTTAACCGACTGTTAGATACATAGAATTGTGAACACATTGCCCAAAAAAATTGAGATTTTTTCCTAAAATATTGCATGTCCATATAATCCTGTTGCGCCTCAAAATAACTTTGATCAACTTTTCCAGGACTTTTATGATATAAATGAAAATCAATTACATAATTTTTTAAACCTAAATTTCTAGCATTTTGACACAAGTCTATCGCATATAGATGAAATCCTCTCAAGAGAAACTCAGTCGTAGAAAGATTATGCTTTCGATTAATAATCAAGAAATTTTCATCAAGGCTCATTACAGATTCAGGAAATTCACCATGTTTTAAGTCTAAAAAGTGTGGATCTGAGATACGAATATAAGTATTACCATTCTCATTTTTACCTGCATTCCCTGCGACTCCCCAATTATGATCAATACATTCGAGTTCTTGTAATCTTTGATCAAGAACTTCTCTACAATCATATTTAAAAAGAATATCCTGATGACAAAAGATTAAGTATCGTCCTTCTGCTTCACGTAAAGCACGGTTAATACCACTATAACCATCAAATTGATTCGATTTTTTATTGTCAAAAAAAAAGAATTCAATATCTTCACTATCAAATCCTGCAAGTTTAGCACTTTCGACCATTTCCAAATATTCATCATAACGGGTCATCAAAGTACAAAACGTATATTTTTTTGAGAAGATTAGATCTCCTTCTATTTTTCGAATAAAATCAGACATAAAAATAAGATATTTATAAACATTGCTTTTAATAATAACATCATTAAAAATAATCTAACATAGTTTCACAAGCTATTTGTCCCCAGCTAAAAAAATAGACATATGCAATAAAATATTATTCTTATGAAAAATAATTTTTTAATATTACATTAACTCAAAACATAAAAACTCCATGTTGCTATTCAAATGATTTTAGAAATAAACAATAAAGTAACCCGAATCGCGGATAAGAAATTGACTTGAAAAACATAAGGACTAGAGCTATCAGTTGAGTTACCACACAAAG